>JBCDBQ010000716.1:0-3838 GCA_039183375.1 Pseudomonadota bacterium
ATCAATAATGAGTCATGCAGAGTGCCAGATGCCGCTACTTCGGCAAGCTTCCCTCAATCAATTGCTCTGCCATATGTATATCGATGAGACGCAATCGTGAACACGCAACAACTGCTGAGCGTCTAGTATGTGGAGGCGACACAAGCGTGCTTGTTGTTTTTTGCAATGAGTATCCGGCTCACCTCCGCTGATCTGACCATAACCGTTAGTTGCGTGTGAGTTGAGTTTATGAGAGTCGCAAATGCCTGCCGTTATTCGTTGAGCACGTACCCCAAAGCTCGCTTGCCAATGTCCAGTTTCGTTCTTGTCGCGTCGCTTTTGTTTGGTTCTTCTGCAGCAATAGCCAAGTTGCCGGAAGCTGGCGCAGAGATGGCATTTGACGGACACACTCTGCCGATTGTGCGCGTTCAGCAAGGCACACTCGGGCAAGAACTTAATATACCAGCGACATCGCTCAGCGATGCATTGATTGCCCTGTCTCAACAGACTGGTCTCCAGATCACAGCTCAATCGAGCTCCATTGCTTCCATTCGGACACAAGCCGTTCGGGGGCGGTTGACCGCAAGACAAGCTCTGGATTCATTGTTGCAAGGGACAGGTCTTAGCGCATCGAGAGTGGGAGATGTCGGGTTCGTGGTAACTCTGCCCCCAGTCGCGGTTGCCCAGGCGATTGAACTCCAAGGCATTGTCGTCACAGCGCGTCGAACAGAAGAAGATGTTGCCAGTGTCCCAGGTAGCGTCGTCGTGCTGGGTGGTGAAGAGCTCGAGCGGTCCAATCTTGACAGCACGGACCAGATTATCTCGCGTTTGCCGAACGTCAGTTTCACGGAGAACGCCACTCCTGCTGATCTCAACATCTCGATCAGAGGCATAAGCAATCTCGTTGGTCCCAGTGCAAGCGCGCCAACCAATGGTGTGTTCCTGGATGGCGTCCTGCTTAACCCGACGGACTCGTCTATCGCCATCAACCCGAAACTACTGGATATTGAGCGGGTTGAAACGGCGTTCGGGCCGCAAGGGACCGCCTTTGGTCGTGGTACGATCGGTGGAGCCATCAATATCGTGCCGCGCAAGCCGACAGACAAACTTGAAGGCTCGCTGACAGCCGAGGGCGGATCCTATCCAACCGGTGAGCTGAAGGCGATCCTCAACATGCCTTTGTTGAGTGATGGTCTCTTGTCAGCCCGATTGGTTGCTTTTGGTGCGATCGATGAAGGCTTCATTGATCTTCCGAACATTCCAATTTCTAGTCGAGATAACAATCGGCGCGAAGAGAGCGGGGTGCGATTGAGCCTGCAGTCAAAACCAACTGACAGGCTCACGCTGTTTGCCAGCGTCTCAACCGATTTGACCGAGTATGTCACTGCCAATTCAGCGACCACGGAAAGCGTCGATCGCGGCGATCCTGAAACGCTCGTCAACACGGTTGGAGCTAAGAACGACGAACTACGTCGCTCGCAGTATACCGGACGCGTCTCATACCAATTTGATGCGTTGAAACTTATTTCGACGACCGCATATCACGAGTCGAAGATCCGCCAATCCGGTGACTCCGACAATACCAGTCTTGACTTCCTGTTTGGGGAATCCAGCAGCACGCAAGACTCGTTCTCTCAAGAGTTCCGATTTGAGGGTACCGAGGTCGCCCTGCCACTCAATGCCGGAAAGGTCTCAACCAATCTCGGTGTGAGTTTCAGCAAGACGAAAGGCACAACAACCAACTTTTTGGACCCTGGGCAGGATGCGTTTTCGCTAATTGCGCCTGGTCTCTTGACGCTAGGGAACGTTCAAAATCTGATAGGTCTTGGAATCCTGCCTGCTGGTTTTGACTTGCAGTCGGTGGCCGATCAGCAGATTCAGTTAGCGTTCTTTGCCGCCAACCTGACTGACGATGGCAGTACTGTACTCACGCCCGCGACCCAGGATGTTTCGAATTTTGGCATCTATGGCGATGTGCGATGGCGACCGATCAATCCACTTGAGATTACAGTCGGTGCACGGTTCAGCCGTGACACCGTCGATGTGACCGGCCAGACGGTTAGCTCGGGTCTAACTTCAGCAGTCTTTCCCACGATTGCATCCTTCGAAAACGAAGAATCGTTCACCGCGATCACACCCAATGCATCCATTCGTTACCAATGGAATGACAATCTTTCGACTTACTTTTCCTTCTCGACCGGTTACCGCCCGGGTGGATTCAGTACCAATCTGGTGGGCACCCAGAGTTTCGACGAGGAAAAAGCAAAGTCCTACGAGATTGGCTTCAAGTCGTCCTGGTTCAATAGGCGCCTTCAGTTGAATGCTAGCGGGTTCATTCTCAACTACGAGGATATACAAGTTACGACGGCTCAGGTTGTCGGAGGCGGGACCGCCGTTGTCTTGGCGGTGGAGAACGCGGCAACTGCGCGGAGTATCGGCTCCGAAATTGGTATCATTGCCTTGCCATTCGAGGGCCTTCGGCTTGATGCTCAGTATGGCATCAATGACGCTAGATTTACGGACTTCACCGACTCTCCTTTCGGTGACCTGACGGATAGAAGATTACCCAATGCGCCGCTCCACACCTTCAGTCTAACTGCTGAATATCAACACCCTGACGAAGTCTTTCCCGGTTACAAGGCCTTTGTCCGTGCTGAGTACAGTTTTAAGAGTGGCTTTTCGAATCTACTGGATCCAAGTCTCCTGACGTTTGACAGTTACGATGTCACAAATTTCCGCATTGGTTTGCGCGGACAAAACCTCACCATTACAGCCTTCGTGGAAAACGCGTTCGATGAAGTCTACTCTACCGGGTCAACATCTTTGACAGCCGCTGGCCTAGCTGGTGTCCCTGTCAATGTCGATGTCGGCCCAACCCGGAGATTTGGTGTTGTTGCAAAAGCGCGATTTTAGTAGCCAGGACGGCCTGTCACAACTTTGGCAGGCCGCGGGACAACGGAGCCGTTTGATTGCGTGACCAACATCGCATATCCGAATTCTTCCCGATCTGACACGAACGACTGCGAACTGCTGTGAACTACTGTGAACTCAGATACATCCACAGCATTGTGGTTCCGATTCATGAATGCAGATTTCTTGGGTTCAGATGAGTTTGCAGCAGTCCGCGTGATTCTTGCTGCTGACGGAGAGGCAGGTAGCTGAACAAAGGCCCCGCACGACATCAATCGCTGCCGTCAGCGCGTTGTTCGCGGCCGCGTTGCCAGTAAGCGACGCTCAGCTGATTGCCTTTTGTAAGGCCGAATTCTCCCTTGAATAGACGTCGCACGGCATTTGCCGTGTCAAACTCACCACCGAACCAAGCATAAGCAGGCCGACCGTTCCGTTCAGCCACCTCGTGCAAAACCTCGACGGCGCGACTATTGAAAACACTGCTGTCAAGCCGATGGATTGCAACTTGTGATCCAAAGCTTAGATAGTCTTCCAGCTTATCATCATCGGCCATTCCGATTACCAGATCGCAAGGGCGATCTGGCGGCAAACTTTCAATAATCCGAGCTATGGCAGGCAGTGCGGTTTCGTCACCACTGAGCAGCAAGCGACCATCGAATTCTGGGATGCCTCCACCACCCGGGCCCATCACTCCTATTCGATCGCCTGTTTTTGCCGTAGAAGCCCAGTCAGCTACCTTGCCGCCCACGTGCTTGACGACATCAATGTCAACGCAGTTGTCTCCAAGTCGGACATGGCGCAGCGTAAAGTAGCGAACGTGCAGTGAATTTTCACCATCGGGCCACACAGTAACGCCGTTCGCTGCGACTGTCGGCCAGGTCGGGTTCACCTGACCGTTGGCGGAAAGCATGAGCTTGACGTGAAGTCCGTCGACTCCGAGATCGGAAAT
>JBCDBQ010000717.1:0-3827 GCA_039183375.1 Pseudomonadota bacterium
ACCGGCAAGCTGAAGAACGGTACGCGCGTGAAAGTGCGTTTTTCCGGCGGTGGTGCTGAACAAGAGATCCAGGGCGAAGTCCTCGGTGTTGGCAATACCAACGAAGCTATCTCTGGTGTCATCATCCAACCCAAGCATGACTCCAAGATCTGGTCCATGCTGCTCAGTCGCCTCGCCGTAGATTACACGATACCGGGATATCGGGCGAACCGCCTGAGGCTCAATGGGGCTCATCCGAAGATCAATTCTTTCGTCAACGCCTGCAAGTCTTACGCCGCCGCCGCTGGCGGTCAGCAATCTGCCTCCGGTTCGTCTGGTGCAATTACTGAGAAAGAAGCTTTCGACATCGCCAAGGAGATTGGCAGTATCGATGGTTGGAATGCGTTCCTGAAACAGTTTCCGAGTGGCTTTAGGGCAGATCTCGCGAGAGCATTCGTCAAGCGCTTGTCGGGCCAGAGCGCAACCTCAACATCGTCTGCCGGCGCGACAACGAAACCAGCACCAACAGGAGTGGCTCCAAAGACCACCAAGCCGACGCTGCCAACCGTGGCACGCGGCCCGTCAAATTCGCGCTGGACCAACAAAACGCAGCGGCTGAAGATTGCCGGTAACAAATCCGTCTACACAGCCAGTGTACGCGTGCCGGGTGTAGAAATGGTCACGTACTGCGCCGAAGACAAGCGCGATGGTGGCTTCGGTCTCGGCGTGCTGCTGCGCCGGAGTGGTAGCTATCCTGCATACTCTCAACGCGTCCGGCAGGGTATTGCAGCCCGCCCGGTATTTGGAAACGGGCCGAACAGAGAAATCGAGATGTCATTCTCGAACGGAGAAATCGTCGATGATGCTGCAGCCCGGCCAAAGCTGACCAACCAGGAATTGAGTGTCGGACCAAACGCCGGCGTGTTTGGTGAAGGCAGCACAGCTCTTGAGTATTTCATGTCGGAAAGTGAAGTGACAGTTGCTCTGGAACCGTTTAAGGCGACGTTTCAATTGACCGGCAGCCGCAAGGCAATCTGTTCCGTCATGAACCGTTGTGGGGCAAGCGTACCAGGCTGCGGTGATGGCGGTTCGACGGCTGTCACGCCGGTGACGACCAGCCGGTGCTCGGGCGGTCGCTACTTTAGCCGTTCCAAAGGACGTTGCGTCTGCCCTACCAATAAGTCGTATTGGAATGGTCGCTCCTGCCAGCGCCTGCGTTGTGGGAAGAACTACAAGTTGGTCCGCGGGAAGTGCGTGTTGCTCCAGAATTGTGGCCGCAATGCTTATCGCAGCCCAGAAGGCGACTGCTACTGCAATCGCGGTTTCCGAATGACCAACAGCGGGCGCTGCATCAGAAAAAATGTGCGCAGGTGCGGTCCTGGACGGACATGGGTTGGCGCTCAGGGACGTTGCGTCTGCGTCGACAGCCGCAAGGCTTGGAATGGCCGACGCTGCGTGTTTCCCAAGCAAGGCTGTACTGGCGGACGGACCTGGCAGGATGGACGCTGCGACTGCAATGGCGACAGTGTCTGGAATGGCCGCCAGTGTGTCAAAGAGAACGAGCCGCCACCTCGGCAGCAAAACAAGGCGAAACGAAACGTTTGTGCTGTTCTGCAAACCGCCTGCCAGCTGGGCTCGAACGCAGCCTGTCGCAACTTCCAGAAAGCTGGTTGTTAAACCGAAAACGGCAAGGTCTGACCATCTTCGTTGGTCAGACCTGACACGCTACAGCGTTATCGGCGTATCAACGTAGCTCTTGTAAACCTGCGATTTGGGTTTATCGAGATCTTCAGCATTGACATAGGTAATCGAGCTCTTGCCGAGATACGAAGCCGGTAGGATCATTGCGCGAATGAAGCGTGATGGGCGGTCCGCCGCGGCCTGAGCGAAGACGGGATCGGGGCCGGCTTCAAACCAGGCACCGCCAGGCCCGAATGACGTCGAATGGCCCTCTGCGTCAATGCGTATACCACCGT
Source organism: Pseudomonadota bacterium (assembly GCA_039183375.1). Lineage (GTDB taxonomy): Bacteria > Pseudomonadota > Alphaproteobacteria > Rhizobiales > Hyphomicrobiaceae > Tectiglobus. The sequence goes on from JBCDBQ010000717.1 coordinate 1,956, forward strand.
CTATGAGACACCGGATGCCAGGACCCTGGTGAGTGTGGAGATAGGCACACCCACCCGGTGGAAATGAAACGCTGTCATTGCGCATCAGAATTTCGTCGGCAGGCAATGCAACCTGGTATCGAAGCTTCACATGTGAAGTGCCGTGAGGTTTGGCAAGCATCGTTGGATTGGACAAAACAGGTGCCAATTCGAAGCGCCACACGGTTGCGCCGGTCGACGCGGCGTTCACTTCAGAAGGGCCTTTGCCATGCCAGCTCTGATCGTCGGAAAAGCTGTCCGCGCCAACTTTAAGACCGCCATGAACCACGTAAGCGATGCGATTGATGCCATCGTCGGGAAATGCCAGTTTCCCGCCGGCTTCAAACACATCCTCGATCAACTGTAATTCAAACTGATCGCTCATCGCCTACTCACTTCCCACGTTCTTGCCGAATGGCATCATAGCGTGGTCGGAAGTCATAGGTTGGGTAGAATTCCGTGTCGAATGCGCCCCACGCCCGTCGCTCGATCGCGAGGTTCACGTCGCGCAGCTTGTCGGCGGGAAACTTAAGTGTAACCACCTGGCCAATGCCCATCATCACGTACCAGGAGACAATCTCGCAACCTTCGGGCGGAAAGTTTTCCCAGAACTCAGTGCCGTCAAGCTTGGCGTTGATCTCAGCAAGGTTCTTGTCTTTCTGATGCTTGAGCATAATTGTCAGCATCATCTCATCGGACCCGTCTGCCGCATTGGCCATGTCAGCCCCCTTTCTTTCTCGTTGAGCATAACGAAACATCGTTTGCTATCTCCCAAACACCATAACCGCAGGCACGGACGGGTGCGATAAAAACAGGCTGGATAAGACCGTCTTTTATTTGCGACCGCGAATGGTAATAGAAGCAGCCGAGGGCCCGATCCGGTACTGCACGTCCGAATAGGAGACAATTATGGGTTACGGCAAATTCACTGAGCGCTTGATGGGCATGAGCGAGGGAACCTGGTTACGCCATGCCAATCCGTGGAGTGGTTGGACACGTGTCATTATTGCGCCCATCCTGACACTCGCCATCTGGAGCCGGGTCTGGCTGGGTTGGTGGTGCCTGGTTCCGATTGCGCTCACGGTCATATGGATATGGATTAATCCGCGCGCGTTTCCGGCCCCGGTCAGCACCAACAACTGGATGTCTAAGGGCGTGATGGGAGAACGCGTTTGGCTGAACCGCAAAGACGTGCCCATTCCAAAACATCATGTGCGCATGGCGGATGTTCTGAGCATGACGGCCTTTGTCGGCGTCATTCCCTATATCTGGGGCTTGGTGATTCTTGATCCCTGGATGACCATTGCCGGGCTGGTTATAGCCATGGGCGCCAAGCTTTGGTTTATTGATCGCATGGTCTGGTTGTTCGATGACATGGTCGAGCACAATGAAGAGTATAAGAGCTGGCTGACCTAGCCTTGCAAGAGAGAAGAGAGCCCCGTGAAGCAGATCGAATATTTCTATTCCACTCACTCCGCATTCGCATATATCGGGTCAGCGAAGTTGCTGGAGATTGCTGCCGCTGCGGATCGTGAGATCGTCCATCGCCCGGTAAATCTGGGACCTGTTATGCAGGCCGCAGGCGGCAAGCCATCGCGTGAGCGAACTGAGGCCCATCGGCAATATTTCTTCGGCCGCGAGATCGAGCGCTGGGCCGAGCATCGCCAAGTACCTATCATCGACTATCGCCCGACCCATCACGATAACAGTCTCGCTCTTTCAAGCGGCATGGTGATCGCCGCCTTGGAGCAGGGAATGAACGTTGACAAGTTGGTGCACGCGATCATGGTCTCGCATTGGCGCGATGATTCCAATCTAGCAGATGCACAGACTTTGGCCGCTGTTGCACGGACT
>JBCDBQ010000718.1:0-3824 GCA_039183375.1 Pseudomonadota bacterium
CCGGCAGGTCAATTGTCGCCCGGAACAGGTTATCGCCAACGAAGACGACTCCGAACTCATTGTCGACGTACAGGCGCTGTTGCTGCTTATTGCGCAGGATGCCTGCCCGGAACTCATTCAGTTCGCTCTCCTCGACCTTCAGCCTTTCCCGAGACTTCGGCGTCAAAGTGATGTGCTGGAAACCGATGTCGTGCTGATCGAGCAGCAGCGGTTCCGTTATTTCATCGACCGGTTTGCTGGATGAGATGGCGTAATAGCTTGGTACAGAACGGAAAACGACTGCGCTGGTGTTAATCCAGATCCCGGCGACGTTGGACTTGCGCCGCGCAACTAACTCTTCCCCGACACCCTCGACCACGACAACGACGTCGTACTGTTCTTCTGCAGTTTTAACTGGGCGCGTGTTCGATATGGCGCCAAAGACGATGATTTCGGTACCGGTAAAGTTGGATGTGATGGCGACTGTTCGCGTGGATACGTCGGCCTGCACTTCTTCGCGCGGTGGAACCGTCGTAGTTGTGCTTTGTGAGAGCGCCAACTGTGAGCCGAGGCTAATGGACAATAGGACGGATAGCAGAGCCGTCACGATCCAGCGTTTCAGAGTGCTAGAAAACTCGCTCAAGCCTATCATGGTTAGTGCCCCCCACCGAAGACTGGGCCGATCGAGAACAACTCGCTGGGCGTTGCGATCAATCCCCATGCCATTCGTAAGCAAACAGCCAACACCAATGCGGCCAGTAAGAAGCGGAGTTGTTCGCCCTTGAGTTTTTCGCCAGCTACAACACCGAACTGTGCACCAATAACACCGCCGATCATCAACAGCAGTGCCAGAACGATGTCGACAGTTTGGTTCTGCGTCGCATGGAGGATCGTTGTTGCTGCCGTCACGAAGACAATCTGGAATAAGGATGTACCAACGACGACGCTTGTGGGAACGCGCAACAAGTAAATCATGGCCGGAACCATGATGAAGCCGCCGCCTACCCCCATGATAGCCGCCAGGAAACCCACCAGGGTTCCAATGGCAAATGGTGGTATTGCGCTGATGTAGAGTTTTGACCGGTGGAACCGCATCTTGAGCGGCAATCCGTGGATCCAGTTGTGCTGACCAGACTGGCGCCCCATTGCTGATGCGCCACTTGAGGACTTGCGAATTGTATTGATGCTCTCGATGAGCATCAGAATGCCGACCGTTCCGAGGAACGTTACGTAGCAAAGCGCTACAATGAAGTCGAATTGGCCAACTTCACGCAACCATTTAACAAATTGGACACCGACCACAGAGCCAAGTAGGCCGCCCGACAGCAACACGGTGCCCATCTTGAAGTCGACATTGCGTCGTTGCCACTGGGCAATGGCACCTGAGACCGATGATGCAACAATTTGTGCTGCTTCCGTTCCAACAGCCACAGCAGCGGGAATGCCACTGAATATCAGGAGCGGTGTCATGAGGAAGCCACCGCCAACACCGAACAGTCCGGACAAAAATCCGACCGCGCCGCCCATCCCCAGGAAGAGGAAGATGTTGGCCGACATTTCGGCAATGGGCAGATAAAAGTGCATCGGTGTATCCGGACCGTTGTCCAGATCCCATGTTGTTCATTTTGGGAGTGCACCAATAGGTGATTGCCACCGTTGCAATAAACAACAGCATTGCCGGGTGGACCAGGCGCCTCTCGATTGACTTGGTCATAAGCCAGCGCGAGGAATGCTGGTCAATGCCCTATCGCGTGATTGTGTGAACTTTGTCGCGGGGCGGTCCGTGAAAATCACACATCAAGACGGTTCTCAACCTAGTGACGATGAGTTGCCAACAAGGCAATCACGGCAACCAAGACGCTTGGCTGCCGTGATTCGAGTCTCATAACTGAGAATTGCGTCGCTGATAGCGAGCGCGGTGCTAGTTGCTGCGCGCTTTGCTTTGGGTCTGCTTCTTCCACTGCAGGCCGGCGTAGTGTGAGTCATTTGCCAGGCGGCTGATACCTTTGCGGCGCCATTGCTCAATGGCTGCATCGGCCTGGGTGAGATCCGCCGGTTTCATTTCGGAAGTCAGACCTTTACGACGGGCATCAGCATCTTTGTCTCCGGCACGAGCTGCCAGTCCAAACCACTGATAGGCCTGCTTGAGGTCTTTCGAAACTCCGAGACCGTTCTGATACAGTATCGCGAGATTGAACTGGCTGTCAGCGAGGCCACGGTTGGCGGCTTCGCCAAACCATCTGGCGGCCTGGCCGTAATCGGAATTGCCCGTGCCGCTGCCTGCCGTCAGAACAGCGAGGTTATGCATGGACTTTACGTTGCCTTGCCGGGCTGCGCGCTCGTACCAGATCTTTGCACGGCCTAAGTCTTTGTCGACGCCCAGGCCACGCTCATAGAGTGTCGCCAGACGATACTGTGCAAGCGCAAATCCACGTGTCGCTGCTTTGGTGTACCAATGGGCCGCCTCTTTGAAGTTCTGTCGGACACCTTTGCCTTCTGCGAAACGTGCACCGACTTCAAACGAGGCTGATGGATTGCCTGATGCTGCCGCAAGACGCAGGGATAGTGGTCCAATGAGCGCCGGTGGCATGTCCTTTGAGAGTTGACTATGACTACCGGTAATGCGTTGGCCAGCGGGTCGTTCTTGCGGGATCAAAGAAGCCGGTATAGCGCTGGCTGTTGGCTGAGACGCACCGGTTTGGCTCGAAAGAACGGCAGCCTCTTGTTGTTGTTCTCTGTGCGCAAGGACGGAGGCTGGCACGCCATCCTTGGCTTGCTCAATCGCGACGCCGACAGGTACACCGGCGCGGCTCTTCGCAACTGCGCGCTTCACCGGTAGGCCGTTACCGGCTGACTTTTCTGGCGCAGGCTTGACTTTTGCAGGCTGGTTACCGGTCGATACTTTCTCCGCCTTGCTTGGCGGGCTTTTGGTCATGTTGAAGATCAAGTTGCCGGCGCCCATCCCGATCACCGCGAGTGCGACGGCTGCGATCGCCAGCCGCATACGTGATGACTTCGGTGTTTTGGCTTTCTCAGCGGTTCGGCCGGCATCGGTTTGTTTTTCGTCGAGCACCGAAGTGTTGACGCTGTTTGGGCCAAGCTCGTTTGCGGCGCGCTGATTGGCACGCGCGGCGGCACGACGTGCCTCTGCCACGAAGTTGTTCCTGTTGGGCCGCTCAGGTTGATCAGGCTGTTCAAGCGCCTCGGAGCCTGTTTCTTCGCTTTCGGCAGTGGGTTCCGGCGCAGTCTCAACCTGTTCCGTGTTTGGACGATAAGGCGTGTTGAGAGATGGCATCGACCGCCCGGCTGGTGCGGCGCTTGGCTCCTGAGCAGGTGCGGTTTTTGGTGCGATGGCTTCTTGCGCAGCAACGCTGGATACCGGTCGGCCAGCGACGTCCTTAGCGATATCTTCCTGAGTCGTTTCAACCTTTTCGAGCCGCTCCAATAGCTGCAGCGTAGCTTGCTGCAGAATGTCGAGGCGTTCGGTTGTCTGTCTGCCGCCATTGCGCTGCTCGGCAATAAGGTTATTGACCAGCCCTTTGACTTCGCTCAACTCCTCGTTGTCGATTTGTTGCGGCTCAGGAATTGCCGAAATCAGCTTGCTCGTTGCAACCTCGCTCACCTGTTGCGCAACGAGGTCAGCAATCTGTTCGCTATTGATTTTTGGCTCGGGAACTTCCGGCTGCTTTGTTAATTCGGTCAGGCGCTCTTCGGAAAGCCGCTCGGCAAGTTCCTGAACCAGCGTTTCGACCTGAGCGATGCGCTCCAGTTCGCTTTGAGACCTCTCGAGCTGGGCTGTGAATTCGACGATGCAGGACTCGATATCCTGTAGCGCCGACATGTCC
>JBCDBQ010000719.1:0-3821 GCA_039183375.1 Pseudomonadota bacterium
GCACATGCCGCAACATCTCGACTTTCTGGAAGCAAACGCCAAACAGATCTTGGCCGCCGGGCCACTGAGTACGGCAGACGGCACAGGCGCAGGTGGCCTCTGGCTCGTCGAAGCCGACGATCAGGAAGCGGTCCAAGCGCTGGTCCGCGAGGATCCATTCTGGCCAACCGGACTTAGAAAGTCGGTACAGGTTCTGAAGTGGAAGCAGGTGTTCGCGGACCAGCAACGCTTGATCAACATCTAGACCAGCAAGGTTTCGGATGCTCACACTGGAGCAGATCAACAAATCCGCTCCAGTGTGACGTTGGTTTGGAGCTTTGCATTTCCAACGCCAACGACTATCTCTGGTATTATATCGACGGCTCGGCGGCTCTCGCAAAAGGCTCGGAGTCTGCCCGTGTCTACCAGGGGTCTCGACATGAATATCGGTGCTGCCGCGAACAAGACCAGCCTGCCAGCCAAGACGATCCGCTATTACGAGGATATCGGTTTGGTTGTGCCATCTCGCAAAAGCAATGGCTATCGTGACTACTCCGCAGATGACGTGCATCGATTGGCGTTTATTCACCGCGCACGCCGCCTTGGCTTTGATATCGAAACCTGCCGAAAGCTTTTGGAACTCTATTCCGATCGCACGCGCGCAAGCGCCGACGTCAAAGAGTTGGCAAGTTCGCATCTGGCAGATATCGAACAAAAAATGCGTGAATTAGAGAGTATGGCGAACACGCTCCGCCATCTAATCAACCATTGTCATGGTGATGCACGACCTGACTGCCCGATCATCGATCAGCTGGCCGGGCCAGACCGTCATTAGGTCGTTAGCCCAAAAGAGTTGCCGACCTATACGCGCGCCAATCGTCCTGGCAGTCTGTCCCGCATGTCGGCCCGGTCATCGAAATTCCGGCCTTCAATGACGGCACCTGGCGCAGACCGAATAGTCTTTGCATGCACGTCGCCTGACACTAGCGCAGACGGCTCCAGGTCAACCTTCTCGGCCACAACATTTCCATCGATCCAGCCTTCAACCTTGACCCAGTCTGCAGTCACATCACCATCAACAAGTCCGCTCTTCTCAACGGTTACTTGAGATGATGATACGTGACCATTTACCTGACCTGAAATGATGATGGCATCAGCTGAGCGCAGATCACCTTCGTGGCAGACACCTTCGCCGATGATGCGTGCTACTTTCTTGGGCGCGAATTGACCATTGTCCAGCTCGGCTGGGCAACGATCCGAGATAAACTTTTTGCTCTGCAAACCAAATGCAAACTGCCCAAATCGTAACTGGGGTGGCTCATGGTGTGCACTAAGACCGTTCGCGGCAGTTAATCCATCGAGATCGTGTTGCGAGCCACGCTGAGCTATTTCATACGCATTGGATTGCTCCTCGTGGTCGGGCCTCATGATGACAACTTCCGCTTCGAGCGCCGTGTCAGAGGGTTCCTTCTTCGGAGCAGGGAGTTGGAGCAAACGGCCATGCGCAAGTCGGGCAGGGGCAGTTGGATGCTCTTGCGTGAGCATCAAACGGAGATGCTCTACGGCATCATCATGAGTTAGCACGCGATGCGCATGACGTGCCCCTAACTGGAGCAACGGCAGACCGTAGGGCGCCACGAAAGCCAACAGCGCAAACATGCCCAATAACCAGAACACGAATGCGTTCATCTCGGAACGGGCCTGTTGCCTCATACGCCATTGCGCGAGCGCTGCAGCTCCGGCTGCCATATGTTTTGGCGACAGGTCTTCCGCACCAAGCGCCCTTGGCGACATGGCCTGCGTCGGCACGAAATGATAGACATGCTCTCTGACGACGACGCGCCCTACCGTCGCTGGTGGCTCGGCACCCGCAATGACACTGCCTTGTGCTGCAAGTCCTTCGTTAGCAACCTTACTACGCTGCAGCAGAACCTGCGCCAACTTTGCGGTTTCAGGCCGGGTACGTTTGCCAAGATAGCCCATGGCCGGCAAAGGCGGTCGATCATGACGGTAAAGGCGGTCCACATCATCTTGCGTCGGTACTGAAACGATGGTCACTTCCAGCGCCTTGATCCCTTGCTTTTCGAATCCGAGGTCCCGTGCCACTTGCTCTGTGACGTCCAGCTCACGATTCACCCAAAAAGGACCGAAGTCATTCACTCGGACATGCGAAACCGCGCCCGTGTCCGGATTGCGCAAAAGAAGCTCCGTGCCATCAGGGAGTGTTGCACTGGCTGTTCGTGTCGGATCGTTGGCGTTAAACCTCTCCCCATTGGAAGTAAACGTTCCGCGATTGAACGGATCGACGGAGGGATCGCCGTAGTGTGATGCCGTCATGCGCACGGTTTTGCCAAGAAGGCCGCGCACTTCTTTGATAGTCAGAACATCGACACAGACACTGCGATAGCAGTGGCGCTTGCCGGGGGCCTTGGCCTCGACCGATGCGGCATGAATCAGAACAGTTGCGACCACCAGCCCGATAAAGCTGACGGTATAGGTCAGAACGTCAATGCAACGTCTTGATTTCAATAAGTCCATCAGGCTCGCCGGTACGTGTCGCGAAACAATCCCTACTCACGGTAACTGGATTGCTAAGCGATTGAAGCCTGACTGTTGAATAAAATGATGTTCCAAGTCGTTTGAACGGCCACAATTGCACTGTGCCGCTGCATTCGCGCAACAACCCATGACTTAGACTCACCGGGAGAACTATTGCCTGCGCAGAACCGCTCCGAAATCAGATCTTCTGATTGAGCTTTGGCTTCCAAAACGGCCGGAATAGCTCGATCTTCGGACAGCGGTTCATAATCACTTTCATGCCGGCAGCTTCCGCAACGCGCGCCGCCTCATCGTTGCGCACGCCAATCTGCCCCCAAAGAACCTTGGCGCCGACATCGACGGCATCATGAGCGACGCCCAGCAATGCATCCGACGAGCGAAACACTTGCACCATGTCGATCGGCTCTTTGATGTCCTGCAAGGTTTCATAAACCTTGAGACCGCGTATTTCATTTCCAGCCTCTTTGGGATTGACGGGGATCATGTTGTATCCCGTCTCATGCAGAACGCGCAGCACGCCGTAACTGAACTTTGTCGGGTCTGAGCTGGCGCCAACCATGGCAATCGTTTTCACAGACTTCAGGATATCTGCAATGTATTTCGACGTGTATTCCTTGTCGTGGTCCATGTAACGGACCCGCGTCCGCGGAGCGGACTTAGAAGCGGTCGGCTTCTTCGTTGCGACAACCGCCTTAATCGGCTTTTTGGCAGGCACCTTCTTGATGGAAGTCTTGGTCGCCGCCGTCTTCGCAGTTGCTTTGGCCTTGGCCGTCTTTGTCGTTGCAGATTTCGCCAGAGCCTTTTTGACAGCGACTTTGGTCTTGGCCGGCGTCTTCTTTTTTGCAGCTTTGGTGCTCATTACATGTCATCCTGCGGCAACGTTTTGCCGCGAATATCAGCCTTTAACTCGTCTGGCCGAAGTGGGCTTGCAAATGGATTGCGATAGAGTTTGTCATGGCTCTCGACCCCGACATCAATCGTGCAGTTGCTAAGTGGTCGAGCGACACACAGCAGAACATAGCCATCGTTCAACTGCCGCCCATTGAGAGCGACTTGCGCGCGCTGATCGATCTCGCCATCGATCAACTTGGCAGCGCACGAGATGCAACCGCCATAGCGACAGCCATATGGCAACGATACGCCCTGCTCTTCGAGCGCATTGAGCAGTGGCCGCCGACGATCGACCTCGAAGGTCTGCCCGCCATGGTTTGCCAACGTGACCGTGAACGTGTCACTCATTGGGCACCTGCCTCCTAGATCCAGATATCCGAAGTACAGTCACC
>JBCDBQ010000720.1:0-3820 GCA_039183375.1 Pseudomonadota bacterium
CAGACACACGGCCACCGGCCTCCTTGTAGGCATCCAGACCAACATATTTTGCCCGTCGATCCGACGCGCTGACCGCATCCGGTTTCAGCATGTTCTTGATCTGATATTCCGACAGGTGGCCATTGCGGGCCTGTTCCAGCACCTGCAAAATCAAGTCGGCATCGTCGCAGATCGTAAACGCAGCAGCTTCACCGAGATTGATTTCCGTGGCAGCAAGTGCGTCGATCACCTGTTCCGGCAGGCCCGCCAGTTTCAAGCGCTTGTAGACATACCCCCTCGGTCACGGCAAAGGCACGGGCGATGCCAGCGGCGGGCGCACCGGCCTTGTCCATCTTGCCATAGGCGCGGATTTCTTCGGCAGGGGTCAGGTTCTTGCGGGTGATATTCTCCGCAGTCGCCCATGTCTGCGCGGTTTTGACATCCCGAGCGATCATCACCAGCGGGTTCGCCAGTTCGGGGCGGATGCTGGCAAGATTGTCGTGCTGTTCAGCCAGATATTGCAGCGCGCGCAGGCGACGTCCACCAGCGACGATTTCAGCGCCGCCCTTGTCGTCGGCAAGACCGGCGATGCTCTGGATCAGGCCAACGGTCCATATGGACTCGGCCAGTTCAACAATCTCGGCCTCTGGTACGGTCTGGCGTGGGTTGATCCGGGATAGTGTCAGGGACGCCAGCGGAAAGCGAGCCTCGGTTGCGGTGATATTGGTTTGCTTGGTCATAGGGGTAACCCTTTTCTGATTATGAAGTTTCGTGGTAAGGGTGCCCTACCCCTTCCCGACATTGGCTGGTACCCGCTTCCGCTGCGCCGCGGCCCGCCATAGCCGACTTTCGCTGCAGCTGCGCAATCAAGAATGCGGGGAACCGGAAAAACTCGGACGGAGCGCTTTTACGCCGCTGCAAGCAACGTCCAAAAAGTTGCGTGAAGCCTGCTTAAGGCCCGACGCTGTCTTCATAGGTCAATTTGGTTTGACGGTGTAATCTAAGTCAACTGCCTCTGGCCCTTTTGCAGGTCCGATCAACTGGCGCATTTGATCGCGGAAGCGCTCCACCATTGCGCGCTTCAGCATCCATCGATGGAAGTCTCCTGGCGACGTATTGTGCTGCTGAACCGATCCGTAGTCACCCGGCGCTTCGATATCCATTCGCACAGGAAACTGCAGCCACGTCCCTTGGAACTCTTCAGACAACATCCAGTTCAGGTAGAGTTTAGCCGCCGCTTTGTTTTGAGCCTGCGTGGGAATGCCTGCGGTTTGGAACCAAGTCAGGAAATAGTCGTGTTCCGGAAGCATGAACTCGGTGTTCAGCCCTGGAAAGTTATCAAACGCCCAAAAGGTTGTGAAGCTGGCCGCGTACCAGCCGTTATTGACAGCGTGATAGGGCATCGCGGTACCGCGCGTCCAAACGGGCTCCTGTGCGACTAGCTGTTCCAGATAGTCCCAACCATAGGCTTCTTTGAGGTTCCAGAACTGATAAAGCACCGCGTCGTCATCATGGGGGTAGGTCAGGATAATCTGACCTTTAAGGCTCGGGTCCAGGTAATCCAAAGCGTCGCGAGGCGGGTTTTCTGGGTCAACCAAATCCAAGTTCAAGTAGTTGCTGAACGTCACGCCATAAAGGCCGGTCCAACGCCCATGCGGATCTTTGTGATCTGGGAACACCTGGTCCCAATTCGCCGGTTTGTAGGCATCCAACAGCCCTCGTTCCATGTAGTAGTTGAAATCGTGCAGGGTCTGGAACTGGATGACATCCGGGATGTTCTCTTCACCTCCGGCGGAACGTGCGTTGTCGAACCGAGGTGCGTGATTGATGCTGACATCGACGCTGTGAGTTACGTTGAGGTTTGGGAACCGCGCTTTAAAACGGTCCAGATAGTAGTCGATCTGCGTCGGCTCATCGCCACCCGCGCGCAGAACGAATTCCCCGCCTTCTGCAAGTGCATCGGCATAGAGTTCATCGAGGGTTTTAGTTTCGATTTCTAAAGCCTGTGCCGTACCTGCAATGAGCCCAAGGCCCAGCACCATTGCCGTCCTGACAAGTGACATTGAAGTCCTCCTTCTTGGTTACTGCCTACAAGGTGGGTCGCAGGCAGGCACAAAGAATTGCCAAAGTCCGCAAGCTGAATTTGCAAAATGGCACAGAAGGCAGTGCGGACGCTACGAAGCTCCCAATACCTCACTCGTGATGCGCTTGGTTGCAAATTCATAGAACGCATTGACCCGAGCACTGCGCCGTACGTCAGGATGAGCCAAGAGCCACAGATGCCAATTGGCGCTATCGTCTGGCTCATTCACGCGCACCAGGGTTTCGTGTTTCTCACCGAGATAGCAGGGCATGGCTGCGATCCCGAAACCTGCGTTCACCATGTCGAACACGCTCATCATCGTATTGAGAACGGTGGATTTGGCACCTTCGTGTTTGCAGCGCAAAGTGATTTTGCTCATCGGGGATTGGTTCAGGTCGTCTCCCAGCATGATCCAGTGATAGTTTTCAGGGTCTTCATCCCGGACAGCTTGCCAATAGTCGCGGTGCGTGTAGGTGGCGAAAGAAAGGCTGCCTAAGTTTCGCCCAATCCAGTGTTCCGGAGGCGTATTTGTTGGCCTAAGTGCAATATCCGCATCTCTTTGCATTAAATCTAAGGCTTGCACGTCTGACAGCAGCCGCAGCTCGACATTCGGGTGTGCCCGCCGGAACTGCGCAAAAATCGGCGCAAGGCAATGCAACAGAGAGTCTGTTGTTGTGACGGTCAATGGACCTTCCAGTCGCAAATCCTGCCCGCCCAACTCCCTTTCAAGCTCATCCATTCCTTCGCACAGTAAAATGGCCCGCTCATAGAAGCGTTCTCCGGCGGGGGTCATCACGTAACCTCGCGCAAGACGCTCAAACAGACGAACGCCCAAGCGGGACTCAACCGCCTCAATACGCCGGAAAACTGTTGAGTGATTTACTCCAAGCATACGTGCTGCACCTGCGAGACTACCTGCTTCACAAACCGACAAGAGATAGGGCATGTCAGCCCATTCCAAGTTTTGGTCTGACCGAGACCTCTGTGCTTTCATGCAAAGCTCGCTTGCAAAACTACGAAGTTACCTTGCCAGGATACACGCTTACATATGCCACAAGCAACAGAATGGAGCAGATGATGCAGTCCCCACTCAACCTACCGGCACGTCAAGGGCTAGCCCCAAAGACACTTGGCCAACTTCCTCATTCTCAACTGACGCAGCATGGGCCGGATGACATTGTTGATGCCTTGCATGCGTGGTGTTTTGCACTGCCAAACATCAACAACGAAAACAGCGGTATATCTGTCCCTGGTTCGCGTGCTTTGATTCTGCAAGACGGTGTGCCTGGTAACCAAGCGGCCTTTATGATCGGGCGCGAATTCGCTCACATTCACCCAAAACCCGACAATGGGAGCATGCATCTCGTTTTACCGGTCGATGACGTCGCGGCGATCAAAAAGACAGGCTGGGGCGAAGACCACTACCTCGTGACCCAAGGACAGTGGCCCGTTGGGTTGGTAATGATCTTCTCCCCACGTGACGAAAACGAGCTGTCCGTCGTAAAGCAGATCGTTGGGCGGTCCTATGAGTTTGCAACCAACGCACAAATGTCGGTTTGATCAGGCCGACTTAACCCGCCCCCAAGAAGCTTAAAGAAATATGCGCTTAGAGGACGGCCCAAAGGGGATGAGGTGGATGGCTCCTGCTCCACCGGCATCGAACGTGCCAAAGTGCAGTTGTTATCGACTGCTAGGAAAGGAGCCACCCAATGACAGTAAAGACCGTGGGCCTGGATTTGGCCAAGGACGTTTTTCAAG
>JBCDBQ010000721.1:0-3808 GCA_039183375.1 Pseudomonadota bacterium
GTCAATCGGGGCCGATCAGGCGCGATAACGCTCCAAAAGCTCCAGATCCGGCTCGAATCCTATGCCTGGCTTTTCGGGAACCTGCACTGAGCCGTCTTTCGGAAGCGGAATGTCAGCATCAAGATAATTCTCTGGCTGTATGTAGAAGTGCTCAAACTGCTCGCAAATGCCCCGCGCAGCCATTAGATGGACGCTTGCCCAGTATCCCGGCCCGAAGTAGGGGGCATGAGGCATCACCACTGAACCATGCTGCTCGGCGACGTCACACACTTTTAGAAACTCTGTTACGCCGCCGACTTTAATGACGCTCGGCTGGACATATTTGATCTTGGGTGCGGTGCGTTCGAATTCTACTGATGTGCAGGCGTTCTCGCCACTGGCGATGGCGACGCCGTACTGTTGCTGCAGGCTGCCAAGGGTTGTCGCATCGTCCGGCGGGAAAACAGGCTCTTCAACCCAGTACAGGTTCAAACGCTGCATGTGCGGCATGATCGCGTGGGTTTCCTCGAGTGACCAGTTGCAGTTGACGTCAGTGACGAGTTTGATTTCATCACCAGCGCCTTCGCGACCTGCTTCAATCGCATCAAGGGCAATCTCGTGTAGCTTGACGGTCTCGTAACCCTCAGAGACAGACTTGGCCGTGAACGATTTGACGAGCGCTGGGTCTGTGTAACGCACCAGGCTGGCGTAGGCCGGCAACGAGGTGCGCTGTGTTCCGCCGATGAGCTCAGACAGAGGTACTCCAGCTTGTTTTGCGGCGATGTCCCACAGCGCGATATCAATAGCGGAAATTGCAAACATCGTGATGCCGTAGCGACCGTGGAGATGCAGGCGCTGCTGTAGTTGGCGATTGAAGGCCGGGATGTCTTCGATGTCCTGCCCGACAACGAGGGGCGCGACCATGTCTTCGAGAACGGCAACAGTTGCGCGGCGGCAGACGTAAGCGAAGCCATCACCCCAGCCAACTACGCCATCCGTTGTTTCAACTCGTACAATAGCGAAGTCGAGCTTGGTCCACTTGGTTGGCATCAGGCCCGTACCGGCACTGCCATCTTCGAAGGGGATCTGAAGCGGAATAACGTCGACTGAACGGATTTTCATAACCGTGTTTCCTCAGTTGATCAGGCCGGGCGGCGCGCAAAGACTAACGCGATGCCGAGGCTGCAAAGAACAAGCCCGGATGTGCGCTGCAGATTCTTGAGGAGCCCGGAGCGCTCTGTCAGGGTCGCTCTCAATCCGCCGGCAAGATAAGCGATGACGATGTCGGCCAGTGTATTGAGCACGACAGATATCGCGCCGAGAATGAGGAACTGGAGAGCGACAGAGCCGATGGATGGGTCAATGAACTGTGGGAGAAAGGCGAGGAAAAAAGCTGCCGTCTTCGGATTGAGGAGCTCAACGATGATGCCGTCACGAAAGGCGCGGCTGGAGCCCGTCGCAGCGACGTTTTCCAATTGCAGTGGTTTATTCGCAGCAAGAAGAGCGGAAATGCCCAGCCAGACCAGGTAAGCGGCGCCGATCAGTTTTATCACTGTGAACGCCTGGGCGCTTGCAAGCAATAGTGCTGAGAAACCCGCAGCGCCCGCAAGCACCTGGCCGAAGCCGCCGACAGCCGTGCCGAGGCTTGAGGCGATGCCTTCGCCGCGTCCGCCCGACAAAGTGCGTGCTCCAACATAGAGAATTCCCGGCCCGGGCATGATGGCTAGAACCAGCGCGGCGGCAACAAACAGGCCGATGGTTTGAATATCAGGCATTTCTCATCTTTCGATTGGCGAAGCGTCAGGCGAACCGTCTTTGGCAATCAGTCTCTATCAATAAGGCCGGCGCCGCGATAGCCGCCATCGACCGCAATGATCTCAGCGGTCACATAGCCGGACTGCGTGTCGTCCAGAAGGAAGGCAATGACGCTGGCAATTTCATCAGGCTTGCCATAGCGCGCCATCGGGACAAAACGATCGTACAACTTACGGTCAAGGTCGGTGTGGACAGCTTTGACCAATGGCGTTTCCACCGGGCCCGGTGCAACAGCATTGACGCGGATACCATGATCCGCGAGGTCATTGGCCATGACTTGCGTCAAGGTCACGATCGCACCTTTGGATGCACCGTAGGCCGCGCGCATCAGCGATCCTCTGAGACCAGATATCGACGCGATGTTGACGATCGCGCCGCGTTTGCGTTCCTTCATGACGTTTGCGCAGGCTTTGCCAACCAGGAACGTGCCGGTCGTATTGACGTCCAGAACTTTGCGAAACTCCGTCGACGACGTGTCGAGGAAGTGCTTGTTCAAACCGATACCTGCGCTGTTGACCACCCCACGGATCGGGCCATGGTCACGCTCGATCTCAGCAATACAGGAATTGACGGCAGCTTCGTCAGTGACGTCCAATGCGACGTGCATGACGTCACTATTGCCCTGGTTGGCGGTGCGGGATTGTTCCAGTGCCTTACCTTCCAGGTCGAGAATGGCGATCCTCCAGCCTCGGTCCAGCAAACACGTTGCGGTAGCCTGGCCGATGCCAGAGGCGCCGCCGGTTATGACGGCAACGTTTGCTTCAGTGCTGGTCATCGACCGTTCTCCATCATGTCAATGCATCAGGCTTCGTTCGGCTGGGCAAACATGGCTTCCATTTCGCGGCGGATTTTGACGGCGTTGTCGGCTTGATCGATCTCGACATCGTTCCAGGTCAGGCGGTCGCCTTCAGCGATGTCGCGCTTGAGTTTGACATCGTGGGCCAGGCCGAGCGGCAGGTAGCCCGATTTGAGTGACATTTCCGCGGGCGTCTGTTTCCCCCAGACACACGCTCCACCCTCGCCGTCGAGAACTTCACCGGCCTTCAGGTTGCGCTTGGCGGTGGCGGCGACATCGGAGTTGAAGCAAATCGGTGATCCCGTGGGCTCATTGCGGATGACAGCAGATGCAACCGATTGGCCGAGTTCGAGGCCGATCATGTGGGTCGGCCGGTAAAGCGCACCGTACTTACCTGTCGAGTCAGGCAGGCAGTTATATTCCTGCAAGCATGTTTGCGCGTATTCCGCTTCACTCGTAATCACGACGTAGGTGCCCATGGCAAGGTGGTGCGGGACGTCAGTACCGTCGCGGTAAGCGCTGGAAGTGACCTCGGTGACGCCAGCTTTTTCGATGACACCGCCGTCGGCCTCGGGCTTGCAGATTTCGGAAAGTTCGAAGCGCGTTGCTGGCGGAAAGCTCAGCCCGTTTGTTTGCGGAACCAAGCCGGTCGCATTGCACACGGCTGTCATTTCGATACCGGACTTTGTGCCATCAATGAACGAGTTGAACATCTTCGGATTGATGTGCGAGCGATCTTTGATGTTGAGATAGGTGCCAAGGATGTCCCAGACCGTGTCCGGTGTCGATGCGTGGTAGGTCGGCAGGTAGCGCGTACCTTTGCCGGCGGCGACGACTTCGAAGCCACAGGTTCGGGCCCAATCAACATGCTCGCAGATCAACGCCGGCTGGTCGCCCCAGGCCAACGAGTAGACGACGCCCTTTTCTTCTGCGCGCCGGGCAAGAAGTGGTCCTGCCAACGCATCGGCTTCGACGTTGACCATCACGACGTGCTTGCCATGTTCGATGGCTGCGAGGCACAAGCGAATGCCGGTTGCCGGATCACCCGTTGCCTCGATGATGACGTCGATGTCCGGGTTTTCGATCAGCGACATCGAGTTATCGGTAATGTGGGTTTTGCCGGTCTTGATGGCGTCTCCGAGGGACGACGCATCGATTTGCGTCTCGGGCCATTGAACCCCTGTCAGTCTGTCCTTGGCGCGTTCCGGTAGCAGATCA
>JBCDBQ010000722.1:0-3807 GCA_039183375.1 Pseudomonadota bacterium
CGCAATGATGGTGCCCAATTCATTAACGAGATTCTACGTGAGCGCGCCTACATTAACGGCGTCCGCTATCTCGACACCTACAATGGCTTTGCTGACGAGGCAGGCAACTTCGACCGTTACGGCCCGGACGTGACAGGCAAGATTAAACTGCTGCGCGGTAAAGATGGTGTCTCGTTTACATCTGATGGTTATCGCAAGTTAGCTCACTTTGCAGAACGCGCGATCAGGCGTGATTTGCGCAAGGCGAAGTCAGAGCGAACAGTGCCACTGGCCGGCAGTGAACTTGAGCAGCGCCGCATCAATCCAAGCAATGTCCAGCAGGCTGGGCGGCCAATTGAGGAAGATACCCAGGAGGTCGCGCGCCCGCGGGCCATTGCGAAACGGATTGATTCCAACACGGTGAGCGCGCCAAGCCCCGTTCGCCCAACTCCCGGGCTGAAGGACCAGAAAGCAGACAACAGCGTTATCTCCCTGCGCACCGTTGAAAACGGTCAGACCAAAGTCGAGAAGATCGAGATTATAAGACCGCCCATTCCAGCCACTGTCCTGGCGCTGTTGACGCGGAAGCAGTCCACAAACAAGCCATCTCAGATTGGTGACAACGTAGCAGCCGAGTTGCCAGGTGGGATCATGATCGTCAGCTCGATCACATCGGTTACCGATCAGCAGGGCAATGGCCGTCGCAATTTATCTCCCACACAGTCCCCCTTCTTCAAAGTGTGGGCCAAAGGCGAGAGCCTGACACCGAAACCCGGACGCGCAGATGATATCGAATGGCCGCGGCCAGAGCCGCAACCTGTCATAAGAGCAAAGTTCGTTCCGTCGCCTGCCGGCCAACCGGCTTCCTCGTCTGGGCCGCGCAAATGGACGCCGGAGGGTTTCCCTCCATTGCCAGAAGCCAACCCGCGCGCTGCGCGGCGCTAGATTATCGTGCATTAGATTGAATTTGACGGCCTCGTTCGAGATCGACCGCCAGTTCGCAAGGCTCGCAACGATCGCAGCTCAGGCACTGAAACTGCCGAAAGCCGGGGTGGCTCTATGCTACCCCGGCGAACTTATTTGAGATTGTGATAGAGACTTAGGCTGCGGTACTTTCCAGCAGCTTACCGTCCTTTTCGCCGCCAATCGGGATCGTCTTCGGCTTCATGCTCTCTGGTATGTTACGAACCAGATCGATATGCAAAAGCCCATCCTGGAGGTCTGCACCAACCACTTCGACGTGGTCTGCAAGTTGGAAGCGACGCTCAAAGCCGCGTTGAGCAATACCGCGATGGAGATAGCTCGACTTGTCGTCTTTCGGTTGCTTCTCGCCTTTGACGGTCAGAGTCGTCTCTTTGACGTCGACCTTGAGTTCGTCGCGGCTAAAGCCAGCCACCGCCATAGAGATGCGGTACTCGTTATCGCCACGGCGTTCGATGTTGTAAGGTGGATATGTCGGCGCATCGCTGTCAGCCGAACCCACACCATCCAGCAACTGGAACAGTCGGTCGAAACCTACGGTAGATCGATAAAGAGAATTGAAATCGTGATGTCGCATGAGATGTCCTCCTGAAATGAAGCGACGTTTGCGTACGGCCTCCCTGTATCAGGCCAGGCCATTTTTTGCTGTGTGAACCCGGGTTTCCGGCGCCCACACCTAAGATTTGGGTCGGGATTTCAGGATTTCAAGAGGAGTTTTTCAGCGGCGAGCGGTTGGGTTGTATTGCAGATGTCGCGAAGCAATTATCTGATGTACAACGGAATTTGAAGAGCCGTTAATGTTACGTTCATTTTCGACCATCCAAACTTTGCGGCAGTGAGGCGGCAGTTTCATGGCTGGGTTGAGGAGAGTGGCGCTATGATGTTTGTTCGATCAAATCTCGCGACGCGAGTAGTGGCTGGCCTAATAGCGATGGCAGGCGCGCTGGCATTAACTCCCGTCAACCTGTCCGAGGCGGCTGATCTTAGCCCGTATGCCTATAAGCCCGCACCGAACTCGCCGTATAATGACCGCGACCCGCGATATGCTGAACTTTACGGTCCGGACGATCATTACGACAAACACCATCGACACAAGAAAATCCAACGCCGTCGCGCGGAGACCTACTACGGAGACTCATACAAGAAGCCCGTAGACAAACACGATCTTTACCGCGACCCGCAGTACGAGCGCCGTTACAGCTACGACCGTCGCGATCGCCACGCCCGGCCATGGCGCGGCCGCTTCGCCCTTGCGCCACACTGTGTTCCGCGACGGATCGTGATGCGACGGCTGTTCCGCGACGGCTGGCACGATTTTCATGGCTTGGAGCTGAATGGGCCGAAAGCGCGTGTCAGGGCGCATAGCGATGATGGACGCCTGTTTGCTCTCACAATCGCTCGCTGTTCTGGCGAGATTGTTGCCGCCCGTCAAATTGAGTACCGGCACACCCACGGTCGCTACGATCGTCGAGGGTATTCTGGGGTTCCCTATCGCGACCGCAGTTACAAGTGATCCGTGCACCACTTCAGACTTCGCTGTTGGAGATGGTGCGTAAAACACTCTGCCAAGTGACCTGCCGGTTGCTGCCCTGATAACTTCCTTGCTAGAAGTTTGAGCGGACACGACAGCACATGACCTGCGGCAGAGGGACAGATGCAACTCATTTCGATCGCCAGAAATCCTATTCCCAGTGGCGCAAATGTTGGGATGTTCAAAGGATACGATGGCGAGTTCCTTCGCTACGCCCACTGGAGCGCGACGGTCGGCCCGCGCCGCGGCACGATCTGCATCTTCACGGGGCGCACGGAGTACATCGAGAAGTATTTTGAGACGGTCGCTGACTTGAGACGTCGCGGCTTTGCCGTTGCGATCTTTGACTGGCGCGGCCAGGGAGGCTCTTTTCGGTCGGCTGATGATCCGCGCAAGGGCCACATCGATGACTTTGCGGAGTACGACCGGGACATCGGCTGCTTCATGCGCGAGATCGTTCTCCCGGATTGTCCACCACCTTATGCCGTTCTAGCGCACTCCATGGGTGGCCACATATTTTTGCGCAGCGCAACTTCCAGTGGCAGTTGGTTCGAGAAGGCCGCGCTCCTCGCACCGATGGTCGATCTGCACCCCAACATTCTCCAGTATCCAGCGAACGTGGTTGGCGTTTACGCCCGGGCAGCGAAGTTGCTCGGCTTTTCAAAGTCATTCGTACGTGGCGGCAGCGCAAACGGCGGCATGATCGGTGAGTTTGACACCAACATTTTAACGTCCGATCGAGAGCGCTACCAACGCAACTTCATTCTGGAAGAGGCCGCAAGTGATCTGCTCATTGGGTCACCGACGATCGGTTGGCTCAATGCTGCATTGCGTTCCATTGCCAAGATCAATCATCCGGATTTTGTTTCGACAATAAAGATTCCGACGTTGATTTTTGCGGCGGGGCTCGACGTGATTGTGCCGTCGCGTTCGGTTGAGGATTACGCCGCACGACTGAAGTCGGGAACTGGCATTCTATTGCCCGATGCCAAGCACGAGATCATGCAGGAAAAGGATACAATCCGCACCCGCTTTTGGGCGGCCTTTGATGCTTACTTTGGCGTGGAGACCGAGCAGTCGGCAGCTTAAGCTGGCTATTTCACAGCAAATCGGTCTCTCCGACGGCGGGTTATCAACAGCTTGGTTAACCAGCGGTTGAGCCGCTCAGGCGGCAAGCTATATCAGCGCGTAGACCTGTTTGGCGATCGATTCGGCACCTGTGACCCGCAGTCTCTTTAGCCGGCGTGAAAGGTTTGCTAGACAAGTCGTGAGGGAGCCTTGATTTCAAAGTGAGTTTCGTTCCCTTGGACCTGAGC
>JBCDBQ010000723.1:0-3793 GCA_039183375.1 Pseudomonadota bacterium
CGGTGCGACCGCAATCGTTGGATTTGCGGACTACATATTGAAGCTTTCATCCGTGGCCCGCGAAAAGAACCTTCTTCCCGGGCGAGACATTCCGGTTCGGATGATTTCCGGCCACCTCTCAGCCGATGGTCACAGCGCAATGGCGAAAGCCTGGCCCGGCGCAGACGTATTTGATTGGTATGGCGTGGGAGATACAGGCATTATCGCAGCTGAAGGGCCGGACCACGACGGCCTCTACATTTGGGAAGATGCCCACCTGGTTGAAATGTTGGACATCGACAGCCTGGTCCCGGTCGATGATGGTGAGCGCGGCAATATCTGTGTGACCGTGCTCTTCAAGAACACGATCTATCCCGTCATTCGCTTCAATACCAACGATGTCTCATCGGTGCTGCCCGGTCGCGGTGGCATCGGGATCGGCTTCCGTCGGCTAGCTGGCTTCCAAGGGCGCAGCGACAACATGGTGAAGCTCAGGGGCATCAATGTTTATCCCACAGCGATCGCCGCCATCATCAAAGATTTTGCCAGCTTAAACGGTGAATACATTTGCCGGCTCGTGAATCAGAACGGCCGCGATGATTTGATTGTCGAATTGGAGACATCGGAGGACAATGGCGATCAGTCAAGCGCATTGAAAGACAGAGTGAGCGAGACCCTGAGAGAGCGCCTCGGAGTTGCCGTAGTGATAGAGCTTCAGCCAGTTGGCGCGACCGCCGGCAAGACGGAAATTGAGTCTCGCCAGAAACCAATTCGCCTGATTGATGAACGATGACGGACGCAGCTGATCTTAACGTCCACGACGCAGTGGTTGCGTTGCAAGCCGGTGACGTCTCAGCGCTTGAACTCGTCGACGCCTGCCTCTCACGGATTGAAAGCGAAGGTGGGCAATCGATCAACGCGTTCATCCACGTCGCCGCCGAACAGGCACGGGACGCGGCGAAGGACAGTGATAAGAGACGCGTTAGTGGGCAGCACCGTTCCCATCTCGATGGCGTCCCGATTGCGATTAAGGACAATATTGACGTTCAAGGCCAACCCACAACCAATGGACAGGCGCAAGCCTGGTATCCACACCAGGACGCCCCCGTCATTACGCGTTTGCGGGAAGCGGGCATGGTCATTCTGGGAAAGCTCAATATGCATGAGGGTGCTCTGGGTGCGACAACCGACAACCCGCACCACGGACGTTGCGAGCACCCCTTCTATCCCGGCTTTACGCCCGGCGGGAGTAGTGGCGGTTCAGCTGCTGTCGTGGCAGGAGGATTGTGTCCCGCGGCGCTTGGAACCGACACGATGGGATCGGTACGATTGCCGGCTGCTTATTGCGGTATTGTCGGCCTCAAGCCAACACGCGGATTCTGGCCTATCGACGGTGTCGCGCCCCTAGCTCGTGGCCTCGATACGGTCGGGCCGATGGCGAAGACAGTTCAGGACGTAGCCATGCTGGTCGACGTTGACGTGGGAGATCATGATTTGACAGGCCAGCGCGTCGGCGTCTTGGTCTACGACAACATTGAAGTTGAACCGGAATGCGAACGCGCCCTCGCGCGTGCACTTGACCTCTTGTCTGGCAAAGGAGTTCAGTTTGACACCGTCGCATTCTCCAACTTTGATACGGGTTCTGCTCGCCGTGCCGGCTTCGTGGTTTGCCAGGTCGACGCGGCACAATCGCTGGAAGAGTTTCGAAAAGCGCAACCGCAGGCCTACTCGCCGGAATTCCAGGCCATGTTGGACTATGGGAAGGGCGTTTCGCCGGAACGCTACCAGACAGCTCGCGAAATCATTGCAACCGCTGGCCAGGAATTCTTGAACCTATTGTCCGGCTACGATGTCTTGCTCAGCCTCACGGCACCACAGCGCACTTTTCCATTCAGCGATGAAACACCCAGAAGTCAGGCAGATCTCACGGCCATTGCCAATTTCTCTGGTTGTCCGGCCATCACGTTGCCGCTTCCAGTCGAAGACGGGGGACGCCCTGTTGGCCTCCAGCTGATGTCAGGCCTAGATACGGATCGATTGCTGATTCAGGTGGCGAGCCAGATCGAGCGGATGCTAGCAGAGAACTAGATACCGCGACTGCTCATCGACTTTAAGCCGTTGCCGACAGTCAAGCCTGGGGCTTGCCGAAACCGCCGCCGCCGGCCGTCAGCATCTCAATCCGGTCGCCTTTGCGCAGAACTTGGTGTTCCGCCGGATCGATTTTCTGACCGTTGACACTGATCGTACCACAGGCGCCGTCCCCGCCGCCGTTCGCGCCCGCAGGGGGGACGATACGCCGGGTCGAAATGAACGAGCAAACCGCTGGTTCTTCCCCATAGAACTCGAAGTACAGGTCCAAGCCGTCGCCGCCACTGAATTGCCCGTCTCCGCCAGATCCAGAACGGCGCCTACGATGAACGATCCGGATTGGGGCGAGGCTTTCCATCATTTCAACGGGCGTATTTCCCAAGTTGCTCGGAAAGCTCAGAACCGAATGGCCTTCGCGCTCGGCAGTGGCGCCGAGCCCGGCGTTGAGGAAATTGATCACTGCATAGCGCCGGCCAGCGTGCTGACCGGTCATAGTGAAAGATGAGTTGGCGGAGCCTTCCGCGCCGAAGCGATTGCCAAGTACTGGCGCCAGCGCCCCCATGACAGCAGACGGCAGCATATGACCGATGATACCGCGCCCACCACTTGCGGCCGGATAAATAGGATTGAGGATCGAGCCCTCGGGCGCGGTCGTTGTGATAGGCAGAAAGCTACCCTCGTTGTTGGGGACGTTGGGAGCCAGTAGGACTTTGACGCCATAAGCCGTGTAGGCAAATGTATAAGAAGGCACAACATTGACGGCCCGCGGCAACTGTTCGGTGCTGCCGGCATAGTCGATATCCATTCGATCGCCTTTGACCGCAATCGTACAGTCAATCACAATGCGATCATCAAATCCGTCGTGCCGGACAACGTGATTGTACGTGCCGTCGGGTACGGCTTCGATGGCGTTGCGCATAACCGTTTCCGAGCGGCCTTGCAGAATGCGGGCCAGCGCCCTCAGATCGAACTGCTCGTTTGTGAGCAATTCATTGAGCTTGATGCCCAGCATCTGACAGCCCGCAACCGCACCCAGTATGTCGCCCATGGAGTGATCTGGCACTCTGACATTACGATTGATCATCGCCGCGAGGGTTTCATTGAGCTGTCCAGCTTCGAACAGTTTGAGCGGCGGGATCTGGAGGCCTTCTTCGAAAATTTCGCGAACACCTGTCGATCGGATCCGCCCTCCAATATCCGGCAGGTGAGTTGCTACCCCGGCAAAGCCGACGATCTGATCGTCACGAAAGATAGGGACGACAATGTTGACGTCATGCACGTGACCGGTGCCAAGCCACGGATCATTGGTGATCAGAACATCACCGTCATGGAGTGTCTCTCGGTTAAAATGTTCGAGGAACGCCTTGATCGTTGCTGGCAGTGTCGCAATGAATGACGGGATGCTCTTGGTCGACTGGGCAATCGAACGCCCTTCGACGTCAGTCAGGATCACCGCGAAGTCGTTCGCCTCACGCACAAGGGTTGAGAATGACGCCCGCGAAAATGTTGCTGCTGCTTCATCCACAATACTTATGATGCGCGCCCAGAGAACTTCCAAGGTGATCGGGTCAAATTCAGTTCTGAGTGGATTGGCCATGGTTCGACCTGTCCTTTGCTAGAATATCAGGAGAGCTCGATCGAAATTGTTTGATCGTCAAGGACGGATACTTGTGCAGGGCGTGCAACAACAATGGTTGACTCCGGTTCCTGCAGGATAAGTGGACCA
>JBCDBQ010000724.1:0-3783 GCA_039183375.1 Pseudomonadota bacterium
AACCAATATCAAAAACGCCTGCATTCGCATTTCCATATTCTGCTGGAAAAGCAGAGGTCATAAAATCTGAATTTTTGAGTAGATTAGGATTAAGAGCACTCACTGGACTCCCTGTAGTGCCAAAAGTAGAAAAGTGATTTGGACTGGGAATGGGTATACCTTCCAGTCGCCAAAGCAAACCCGTTGGCGAATTGCCCCGAATTACAATATCATTTCTACTATCATCAGGAGCAGAAACACCAGCAAAGTTAGCTGCCAAACGTCCCACATCACTTCGCCCTCCAGAAAATCGAGTTACTTCTTCCACCCCAAATTGCCTGGCCGAAACAGTAGCCAATTTATTCAACGCCTGATCTTTATCGGCTTCATTGGTAAGTACAATCTCATCCAATTGGTTAAAGGATTCCTGTAGTTGAACTGTGACAAAAATGTCTTTTCCCGTGGTGATTTCAATATTTGGAATCGTTGAGCTTTCGTAACCAATAAAACTCACCCTAATGGTTTGCCTTCCAATAGGCACCTCTCTAAGGCTTCCAGCACTGTTGGCTTTTCAGCGTCAAACGCCGACAGACGCTCCCAGACGAGAGACTCGAACAGCTTTTGTGAGGGCTGCGGAGTCGCCTCAAACCCGCCGAACACCGAACCTCGATGATTGGCAAGCCCTTCAAGGTCCAGCGTTTGAATTCCACGCTCGCCCAAAAACTCAAGGATCTTCGTCTTGCCGCTGCCAGTTTGACCGTCAAGCACGATGACATTGAATGGGGCGCCTGGATCGCGTAGCTCAGCAACCACCAGGCGCCGCCAGGCCTGATAGCCACCACCAATCACGCCTCCCCGCCAACCAATAGCCGCAAGAATAGTCGCCATCGAGTTCGATCGCATGCCACCACGCCAACAATAAATCAGCGGCCGGAAATCTCGCGGGTGGTCGGCCAACGGGCCGGTCAGATGAGCAGCAATGTTTTTGGAGACATACGCGGCACCAATACGACGCGCCTTGAACCGCGACTCCTGAACGTAAATCGTACCAACCTCGGCCCGCTCAGCATCACTGAGAACCGGGAGATTGATCGCACCCGGAATATGATCAGCGGCAAATTCCGACGGTGAGCGCACATCGATAATTGCGTCAAAACCGGCCAGCGCTGATCGCGAGAGATTGTCGAGTTTTTCAAATACAGACACGTGAAGACTGAACCATTGCCGTGTGGACCCTTCCGGGCTTCGAGCACAGCTATACCACATCGCTGATGTAGCTTGCGGCTATCGAATTCGCAATGCTGTCTGACCTGGCAACCAGTAGGCCCAGTCAGATCATCCTGCTTCCAGAAACTCTTCTGCGGCCGCCAAATCAACAGAAACCAGTTGGCTGACCCCGCGCTCCACCATCGTTACGCCGAACAAACGATCGACCCGCGCCATCGTCATCGGATGGTGCGTAATCACCAAGAAGCGCGTGTCCGTCTCGGACGCCATCTTTTCCATGAGAGTACAGAAACGATCGACATTCGCATCATCAAGAGGCGCATCCACCTCATCGAGAACGCAGATCGGAGAAGGATTTGTCAAAAAAACTGCGAAAATCAATGACAGTGCCGTCAAAGTCTGTTCGCCACCCGACAACAATGAGAGCGTTGTCGGCTTCTTTCCAGGCGGCTTGGCAATGATCTCAAGTCCACCGGCGAGCGGGTCTTCGCTATCATCGATCATTTCAAGCTTGGCCTCCCCACCACCGAAGAGTGTAGTGAAGAGAGACTGGAAGTGACCGTCGACCGTTTCGAAGGCTTCCCTCAGTCGCTTGCGCCCTTCTCTGTTGAGCGATGCAATGCCACCACGAAGCTTGGTAATGGCCTCCTCAACATCGGCACGCTCACCGTCCAGGGTGTTAAACTGGGTGTTCAGTTCCTCCAGCTCCGTGGTCGCCTGGAGATTGACGCCACCCAGGCGCTCGCGGTCTGTCTTCAGCCGCAACAGACGGGCATCAGCCTCAGAGAGTGATGGTAACTTGTCGTCGGTTCCAATCTCAGCCAGCGCCAGGCAACCCTCTGGTTGGGTTTCGAAGCCTTCCTGGATCTGTCGGACGATATCAGCACGACGCGCACGTGCACTTTCCAGCTTGGCATCTGCCCGTGCCCGAATCTCACGCTGCTCGCTGACATCGCCCTGAGCAGCCCGCAGCGTCGAGTTCGCTTCCTTCAAGCCGTTTTCTGCTTCCGCCAATCGATCCGCCGCTGCGCGCCGTTCTGCCTCCGCCTGCGTCAGTTCATTCATCAGTTTGGAGCGTCGTTCCTCCAACTGCCCCGGAACCTTCGCGACACTTGCCTTTTCATCCCGGTTTTCGGTCAACCGTTGCTGCAGCGTCTTGAGCTGTTGCAAACCCTGCTCTGACCGCTCTGACCATCGCTTCACATCTGCAACAAGCTTGGCTTGCTGCGCTTGGCGCTGTTGACCAGCACGCTCAAGCACCGTCAGCTCGGTGTGCAACTGAGTGGACTTCGCCCTCGCCTGCTGGACGCCCTCACGATAAGCTGCAACCTCACTATCGAGTTCGTCTAAGTCTGCGAGTTTCCGGAGAGCCTCTTCACTGGCAGTCAGCGCTTCACTGGCAAGTTGCAAACTATGAGCGGCCGTCGTCTCAGTATCGCCTAGCGCGGCCAGCCGAACCTCGGACTCTTGTGCTGCACGTTCCATTTGCGCAAGTTGGTTATTGGTTTTGCCGAGTTCTGCATCAACCTGCTTGTGTTCAGCTCTCAGCGCATTTTGATCATCGGACGCCGACTTCAATTCCACTGTCAGGCTGACGAAAAGCTGTTCGGCCTCCACGACAGCCATGGCCGCATCCGCTTGCTCACTGATCAGCTCTTCCAACCGATTTCGTGCAGCCAGGCGTTGTGCTGCCGGTGTAGGAGCATCGCCAGGCGCCACCAGACCATCCCAGCGCCAAAGATCGCCCTCCAGTGAAACCAGACGTTGTCCGGCGCGAAGGTGAGCTTGAAGCTGATCGCCCTGCTCAGCATCAAGAATGCCGACTTGGCGTAGACGCCTTTGCAGTTCAGGTGGTGCATCGACAAAATCGGCCAGGCAGGCCAGCCCTTCTGGAAGCGGATGATCCTCATCAAAGGCCTTTGCCGAATCAGAAGTGGCTGCTTTCCAGTGCATGCTCCCTTCAACGTCGATCGGTAATTCCAGGTCGTCACCCAGCGCGGCTCCGAGTGCTACTTCATAGCCCTTTGACACCTTAATCTGCTCAACAACAGGTTGCGCTCCGTCAGTGTCTGACGACTGCAAGAGCTTGGCGAGCGTATCACGCTCGGTTTCAACCTGCTTAAGCGTTATGCGCGCTTGTCCGGCCTTGGAGTTCGCACCTTCCAGTTTCTCGCGGCAGTCGGCGATTTGCTTTTCTGCACGCGCCTGCCGATCGACAAGTTTCGTAGCGGTGTCTGCCAGACTGACAGATTGAATTTTAAGTTTGTTGAGCAGCTCCGCATCCGGAGCTGCAGCTGCCGCAGCTTTCAATTGAGCAACAATTTGCTCTTGCTGTTGTTTGACACGATTAACCTGGGCGGTGCGTTCTCTGCATTCCGCCTCAGCGCTGCTACGCTTGGCACGCGCCTCCGATTGGCGTGTCATCACGTCCGACAGTTGAGCTTCCACCTTTGTGAGTTCTTCTGCAGCTGTCTTGCATGACGTGCGCAACGACTGGTCGGCGCTCGAAGCTTCCTTGATCTCACCTTCCAACACGTCCAGCTCCGAAGTGAGACTTTGGCTCAGCTTCTGCGCTTC
>JBCDBQ010000725.1:0-3731 GCA_039183375.1 Pseudomonadota bacterium
CGCGAGATCGCGCTTATCCAGTCCATCAACATCCGCAAATCTAAGAAAACGCTGTTCGTGCATACTCTTCCCCGGCCTTGGGGCAACATACGCATTGATCGTTATCTTTCGATAAATTGCGAATGATTGGACGACTTATTTCAGATGCTTACTGATTAAAATTCTAATGGCCTGAAATCACAGCTTTTGTCGCGTGAGCTTCAAAAAAATTGCGGTAATCGGTAACCGGATTGAAAAAATCCCCTAGCCGATTGGTTAGATCAGCCTTATGATGCCTTAAACAAAAGTCTAATGGGAGAGAAACGTGACTGAAGGGGTGAAATCCGCTGAACGCGTATTGGCAATATTCGAGGTCTTTGAGGCGGAGCGGCGCCCTCTACGCATCTCAGAGCTGGTCAAGCGGCTCGAAATTCCACAGTCGAGTACGTCCACACTGATGAAAACCTTGGTTTCCAATGGGTTAGTGGAATTTGATCCGGATACTCGCACCTTCCAGCCGTCTGTAAGATTGGCATTTCTAGGCAACTGGGTTCTTGGGTCTAGCGATGGACTTGCCCAAATTCAGACCCTGCTACAGCAGCTTGCAGCCGAGACCGGCGAAACGGTCATTGTCGGCGCCCAAAACGGCCTGCATGTCCAATATCTCTCAGTCATCGTTTCCGAGCATCAGGTGCGGTTTTCCCTGCGTCCAGGCCTAATGCGACCGCTGCATCTCGCAGGCCTCGGCATCATGCTGATGAGCCAAAAACCCGATGATGAAGTCGGCCGGATCGTCCGCCGCTACAATGCCGAGGCAGATCCGGAGACACCTCTCGCTGTTGAGAGTGAAGTCCTGGACATGGTCCGCCGGGCCCGAGCCCACGGATACTGCGAAACAGCCAACCTGGCATCTCCCGGCGCCGGCGTGATCGCAACTCTGTTGCCATTGGCAGTTGAAGGCCGCTTCCTCGCCATCGGCTTAGGCGCGCCGCTGGATCGCCTGGATTCGCGTCGCGATCTCCTCAAGGATGCGCTCCTTGGAGAAGTCAACAAGTTCGCTGGCGGATCGGCATTTCGATACCAAGTTGCTTGATCTCAGCCGCGGAAAGCTGAACAGCCTCGCCATAGCCCGGCACGAACCCGGGCCATTGGCTGGCCGGCAGACCAGCTAACGTGCCGCGCACAGCGCTAATCGGGCCGCCGTGCGCAACTACGATGCAGTGATCTTCTGATACGACGTCACCTAAGGCTGACAGCACGCGATCGCGGAGCCGATGGACGGTTTCACCGCCTGGCGGTGCGAATGTATCCGGCTCGTGGATCATGCGGGCAATATCGTGACCTACCTCAGCAAAGATCTCGCTCCAAGCCCGGTTCTCCCAGACGCCAAAGTCGAGCTCCTGAAAGCGCTCGTCGACGACAATCGGGCAACCCGCGGCAGTTGCAATTCCTTCTGCCAGCGACTGTGCTCGCGTGAGCCCAGAGTGATAAACGGCGGATGGGCGCAAGACGCTCAGCTCTGCAGCGATGGCCGCAATGCTCGCAACACCATTCTCAGAAAGCGCAACATCGGTAATCCCGTAGCACGTACCTTTGATGTCTGACGTGACCTCAGGGTGGCGGACCAGTGTAACACACGGCTCCCCAGTCATGATGCCTGGCCCGGCTTAAGGTTGAGCGCCAGCCCGGCCGCGATGAAATCAACGTGATCAACGGCTGCACCAAGTTGTTGATTCAGCCGACCTTGTGCATCACGGAAAGCACGCGCCAACGCATTTTCTGGAACAATACCGAGGCCGACCTCATTTGACACAAAGACAATCGTACTTTGCAGACCATCGATCGATTGCAGAAGCTGCGTTGCTTCCTGGTCGACATCGCGCTCAGCTCCCATCAAATTGGAAAGCCATAATGTCAGGCAGTCGACTACGATCGCCTGGTCCGGAGCATCCACCCGCTTAAGAGCGGCAGACAAGTTCAAGGGCTCTTCAACAGTCACCCATGTCTCGTCACGCTCTTCTTTGTGGCGCGAGATACGATCACGCATTTCGTCATCCCAGGCTTCTGCGGTCGCGAGGTAGACACGCTTGGGCTGGCGCTCCGCGATCGCAAGCGCGTGACGCGTCTTACCGGATCTCGCGCCTCCGAGGATCAAGTAGCTGCGGGCATCTCTCATGACAGCCACACGACTGAAAACAAGTGGCCGCCAACAAAACTCGTCATGATCGAAGCTCCAAAGACATCCCCGGTGACGCCACCAAGATACCGCCTGGCGAGCGCTGTCACGAGAACCGCACCAAGCGCACTGCCCAGCACTAATGGGATGGCCAGCTCGGGCAGGATCAGTGCACCCAGAACAACCGGCCACAGAACCGTCGCTACAAGTGCTCCACGACCCGGACGGCCGAACAACTTGGCAAGTCCATCGTCTCTGGCAATCGGCAAGACCATGGCAGGTATCACAATCATGGCACGCGCCAGCATGGATGCAATCGCCACAAAGGCTATTACGTTGTCTCCGGGTAACCCAACAACGCTTTGACCAGGCACGCCGGATGTCAGGCGATGCACCAACTCTGAAAGCAACGCCACCAACGCCAAGTAACAAAGCAACAGAGCCATGACACCATAGGTGCCGATGTGGGAGTCACGCATGATCTCAAGCTTTCGCTCGCGCGTTCGCCCACCACCCAGCCCATCCCAAAAGTCAGCCAGACCATCCTCGTGCATCGCTCCTGTCAGCATCGTCAGGACTGCAAGGGCAATGATCGCTGCAACAGGACTGCCAAGACCAAACCAAAGGCAGAGCCACAATACGCCACCGGCCACCATGCCAACGACAAGCCCGGCCAGTGGAAAAGCCCAAAAGGCTTCACCCAGCTTCCGGTCCTCGCGCACTTTCAAAGCCGGGACTGGCAAGCGGGTCAGAAACCCGAACGCCATGACAAGATCTTCGCCCAGCCGCCTAAGCATCACCCGAGCCCGATGTGCGGTTGGCAACCGAGGCTTCTTCAAACGTCGCCATCCGATTGTGCGCTGCAGCTGCGGCCCGCAGCACGGCAAGCGCCAAAGTTGCTCCGGTCCCTTCACCGAGACGCATGTCGAGATCCAGAACCGGGTTCAGCCCTAACTTTCCCAGCAGCGCTCCGTGAGCCGGCTCCGCCGACCTATGACCGGCAACGCAATGCGCAGTGATATCGGAATTAACAGCAAACAGCGGCGCAATCGCAGCCGTGGCAACATAGCCATCGATCACGACCGGACAATGCTGATGACGCGCTGCAAGCACGGCGCCTGCAATGGCAGCCAGCTCGCGACCGCCGAGGCATCGCAAACGATCTACTGCAGACGTTACATGACTGTGCAGCGCCAACGCACGATCAATGACGTTAGCCTTCTTACCCACGCCCTCGTCATCCAGCCCTGTGCCAGGGCCAGCCCAATGAGCGCCAGAACCACCAAAACTGCTGGCCGATAGCGCAGCGGCAACAGTTGTATTACCGATTCCCATTTCACCGACGGCCAGAATGTCGACATCGCCCGTCACAGCACCTGCTCCAACATTCAGCGCCTCTAGCAATTCGGCTTCAGTGATCGCAGGGCCGACTGTGATATCGCCTGTCGGGCTTTCGAGACGCAGGCCAAAAACGTCCAACTCGGCACCAACTGCTGCTGTGATCGCGTTGATGGCAGCCCCACCATTCTCAAAGTTCGCGACCATCTGGGCAGTCACCTCAGATGGATAAGGACTA
>JBCDBQ010000726.1:0-3698 GCA_039183375.1 Pseudomonadota bacterium
CAAATGGATTGCGATAGAGTTTGTCATGGCTCTCGACCCCGACATCAATCGTGCAGTTACTGAGCGGCCGGGCAACACACAACAGAACATAGCCATCGTTTAACTGCCGCCCATTGAGTGCGACTTGCGCGCGCTGATCGATCTCGCCATCGATCAACTTGGCCGCGCACGAAATGCAACCGCCATAACGACAGCCATATGGCAGCGACACACCTTGCTCTTCGAGCGTGTTAAGCAGAGGCCGTCGGCGATCAACCTCAAAGGTCTGCCCGCCATGGTTTGCCAACGTGACCGTGAACGTGTCACTCATCGGGCACCCGCCTCCTAGATCCAGATATCCGAAGTACAGTCACCACCGGGATATCGTGTTTCATGGCAGCGCGCCGGGCCGTGCGGTTCCTTGCCAAAGTCGACAAAGAAGTCCTCGTCGATTTCCATCCCGCCATTCTCGGTATCGCAGTTGACCATCAACATGCAGCCGCCATTGGTGCGGATCTCTGGATAAAACTGGTTATCCCAGGTCGAGAACAACGAGGTTGTCACGTAAAGCCGCTTGCCGTCGAGGGAAAGTTGGATCATCTGCGGGCCGCCGGTGATCTTGCGGCCGTTGACCTTTGGCGCCTTGCCAAGCAGACCACCCATCCAGACCTGCCCGGTGAATTTCGGATTGTGGGGGTCGGTGATGTCGTATTGGCGGATGTCACCGTGGAGCCAGTTGCAGAAATACAGGAAGCGATCATCCATCGATAACAAGATGACGCTGATCAGCCCTGGCACCGGGATCGGCCACTCCGGATGGGGTTCATTCTCAACATCAATGATCTTCTCCCAAACCCAATCATCATCCTTCTTGTACCAATGGATGATGTTGGACGAGAGTGCTGCCCCAACGAAGCCGTGGCTGGAGTCGGGATTGTGATGGAAGCGCACTTCCAGCGGCACCAAGCCATCCTCGCCGAGATAGTGCGTCTTCGCGATACGCTTTTCTTTGAAATCCCAGAAGTGCAACCGGCGGCCATACTTCAGGTGACCAACCTCCTCCAGATCAAAGCCCGGCATAAACGTATTCGGTGCGGCCCACTCACTGGACACCATCACGTTGTGGCGCGGCTGATACCAGAAGTCATAGTTAAACAGCATGCCGGTAATGTCATTTTCCCAACGTCCGACAATTTCAAAGTCTTCGTTGAGGTGCAGGAATCCGCCCGGCGCCTCACCCTGCGCATCACCCAGCATTGAGATGATGATGTCGGTGCCTAGACAATGCACCGTGTGAGGTGCCGACAAGTTCGTCTTCGCCTTGATCTCATCGCCCGAGATAACTTTGTGCATCTTTGGATTGCGCGGGTCGCTAACACAGTCGACGATGTGCAGATTAGAGCTACGGACACCCGGCACAATCAGATAGCGCCGCTCCTTTGTCGGATCGCCATGGCATGACGAACAGGCATTCCACCCGATGTGGTGGAGCTCATCACCAATGCCCGGCATTTCGAGACGACTGATAACTTGGCTGTAAGTCGGGCTCTCCGGATCGGCATCAACCGTTGCCAGGTAGTCCGGCTTCTGGATGCCCGTGCCAATGTATAGCGCCACGGTGTACAGCAACTTTTCCGGTGGTGCCTTCATGGCCTCCGCCGGTGAGGCGTAACCAGGCCCGCAGCATGCTGTCTCAGTCATCACGCGCCTCCCCAGGCGAATTGCGGCTTGTGTACTTCGCCGTGTTTCTCATATAATGAGACAAACGTATTATAATTTGAGAACAATGCAAGCATGAATCTTGATCGCCTCATCACGGTACTGGAATCGGTCGCAGCAGCTGGTAGGCCCATCTCGGTGGCTGACATCCAACGCGTAACCGGACTGCCGCGTCCAACGTGCTATCGGTTGGTTCACACCTTGACCGAACATCGTCTCCTCAATGAGAACGATGGGGCATCACGCTATGTGATCGGCGAACGTCTGAAACGGATCGCTTTACTCGGCCAGCTTGACGTCGACGTCTGCCAGGCCGCAGCGTCGACCCTCAAGGAAACGGCGATCGAGTTCGGCGAAGCTGTCTTCCTATCCAGATTTCGGGATAAGTCAGTCGAGATCATTCACGTCGAAACGCCTGTCGATGCCGCACGGTCGTTTATTCATCCTGGATTAGGCAATCGGCCGCTACACGCCTGTTCCTGCTCAAAAGCGATTGCAGCCTTCGCCGATGAAGATTTTCAGAACCAACTCCTCGCAAGTCCATTGCGCGCCTACACAGACCAAACCAAAACCGAGCCAGGTGAGATCGAACAGGATTTTGCCGTCATTCGGGATCGTGGCTATGCCGAGTGTGTCGAAGAGATTGAAGTCGGTGTCTCAAGCGTTGCCGCTCCAATTCGCATTGGCAACATCGGTGTCCCTTTCAGCGTTGGCGCCACTGGTCCCATTCGCCGCTTCAACATGCAACATCGCAGAAAAATTGGAGCCAGCCTGATTAAGGTTGCAGAACAAATTGCAACCAATTTGCAGCTTACCCACACGGGCACGACAGCCTAAGCAGTTAGCCAAGCCTCCATTGCAGGGACTAGACGAAAATGCCGTCAGACAGTTCAGCCGCGTTTCGAAAGTTCAGCTTCGGTACACAGGTACGCAAGTCGCCCTTTTCCGACGCTGCCCTAAGGTGGGGCGCCCGGGGCTTCTCGGTTTATAATCACATGTACATCCCGCGCGACTTTGGTGATCCAGTCGAAAACTTCTGGAACCTAGTCAACACTGCCATTCTCTGTGACGTCGCCGTCGAG
Source organism: Pseudomonadota bacterium (assembly GCA_039183375.1). GTDB lineage: Bacteria > Pseudomonadota > Alphaproteobacteria > Rhizobiales > Hyphomicrobiaceae > Tectiglobus. Next base: position 2,781 of record JBCDBQ010000726.1, read on the forward strand.
CGCCAAGTTGAGATTACGGGACCCGACGCCGCACGGTTCGTGCAGTATCTAAGCTGTAGGGATCTATCGAAATGCCAGGTCGGCCAGTGCAAGTATGTTTTGATTACGGACCAGGATGGTGGCGTTATCAATGATCCTATTCTCTTGAAACTTGCGGAAGATCATTATTGGCTCTCCATTGCAGATAGCGATGTCTTGCTTTGGGCAAAAGGCGTCGCCGCAAACTCCAGCATGGACGTGCGCGTAAGCGAGCCGGATGTTTCCCCGCTTCAGCTGCAAGGTCCTAATTCGCGCGAAGTCCTGCGGGCAGCATTTGGCGATGCACCAACCGAGCTCAAATACTACTGGTTTATGGAGCATAATTGGGATGGCGTTCCACTCTTCATTTCGCGAACTGGATGGTCAAGCGAGTTGGGCTACGAGATCTTCCTGCGTGATGGAACTGCCGGCGACCGACTGTGGGAGCATCTCATGACCTTCGGCTCTCCACTTGGCCTTCGACCAGGGCATACCTCCAGCATTCGGCGGATCGAAGCCGCAATGCTCTCCTATCACGCGGATATGACGCTCGAGAACAATCCCTACGAGCTCGGTCTCGACCGTCTCGTTGATCTAGATATGAAAGCAGACTTCGTCAGCAAGGCCTCTCTCACACGCATCAAATCAGAGGGGGTTCAACGTCAGCTCGTCGGCTTGGAGCTTGCCGGTCCGCCTCTTGAGGGCTCGAACGACGAACACTGGTCGATCACGAAGAACGGCCAAAAGATCGGCCAGGTTACATCGGCAATCTACTCACCGCGCCTGGAGAAGAATATTGCCTTGGCGATGGTGGCGACGGAACACGCTGAAATCGATACGCAAGCTGTCGTCAGCTCATCAACGGGAGAACGCGATTGCAAAGTTGTGCCCAAACCGTTC
>JBCDBQ010000727.1:0-3693 GCA_039183375.1 Pseudomonadota bacterium
ATTCACGGCGCTCATGGAAGCCTACACTTCGATCAAGGCTACGATTGAATTCTCTCTTCCGCGCAGTCGCAACGTACTTCAATTCTCGAGCACCCATGAATCCGAGGGCAAATCGACCACTGCGGTTGTATTGGCAGAATTGTTTGCTCGTTCCGGCCGAAAAACACTCCTGATCGATGCTGACCTCCGCCGCCCGTCAGTGGCGAAACTTCTGGAACTGGATCGTCCAGAAATTGGCTTGGTCGAAGTTCTGCTTGGTCACACAACACTTGAAGAAGCAATTGTTGCTGGTGTGCACGAAAACCTCGACGTGCTCCCAATTGGTACAGTGCCGCCAAACCCTGCGGAAATATTGTCGTCAGATGAGTTGGCTGAATTGGTCGCAAAGTATCGGGAGCAATACTCGCTGATAATTTTCGACTCATGCCCCGTCCTGGGACTTGCAGATGCACCGACTCTTTCGCGTGTGGTCGATGGAACCATATTTGTGTTGGAAGCGAACAGAGTACCATTCTCGCAAGCGCGTAACGCTGTCAAACGACTGCGGTCTGCAGGCGGAAATGTTTTGGGATTGATCCTCACGAAATATCGCGCATTGGAAGCCGGTCAAAGCTATAACTACCAGTACAACTATTATGAGTACGGTTCGGATCGGTAGGGGTGATCGGAACCAGCCTAAAGACGCGAAACCTTCAATCAGTCTTTTGTTGCTTGTCACTACGACTCGGTATCGCTCGCCTTGTGCTTCACACTGATCATCCCAGCCCACAACGAAGAGGCGGTCATCGCACGATGCTTACGTGCTGCGCTGGCCGATGCGCCGGACCCAGCTGAGATAGAAATTATTGTTGCTGCCAATGGTTGTAACGATCGCACCGTCGAAATCGCATCAGCATTCGGTCCACACATCAAAGTATTAGATTTACCGGAAGGATCAAAAACTGGCGCAATAAATGCAGCAAATCAGTTGGCCTCTGGGTTTCCTCGGATATTCCTCGATGCCGATGTGGAGTGCAATTATCATTCTTTGGCAGCGCTCGCCCATGCTTTGGAAGAACCAGAGGTAATGATAGCCGCACCAAAGATAAGGCTCAGCCTTGAGCACACCAATTGGTTCGTCAGATCCTACTATGCGGCATGGATGAAGCAGCCATACGCGAAGTCTGGGAGTGGCGGGTCTGGTTGTTATGCACTCTCGGAGGATGCGTTAGCGCAGGTTGGTGAGTTTCCCCCAATTATGGGTGATGACATATGGATCCACACAAGATTTGCCCGTGCACAAAAAAGATTAGTCAGTCAGGATAAAGATGGGCGTCAAGTCTTTTCAATTGTTCGTCCGCCCAGCACCGCAATGCAACAGGTCCAAGTTGAGGCGCGACGGATGCTTGGAAATGCTGAGGTGAAACGCTCCTATCCGAGCCCGCACTTTGATTTGATTAGCAAGAGCGGTGGATTATTGGCATCCTTGCGCAGCGGAGCATCGCTGCGCGAACTGGCGATTTTCTACGGCGTGAAAGCTCTTGTGCGGCTTGAAACTAGGCGCAGGCAGGGCCTAAGCAAAAACATAAGCTGGACTCGCGACCTCAGTTCTCGCGAGATTTAAGTTCAACTCGATTTCGACAATCTGATCAAGGCGCCTCGGCAGAGCTTGTGATTTGGGAGACAGGCGAGTTTGGCCTTACCAGACTCTTAGGCAGGGCACGAAGCGCTCCGAATGAATCAAAGTCGGCGCCCGAGTTCACCAACCGACGAATGACTTGAGAGGTCAGAAAGCACGATCTACCTAAAGCGGGATTCTTATCGTTTTCCTACTCCAATATTACATGATAGCTCATTTGTTCTATATTTGTTCAGAGTGAATGAGGACAAGCATGATCAACGACCAATTTGACAACACAATTGACAGCGTCGTCGCACCAGCTCGCCAATGCTTTGCGATCACGCCCGATGATGTAGAGCCTTTAAGTGTGCTTCCAAAGGCTCTTTATGTGGGGACAGGCGGTGACCTCGTCGTGCGATCAATAGATGGGATGGAGGACGTTACCCTTCGAAATGTCCCCGACGGTTCGATCATTGATATCCGGACAATCGCTGTCAGATCGAGCGGAACTACCGCCACGGATCTTGTGGGACTGGCCTAGTGCTGGGTTTTGGTTTCGGCTTCGGCCAACGACATTCACGCAGAGGTGATTTTCAGGCTGGCCACCTATCGGTTGCGGATGAAATCTCCCAGCACGGCGTCAACTTCGCCTTTAGCCAGGATCGTCCAGTAGGCCAGTACGCAAATGGTGATTATTGGGTTGTGGGGCCAGTCACGATTGGATCCATCACGCCGGCAGGCTCAACCCAAACCATCGGTAGCGATGGCAACAGCGCTGCCATCATCGACCGTGTGATTAACGGCACAGTCATCAATCCCGGCAATCGCAACCACAAGACAGATGGACTCACGCAAGATAACACCGGCGTGGTGTCAACAGCCACTCAAGGCTGGGATAGCATAACTTCTGGCGGCGGCATTCCGTTCGTCGCTTATGACGCAGATATGAATGTTGATCCGGGCAAGACAGGATCATCTCTTGATGTAACAAGCGGAAGCGTCGTGAAGTTTGTCTCGCAGCTTTCCGGCCTGCCTGCCCAGAACCGCCCAGCGGGGCTTGATATGGTGGTTCTCACGGTCGTTGATGCAGCTCCGGCTGCTGGTGCTATCAGGCCGGGCATTTCCCGCGCCGACAAAACCAGTCTTGTCAATGTGTCTCAGTTCGATCTCTCGGTGTTCAATGATTTTGCGCCGACACCAAACGCCCCCAGCTTTGCCGAAGCGCTCGATTGGATTGACCGGGTCATCGAGACATCCCTTCCCGACAGCATCAACAATCCGACCGCGAAAGCGATCAACAATCATCCCGAATATGGCCGGGAGATCGGCAACAATTTGCATCGCGCCTTGCTGGCGCTGCATCTCGATTTCACAGCCGAACAGAAGCGTACACTGCTTTCGCATCTTGCCGCGCTCGCCGATGATCTGGTCGCGCGCTGCGAAGAAGGCGGAATTACCCCTGATGACGGCGGCGGGAATCAATGGAAAAAAGCAAGTGTTGCGGTTTGTGCAGCGGCCTTGGGTGCAAATGCCCCAGCTTCGTGGCTCACCTATCTTAGTGCAGCGAACAATGACCGCTGGAGTGAAGACCGCCAGATATTCAACGTCTCGCCGTTTGATGTTGTGTTGCCTCGCTACACCGCCGATGGCAGACCTCGATCACCCTATCAATTGCACATGCTTCGCAGCGGGGAATGGGGTTCGCGGCCGACCGTCAATGTCAATTATGGCGGATCGAATTGGGATGCGTTTTATCGTGATATCGTCGCGGGGCAGCTTCTAGGGGGAACGCTCGCGGTCGAACTGACAACCGGCGCACGCGCATTGTGGGATAACGACGCGTTCTGGCGTTATATGGACACCGCCTGGCATCGCCGAGACGAGTTTAGCGCGGGCAACGATACCCTTCCCTTTGTGGAAGAGATGCTGGTTGCGCATCGACCTGCCAAGACAGCCGTTCCGGCCATTCTTGAAGCAGGTCTTCGCGACGATGCAATCTGGATCAGGTTCGACCAGGCGCTAGACGATCAGGTCACTGCGCCCGCCACAGGCGACTTTGTCGTCAACGTAAATGGCTCACCTGTCACCGTAAG
>JBCDBQ010000728.1:0-3687 GCA_039183375.1 Pseudomonadota bacterium
ATCGTCGAAAGCGACAGCCGGGTCATCATCGGGAGGACAACCGCAGAGGTAATTCTGCCCATCACTGCGCATGTGGACACCGGTCGGATCGATCGTCAGTGGCAGGTCCTTTTCCAGCGGCTTTTCGGCTGAGAAGACGAACGTGTACCGGCGGCGAGGTTCGACAGGGATGTCCAGCCCGGCCATCTGCGCGGTCTTGGCTGCCCTCGGACCACTGGCGTTAATGAACTGACCGGCGCTGATCGTATCGCCGGATGCGAGTTCCACGCTGATGATCTGTTGCTCGGTTCGGTTGATGCCTGTCACTTCGGCAGTGACGTATTCAACACCGTTCTGCCGCGCCTTGCGCCGCCACCAGTCGAACATTGTCGCGCCATCGAAATAGCCTTCGTCGCGCGGATTGTGACAGCCCAGCAAAATGCCATCGAGATTGTAGAATGGATATTCTGCTGCAATCTGGTCTGGTTCGAGCAGTCGCGTGGCAGCGCCGAGGGCTGCTTGCTGTTCCTGGCTTTTGGTCATTGCCTCGGCAGACGATGGATTGTCTGCCAGGTACATGTAACCAAACTCCTGCAAAATGATCTCCGGCACCTCGGGATCGCCGCCAAGGCGCTTGCGAAATGATCGCAGGAACTCGACGCCGAACTGCGAGATCTGCACGTTTAGCGGGTTTGAAAACTGCTGGCGAATGCAGCTGTTCGTGCGTGCAGTTGACGAGAACTCGTAGGTCGGATCCTTTTCGATCACGAGGATCGATCCATTAAAATCAGGGTTGGCAGAGAGAAACCAGGCACTCGAAGACCCCATGACCGCACCGCCGATGATAACGACGTCGTAGCTCTGTTTCTTCGGTCGCGTGTCGATCGTGGGAAGCGCCATCTGCTGCTCTTTCAGTTGGACAGGCGAAGGCCCAATCAATCTGGCCTTCGCACTTGTAGTTCAATCATTCTGCCGGTTGGTTTTCGAAAACCTCCAACTCAATACCGGTTAGTTCCTGATCATTGAGCGTCGCTTCAAACGCTGCGAGGCGCTTATAAATTGAGATCAACTCAACAATTGTCGTCCAGGAGTGGACCAGGAACTGGAAGGCACCTTCAACGCGCCCGAATGCTCGGACGATCTGCTGCATGACGCCCAAGGTGATAGTGCCAGCAATGATTGTCGGGGCGAGTGCCATGTACGGCACCAGGACGCTGAATTGCAGATAGGAATATCGTGCCACGTCGAAGTACATGTAGTGGAAGAACAACCGGAAGTAGTTCTTCCGAACATTGTCGAAGAGCTCGGCAACTGTCGGTGGTTTGGCATGACTTTCGTGGTCTTCACCGAGGACCAGCTCCTTGCGGTAGGCCGCTTCAACACGTTGATTGCGGAACTCCAACCCCGGCAATTTGATGCCGACTGATGCGAGAAGCACTGTTCCCCCTAAGGCCCATATGATGGCGACAAACACGAGCCCCTTTGGGACTTCGCCAAAAACCGGCAGCACTCGCACCTGCTCGGACAGGACCCACAGGATGGGGAGGAATGCTAGCAGTGTCATGACGGCATCTAGGAAGCGTCCACCAAGACTCTCTGTGATGATTGCAAACCGCTTCGTGTCCTCTTGAACGCGCTGCGAGGCACCCTCAATTTTGCGCAACCGATCCCAGCGATCCATGTAGAAATTGTTCATCGCCGTACGCCATCGGAAGGTGTAATGCTTCGTGAAGAATGCATTCAGAACGGCAACGACCATGTAAATCATGACGATCGTCAAAAACGACCATATGTGGTCCCAGAACTCGTTGGGTTGAATGTTGTTGGGTTTGGCAAGGGCCTTCTGAATGGTGTTGTAGAAGCGGCCGAACCACTCGTTCAGCATTACGTCCACTTGCACCTGATACCAAGTGACAAGAACGATCAGCGATGTACCGCCGACTGACCACCAGCTCCACTGATGCGGTGAATACCACATCCAGAACGCGGTGTAGATTGCGAAGCCTGCAACCAGATACTGATAGTACCAGATATTGAGCGCCCACTTGGTTGCGGCTGCGTGCGCGGTCTTAGCCGCTTGATCAGCGTCTGCGGCCAGCGCCTCCGGGTTGCCATACCCAAACAAGTTGCCGATGCTTAAGACATCTCCCCAATCGCGCGCGCCCGAGAACCAGAAGATGACGCAGAACAGCGCCCAAACCGCGAATGATCCGAAGAACAATCTGGGTTTGGGAAAAAACGAGTGAAACATGCAGTTCAGCTCCGCTTGATGAGAAAATTGGCCGAGAACACGGCAGACGTTCGTTACATCAGGCTCGGACGTAAGTTAAGTCCTGAGCATTTTGATGGCTTTGTTGTTGGTAGCGTATATGGCGGTTCTGGCGGCCACAAGCGCTTCGCAATTGTTGGATGTATCCAGGTAGCTGTGCAACTAGTCGAGCGCACGTGTTGGCGGTCGCCGAACCGCAGGCTGCACCAGACAGCGATTAGCATGAATTTCCTTTCGTTTTCGATTGGTAAAGCGCGTTTTCCGCCTGATTTCTCCCGGCCCAGTCGGCTTGATGCACCGATGTGGCCGTTATCTATCAAGCTTGCGGCAACTTCGCTTCTGCAGCTCATTTTGACGTCCGTCAGTCAACATTATGTGTTATGGCGTGATCAATCAGCGACGTAGTGTTCAAACTTGGAAAAAGAGATCATGCAGCGCGTGCTCGTCGGTCAACGGCAATTGCTCAACCTTCTGGCGATCGTACTTACGTTACTGTTTTCATGGCCTAACGGACCGGCCAGCGCAGCGCCGCAGCAATCTGATGCATTTCAGCCATTACTTGGCTGGTGGGTTGGGCAAGGTCGTTTAGGATTTAAGAACGGCAAGACGGAAGACGTGAAGTGCCGGGCCACCTATCGGCGGACGGAGACGGGCGACGGGATACGTCAGGCTCTGCGTTGTGCCAGCGCCAGTGGTGCGATCGAAGTCAAGAGTACGGTCCTGCGCCAAGGCGACGAACTTTCTGGGACATGGTCGGAGACAAAGTATAACTTTGAAGGTGAGGTGACCGGCAAGATCATTCCACGCGGTTTCCGTGTTGTTGTGTCGGGTGCCGGAGTGAAGGCAAATATGACGGTTCTTGTGCGCGAGAAACGACACGTAGTTGAGATACAGTTTGTTGAAAGTGCCCTGATCGGACTAACAATGATCTTCGCGAGATCGTAACAGGCGGTATGGCGGCCGTTAGATCCATATGTCCCTATCAAGTGTAACTGACGGCCGCTATCAAGTGTAACGGAAGGCCGTTACAGCAGTGATGGCAGCTTACTTTCGATCTCCGAGCGCCTATGTTCGAGATGAGGCGGCAGACATAGGTTTTCGCCGAGACCGTCGATCGGTTCATCTACTGTGAATGCGTGCTCGTCGGTCGCCGAGATTTCGATCAGAATCCCACCGGGAGTACGTGTACGGACCGATGTGAAATAATTGCGGTCTTCGACGTCCGATACTTGCATGCCAGCATCAATGAGTGTCTGACGCATCTGAAGCTGTTCTGCCGATGATCCGACACTGAAGGCAATATGATGTATTGTGCCAGTGCCTTCGCGACCGCGGATCATGTTTGGATCAATCTGAATGTCAATGACGCCAGCATCCGCATTTGGCAGCACGAACCGATGCTGGGTTGTTGTCGTGATCTGCTCGACGTTCGATTCAAC
>JBCDBQ010000729.1:0-3661 GCA_039183375.1 Pseudomonadota bacterium
CCCGCTTCAACGCATTCACCGACGGAGTAGATGTCAGGATCACTCGTCTGCATCGAAGGCGAAACAACGATGCCGCGGTTCACGTCGACCCCAGCCTCTTGCGCGAGCGCCATATTGGGACGAATGCCGACGGCCATGACGACGAGATCGGCCGGCAACTCCGTGCCATCATCCAGTTGCACTGCACGTACACGCGATGGTCCGATCGCTGGGTTTGTGCCGACGATGGCGTGTGTGTTGGCCTTCGTCTTGACCGCAATACCCCGCCGTTCCAGCTCGGTTTGCAGCAGATAACCAGCGGCCGGATCAAGCTGTCGTTCCATCAGTGTCGGCATCAGATGCAACACCGTCACATCCATGCCTTGCTCTTTCAGGCCCGCAGCCGCCTCAAGACCGAGCAGACCGCCACCGATGACGACGGCATGACCACCCGACTTCGCTGTATTGAGCATTGCTTCGACGTCATCGAGATCGCGGTACGTCAGCACGCCTGCTAGATCATGCCCCGGAACCGGAATAACGAACGGATTGGAGCCAGTGGCGATCAGCAGTTTGTCGTAGCTTGCGGTGACACCTTGGTTTGACGTCACTGTCTTTTGGGCTCGATCGATCGATGTGATCTTGTGGCCTTTGTAAAGCAGAACGTCGTGCTGGACGTACCAGTCATCACCGTGAATGATGATGTCTTCATAGGACTTTTCACCCGACAGCACCGGTGAGAGCATGATGCGGTCGTAGTTGACCCTCGGCTCGGCATTGAAGATGGTCACCTCGTAGTGGTCAGGCGCAAGCTCAAACAGGTGTTCGAGCGCCCGACCCGGGGCCATCCCGTTGCCGACGACAACGAGTTTTTGTCTGGTGGTCATCAAGCCTCCTCCTGATTGGAAGTAGCGGAAGGTTCGTAAGCGACCTCGATCATGACGCCGGAAAGTACCGCATAAGCACGACGCCAGGCAGCTTCCGTGTCCGCGTCGAACTGATCGCCCAACCCTTCGGAGAGTGTCCAGATCAAGGCTTCTCCAACTGGTTCGTACTGGGCTGCGGTCACCCCGTAGTCGACATGACGGACAGCCAGCTTCTGCGCAGCTGGAATGATACTCTCAAGATCACTTAGTCCGCCGACAACAGTCGCTAACATCTGCATGAGTTTGCGCGATTGCTCGTCGAGATCACCGCGAAACAGCGGGCGAACATCCGGTGCAATATTAAAGAGCCGACCATAGAACATGCGCCCGGCTTCATCACTTATGGGGACCACCTTGGCAAACGACGATTGCACGATGGCGACGTCTTCTGGTGTCATGACAGCCTCTTACGCGACGTCGTCGAGTTTCGCTGGTTCGGAAGATGACTTTGTAGCTGTCGACTTGCTGCGCGCCTTGATGGCCTCAAGAACCTCCTCCGGAGGATTTGCGCCACCTTCGTAGGCTTCGAGGAAGTCGAGCAGTTCCTGCCGATAGGCGTAGTAGTCGTCATGTTCCAGCAGCGCTTTACGAGTTCGCGGGCGCGGAAGATCGACGTCCATGATATTGCCAATGCGGGCGTTGGGGCCGTTGGTCATCATCACACAACGATCAGCCAGCAGGATCGCCTCGTCGACATCATGCGTGACGCAAATTGCCGTGACCTTGGTACGGCTCCACACTTCCATGAGGACTTCTTGCAATTCCCATCGCGTGAGGCTGTCGAGCATGCCAAACGGTTCGTCGAGCAACAGCAGTTTCGGAGAGAGCGCAAAGGCGCGCGCGATGCCGACTCGCTGCTTCATGCCGTTCGAGAGATCAGCTGCAGGCTTGAGCATGGCATCGGCCAGACCGACACGGTCGAGGTAGTAGGAGACAATGTCGTCGCGCTCAGCCTTGCTGGCGTGCGGATAGACCCGATCGACTCCGAGCGAGACGTTTTCCTTCGCCGTCAGCCACGGAAACAGCGACGGCGCCTGAAACACAACGGCGCGATCCGGGCCAGCTGTTGTCACTTCCTTGCCGTCAAGAATGATACCGCCGGCTGTGATCTCGTTGAGACCAGCTGCCATGGACAGCACCGTCGACTTGCCGCAACCCGAGTGGCCGATCAGGGTGACGAATTCACCTTTGCGCAGTTTGAGATCGAAACCGTCGACGACGGTCAACGGACCCTTCGGCGTCGGATAGACCTTGGATAGTTGAGAGAACTCAAGATAGCGCTGCTCGCGCGGTGAGGATGCCGCATCCTCGTAAGCTTTCGGCAGTTTCTTGGCCTTGCCGGTCAGATCGATCGGCACAACATTGGGCAGGGTCCGTTCGTCATCGGATTGAGCCGCTCGCTCCGCTGCAATATCGATCAGGTAGTTTGTGACGGCTGAACGCAAGCGCTTGAACTCGGGATCCTGACCGATCGTCGTGCGATCACGTGGACGCGGAATTTCGACCTTGAATTCGGTTCCGAGCCGCGCATTCGGACCAGGCATCAAAGGGATGATCCGGTCGGCTAAAAGGATTGCCTCATCAACATCATTGGTGATCAGAACGACCGTGCGCTTGTCCTGCTCCCAGATTTGTTCAATCTCGTCCTGAAGCTTGGCACGCGTTAGGGCGTCCAATGCCGACAAAGGCTCGTCGAGCAAGAGTATCTCCGGGCTCATGGCAAGCGCCCGTGCAACGGCAACGCGTTGGCGCATCCCGCCCGACAGTTCGGCCGGCCGGCGATCGATGGCATGGCTCAGGCCGACCATCTCGATATAGTTCAGCGCGCGCTCTTCACGCTGCTTCTTCGACTCCTTGCGGAACACCTGGTCAACCGACAGCGACACGTTTCCACGCACCGTCAACCAAGGCATCAGTGAATAAGACTGGAAGACCATGCCACGATCAGGGCCCGGTCCCTTGATCGGCTTGCCCTTGAGCAACACTTCGCCAGAGTCCGGCTTAACGAGGCCGGCAACTGTGTTGATCAATGTCGTCTTGCCGGAGCCGGAGAAGCCAACGATCGCAATGAACTCGCCTTCATTAACCTCCAGGTTGACGTTATCGAGCACGTCGGTCCTCTGACTGCCTTCACCGAAGGACTTGGAAACGCCCTTGAGTTCAAGAAAAGCCATGGGTGATGTCCCTTCTTTTTAGCGGTTCGCCGAGTAAGTGAAAGCGGACTGCAGGGCATACATGATGCGGTCGAGCAGGAAGCCGATCAGGCCGATCGTGATCACAGCGACGATGATCTTGGCGAGTGATTGCGATGAGCCGTTCTGGAATTCGTCCCACACGAACTTTCCAAGACCCGGGTTCTGCGCCAGCATTTCTGCAGCGATCAGAACCATCCAACCAACACCAAGCGACAGACGCAGGCCGGTGAAGATGAGCGGCAATGAGGAAGGCAGCACCAGCTTGGTGATCGTCTGCCACGTCGGCAATTGAAGAACGCGCCCGACATTAAGCAGGTCCTTGTCGATCGACGAAACACCGAGGGCTGTGTTGATCAAAGTGGGCCATAGCGAACACAACGTCACGGTAATAGCCGAGATGACCAGCGACTTTGGCAATGCGTCGGATGGATTGAGATAAACTGCAGAGACGACCATCGTCACAATTGGCAGCCAAGCGAGTGGTGATACCGGTTTGAAGATCTGGATGAGCGGATTGAGGGCCCCGTTCACAGTGCTCGATAACCCGCACATAATCCCCAA
>JBCDBQ010000730.1:0-3660 GCA_039183375.1 Pseudomonadota bacterium
CTAACTGCGCCATGCATGCGGTGTGGCGCAGTGACAAGGCTTCGCATTTGCCATGATAAAAATGTCGGTTGCGCCTGAATGATGCTCCAAACATCAGACATGTACAGCGTTCAATACTGATGTTCTTGAGAGTGGCACAGCTGCCCCTATGTTCTATATCCTGTCCAAAGTTGTTTTCTTCGTCATTGCACCGTCGCATCTATGCTTGATCGCGCTCGGAATGGGGCTTGCGCTTCAGTTATGGACGGCTTGGCAAAGGCTTGGCCGAAATCTCGCGATTTTGGGCTTCGTCGGGATCGTGGTGCTTGGTTTCTCGCCCGTGGGTAGTTTGATGCTCTACCCGCTTGAAGAGCGCTTTGCCGGTCCCAAGGATCTCAAAACGAATTCATATGACGGTATAATTCTGTTGGGTGGTTTTGAAGATGGGAACATTAGCAAAGGACGCCAGACCCTGGCATTGTTGGATGCCGGAGAACGCCTGAGCGAAACTGTCAGACTTGCGCGTAAGCTGCCAGAGACCAAGGTGATATTCTCGGGTGGCGCCGGTTCGATATTCCTTGAGGCAACTGATGCTGGCGGTGCCGTCGGCAAGTACTTCCGCGATGTCGGTATTTCTGCCAAGCGGATCGTCGTTGAAAGCAAGTCCAGAAATACCTGGGAGAATGCTGTTTTTACCCGCGACCTCATCAAACCATCATCAGGTTCCCGCTATCTTCTGGTGACATCGGCCTGGCATATGCCGCGGTCTATGGGCATCTTCCGGCAGGTTGGCTTCAATGTTGATGCTTATCCGGTGGACTATCGTATTGCTGGCGCGGGAGATTTGCAGCGGCCCTTTTCAATGATGGCCAATGGGCTCAAGCGCACTGATCGAGCGGCCAAGGAATGGATCGGCTTGTTCGCCTACTGGATGAGTGGGCGCTCGACCGCGCTGTTTCCGAAGTGAGCGAGGCACCGTTCGGCGCTCAATCCTAAACAGCTTCAGCGTTTGGGAGATGGGATGTGATTGACGTCGCGATTAGCGAGATCCGCTTTGATGTCAAAGGTTGGGCAGTTTAGTTCCGCAAGGCGCCTGTTGTAGGCTTCCAACAATGCGAGATCACGGTTGCGGGTCTGCGGCGCAGCTGCCGAGTTTGGTGCGCTCCAGACGCCAACAGAGTTGGTTGTTTGGCGCATCGATTGTGAGATATCGCTGGGTCTGTCACCGCGATCCAAATGGCGCAGATGCAGGATACGGAGCTGGATCCGGCCATTGATCTTGTTGCAAGGCAGCGCGCTTTCTTCTTTTGATAGTCGGTAGGAACCGTCAGTGGCGACCTGGCGCGGCACTGTATTGGTCTGGATGTCAGAAACAATACCGGATGATGCGCAGCCGCTCGCGCAACCGATCACGACGGTGCACAGGAGCATTCGACTGAGCGATAGATTGCGCAAAATGGCGGTCCTGGTCGAGGTCGAATCAATTAAGTCCAACGGATTTTACCACGATTGCATAGTGACGTTGGCTTGGCGGCAGTGATCCGTTCTGTCATTCCGGATTGGCAATGACCTGGATTGCCGTTACTAAACCTGCACTTAGGTTCGTATCATGGCCATAGCAAGGAGGCATTGAGTTGGCTCAAACAATTTCAATCGGCGCAAAAGCTCTTGTCGATGCTGCCAAGCAGGAAATCATCGAATACACGGTTGAGGATGTGGCGGCGCGTAAAGATGACCCCAATGTCGTCCTGGTCGATATCCGGGATCCTCGTGAGCTTGACCGAGAAGGGCAGATCGAGGGTGCGTTCCGGTGCACACGCGGGATGCTCGAGTTTTGGATTGATCCAGAAAGCCCCTATCACAAGTCAGTCTTTGCCGAAGACAAAGAGTTTATCTTCTTTTGTGCCGGTGGTCTGAGATCCGCACTGGCTGCAAAAACCGCCCAGGATATGGGATTAAAACCAGTTGCTCATATGTTAGGCGGCTTCGGTGCATGGAAGAAGTCAGGCGCTGATATCGTGCCGCCGAAGGCCTGATCTGCTCTGGTTTGACATTGGTCTGACGCAGGCCTGACACTTGCGTGATCAAAACCGTCCGGCAACTCACACGCCATTTAGGCAGCTTGATTTGAGATTCAGGCTGCAAACAGCGATTTAGTTTCCAGAAGCAATCGATGGTCGATTGAAAGATCGGGAGGCTGGATCATGAGCCAGAAAAGCAGTGAAAGTGGTGTGCGGCCGGTACGTGTGACGCTCTATCGTTGGGCCGGCAAGTGGGGACCTTTCAAGGTCAATATTCCTTGCGGTGAATGCGCGCTGACAAAGGACGTATTGCTAGATACATTTGAAACTGATCTGGCAGGCATTCCGATTGAACTGGACGTCCGGGATTGGCTGACCGAGTGGTATAAGCCGTTGCTGAAGGGCGGCTGGCATGCCCCGATCGTCCTGGTTGAAGGCAAGATTATCAGTCAGGGCTATGCTCTCAATCGCGGGATCCTGACTGAGGCCATCATCAAAGAGCACGTTGCACAGTCCACTCTGGATGGGACGCATGTGTTTGGTAAGGCAAGCTGCCCGCACTGTGTTCGCGCCAAGTCCTACATGGATGCTGCCGGAATGGCCTACGAATATCATGATGTCGTCAAGCAACCGCGTGCTCTCTATGAAATGATCGCCCGGGTGAAACCCATCGTTGGTCCGAAGACGCCGATCACCGTTCCGCAGATCTGGGTTGACGGAGCTTATGTCGGTGGTGCGGACGAGCTGGGCAAAATGCTTGGCGTTCTGGAAAGTGAACCCCGCGCTCAGCCGGAACAAAAGCAGACCGCAGCGGCTGCCGACCTCGTGACGGCGGCTGCCTAGAACAATCACAGATTGTCCTAACTCTCTTAGCTGCCTGAATAAACTGTGTTGAGGATGACACAATAGACAGGCTTGCCGGACTATGGCCTAGGTCTCTAATGTGACGTTGAGTTACAGGAGAGATCATGGCCAGACTGGCATCCAACATTAACCCGGCGTCCGAGGGATTTCAGGCGAACAAGGCTGCCATGGAGGCGCTGGTCGCGGACCTCAACGCGAAGCGCGGTGAGGCAGCGCTCGGCGGCTCTGAGCGTTCACGTGAGCGCCATATCTCCCGCGGCAAGCTTCTGCCGCGCGATCGGGTCATGGGGATCCTGGATCCCGGTTCGCCATTCCTGGAACTTTCGCAGCTTGCTGCTTACGGCATGCATTCTGGAGATATCCATAGTGCTGGAATCATTACCGGAGTTGGACGGGTTGCCGGGCGCGAATGTCTGATTATCTGCAATGATGCCACGATCAAAGGTGGCACCTACTACCCCGAAACAGTCAAGAAGCATATTCGTGCGCAGGAGATCGCGTGGCAGAACCGGCTGCCGTGCATCTATATGGTGGATTCCGGCGGTGCCAACCTACCCCACCAGGCGGACATCTTTCCTGACCGCGATCACTTCGGGCGCAGCTTCTACAATCAGGCGCGCATGTCCGGCGAAGGTATCCCACAAATTGCTTTGGTTATGGGTTCATGCACGGCCGGCGGTGCATATGTGCCAGCCATGGCGGATGAGAGCATCATCGTCCGCAGACAAGGTACGATATTTCTCGGCGGTCCGCCTTTGGTGAAGGCTGCGACTGGCGAAGAGGTCAGTGCGGAAGA
>JBCDBQ010000731.1:0-3652 GCA_039183375.1 Pseudomonadota bacterium
CTGGGAGTTAACCCCTTCAAGTTCGGCATGATCGGTGCCACAGACAATCACACTGCTTTGCCGACCAGTCGGGAGGACAATTGGTTTGGAAAGGCGCATATTGTCGAACCTTCCGCAGAACGCTTTGAAGATATTCTAATCCAAGGCCAAAACCCCGAACTCAATATTTACGCAACAGAGCTTTCCGCGGCTGGGCTCGCAGGCGTTTGGGCCGTAGAAAACACACGCGAAGCGCTGTTCGATGCAATGAGCCGCAAGGAGGTCTTCGGAACGACTGGATCGCGCATCCGCGTCCGTGTCTTTGGTGGTTGGGACTTTGAGGAAGAAGAGGCGCTGCTTCCGAACTTTGCGGAACAAGGATACGCACGAGGCGTGCCGATGGGGGGAGATCTTCGGCCAGCCCCCGAGGGCTCTAATACTCCGACATTCCTGATAAGAGCGCTTCGCGATCCGGACGGCGCCAATCTTGACCGGGTTCAGATCGTGAAAGGTTGGATAGACGAGGGAGGTAATCCTCGGGAAAAAATTTGGGATGTTGCGTGTGCAGATGAGCGTGAAATAGTCAACGGCCGTTGTGACGGAGACGTCGGCAACACCGTTAATGTGTCTGACGCCAGCTATTCTAACACTATCGGTGACGCGGCTCTTGGCGGGCATTGGGTTGATCCGGAATTCGTGCCGTCTGATCGCGCGATGTACTACGTGCGCGTTCTTGAAATTCCAAAACCTCGGTGGACCGCGTACGACGCCAAGTTCTTTGATGTTGAAATGCCGGAGGGCACCGAGATGGAAGTCATTGATCGCGCGTATACGTCACCCATCTGGTATACACCGGAAAATGACGGTCGCTGAAGGCAGGCCCTTGAAAGCCAAATCTGCTTATGCGGTCGAGTTGATGGCATGCCGAAAGAGAACAACTGCGTGCCTATTATCACTCCCGGTCCAGTGATCTCAAAGGCAACTTTCTGTTAAGTAAAGTGCCAGTTAAGGGAAATTGCCCCATGAACCTAAAGTCGTTGTGCTGCTCCATTCCTGTCGCGGTTGGATCTTTCTCTGGTGCTGCGTGGGCAGAGTCCCAGGAAGAAGAACTAGCAAAGCAACTTGCAAACCCCGTGGCCGCTCTGATTAGCGTGCCATTTCAATTGAACTATGATCAGAATTTGGGTGCCGACAGAAACGGTACGCGTTGGATATTGAACGTACAACCGGTTGTTCCCTTTGATCTTACGGACGATTGGAACCTAATATCCCGGACAATTCTGCCTATTGCCTCCATAGATGGTGGCCTACCGGGTTCTGGATCCCAGACTGGGCTAGGAGACACTGTTCAAAGTTTCTTTCTTTCGCCCAAAAAGCCGAGCGCTGGCGGTTGGATTTGGGGGGCTGGGCCCGTTTTTCTACTGCCGACGTCGACAGATAACAGCTTAGGTCTCGGAGAGTGGGGTGCTGGAGTTACCGGCGTGGCTCTCAAACAGCAGGGTCCTTGGACATATGGTGGCCTGACAAATCACATCTGGGACATTGATGGTGATACCGACATCAACCAGACGTTCTTACAGCCATTTATTTCCTATACAAATTCGAACGCTTGGACGTTCACTATAAACACCGAGTCCACCTACGACTGGGAAAACGATCAATGGTCTGTGCCAATCAACGGTGTTGTCACCAAAGTTACCCAACTGGGGGATCAACTTATCAGCGTAGGCGGGGGAGTACGCTACTGGGCCGACGGCCCAGATAGTGGACCTGACGGTTGGGGCGCAAGACTTGTAGCTACCTTGCTATTTCCCAAATAGTTGAGCCTTTCCTGATCGGACACCGCTTACCGGATCCGGGCATTGCGCCGATGAAAGCCAACGGCAGTTTTGTCCACTTCTCGGGATTTGCAAAGTCTAGTTTTGAATGTCTGCTCCGGGCTGCGACCAGCCAATAATGAAAGCCGCAGAACAGCGACACTGAGCCCTCACCATGAATGCGATTTTCACACTGCTAGCGCACACGGTAGAGGAATCGCCGCAACAGCATCATTTTCAGTGCCATCCCGTCCGTGTCAGGTCACAAGTGAGTGGTGTCTTTTTTGGTCTCAGGGCGAAGTGAAGTTGAATCAAAAACTGTAGGTGGCGCCGAGGATAAGGCTGTAGATATCATCCTCATCGACAATGGGACTGTCTGACACGTCGCTAGGCAGGAAGTCCGCCCGCGCGGTTCCGATCAACGTCCAGTTCTGGGTGAGCGGGACAAAAGCATTGACCGCCGCATACGGGATGATGACATCACCAGGGGAATAGGCCGGTCGACCGGGGCGTGCTTCCGAGGGTGAGACACCCCAGATGAACCCGCTAAGATCCCTGCTTTGCCAAGCTGCGCCCGCGCTGAACTTTAGCCCTACCCAACCAATCTGAGTGCCGTAGCCCAAATCCAGTACCAGTTCCTGGCCGTCATGCTCACCGGTGAACTCCTGCCGGAACGTGAGATCCGTGCTGAATCCATTGCCCAGATCGTATTCCAGCCCCAATGCCACATCACCCGTCACCTTGCGGTCGATCCCGTCGAGTTCGGGCGCATCGGTTGAGAACAGCCCCGTGAAGCGTGGTACAAGCCCTGCCGAGAACGTCAGGCGTTCGGTGGCGTAGACGTCATATTCCACGCCAAATGTCCCGATGGAAAACGGCCCGTTCCTGTAGGTAAGAGCCGGATAGGGCAATACTTCGGTGTCTTCACCAAGATAAGGGTTGGTGGCGATAGCTGCGACGAGACCAAGGCTCCAGCTATCACGCGGTCCATCCTCCTGTGCGATGACCGGAGTGGCCAGGGTCAACACCAAAAGGGCCGCTGCCGCGGTTGTGATCGAATGAGTCAAGCCAGGTGTCCTTTGATATGTACGCGGATAGTGGCGCTCTCGCGCCAATGCCGCGTTACTAGATTGGGTTTTAGAGAGATGGTTTTTGGTTGTTTTGCTGGTTCGTGCAGTTCTGTGAAGCATGGGCAGTTTCCGGCTTGGGGCGGAAGTTCAATTTGGCGGCGAGATTTCTCAACTCCCGCGCCGTCCGAGAAACAACCCACCCAGACCGACGCCAAGGGCCACAAACAGAACGAGGGGAATGAACCCGATGAACTTGAAGGAGGCACCGCTTTTCGATGGAGCGACAAGGGTGTTTTCTAGCGAGGCCCACTTGTGAATATTCGCCTCGCCGAAAGCATCGCTGCTCAGCATATCGATCAAATCTCTTCGGCTACGATAGCGAACCATTGCGAAAGACTCGAACTCTCCCGCAGTCTCGCCCACGCTGTTAATTATTGTGTTGTAGCGGGTCGCTCGTTCCACAGGGTAGCTTCCTCGCAGTAATAGTTGTGGCAGTACAGCTTGGCCGTAAAGCGCACTCGCTTCAGCTCCTGTGATATCTGCCGCGAGCGCAGATTCATCAGAATATTCCGCCGTTTGGCGATACTCCATGAGATTAATCATAACGAACGGTCGTCCGTCATCATTCCGAAGAAACGCCTCAAAGGCCGCTTCATCGCTCCAATCAGTGCCCGCATTTGCTGCCTGCGTCGTCATGAATGCGTCGATCTCGGCGTCAGTCAACGGACCCCGAAGGGGCGTGTGCCACGCATAGAATGCCAGGAGTGCAATCAGCAGTGACGCCAA
>JBCDBQ010000732.1:0-3652 GCA_039183375.1 Pseudomonadota bacterium
GAGATTGGCGGCTTCAATACGTTCGAAGCGCAGCAATTGTGCCGCGGACTGTCGGGCGTGAATATCGCCGCCTGTGATTTGGTTGAGGTCTCACCGCCGTTCGATCCGAGTGGCATGACCGCTTGGGTCGGCGTCTCAATTATGTTTGAGCTGCTGTGCCCGTTGGCAGAGTCGGTGGCAGCCACCGGGTCTTAGTAATCGTGGCGGCTGCCTGCCGGTGCTCTATGCAGCGGCGGCCTGGTGCGATGACAGGTCCAATATTGTTGGGTTGTCACCTGACAGCGGATTGGTGCGGTCCCACTTCAGCGTAATCGTCTGGAAGCGACAGCCGAGGGCATCGTAGATCAGCAGCTTACCTGCCATGCTGTCGCCCGCTCCGATAATCTCTTTCAAGACCTCGGTTGCCTGGAGTGTGCCCATCACACCGGCAACGGCACCGAGTATCCCGACTTCGGAACAATTGAAAACGGCATCCCCTGACGGCGCTTCCGGGAACACACATCGGTAGGTCGGGTAAGGCTGGCCTTCGTCATTTCGCTCGTGCGGCTTGAAGGTCGTGAGGTAGCCGTCAAATGGTCCGAGAGCTGCGAAGACGAGTGTCTTTTTGGCAAGATAGCAGGCATCTGAGACGAGATAGCGGGTCTCAAAGTTATCCGAGCCGTCGACGATGATATCGTAGTCGGCGAGCAGGTCCATCGCATTGGCGGCAGTGATACGTTCGTTGTGACAGCGAACAGTGACGTTCGGATTGAGGCGTTCAACCGTGCTCTGCGCGCTCGCCACTTTCGGTTGGTCCACGTCGTGTGTGTCATGTGCGATCTGCCGCTGCAAGTTGCTCAGGGAAACCGCATCATCATCAGCAATGCCAATGGTGCCAACACCAGCAGCAGCAAGGTACATGATGACAGGAGACCCGAGCCCACCTGCACCAATAACCAGGACCCGAGCAGCTTTCAGCTTCTGCTGTCCCTGCCCGCCGACGTCGCGGAGAACGAGATGCCGCTTGTAACGCTCAATTTCTTCTGGACTGAGAGTAGCCATTTTTGCTTCTTGCCGACCTTAGTCAATCACTGCCAAACCAACGAGAGCGAGCACGGGCCATTCTGAAAGAACTGCGCAGCTCATGTCGCGGGTTCCGCATGACCAGTTTCTTCGTTGCCAACCGCCGCGAACAGTTCGGTCGACAGGTAGCGTTCGGCATGGGAAGGGGCGAAGGTCACGATCCGCTTGCCGGCCATATCGTCCCTGACAGCAATCGTCAGAGCAGCCGCCACATTCGCGCCGGTCGAGATCCCACCGGGAATGCCTTCGACCTTGGCCAACAAGCGCGCGACTTCAAACGCCATTTCGTTGGGGACCTTAATCACCTCATCGACCATTTCGGTATTAAGGACTTCCGGAATGAAGCCCGCGCCGATGCCTTGAATTTTGTGCAGTCCGGGAGGCTGGCCGGAAAGAACCGCGCTGTCCGAAGGCTCAACGCCAACGACAGACATACCCGGTCGCCGCGGCTTCAGGATCGCAGCACATCCCGTCAATGTGCCGCCGGTGCCAACGCCGGCAACAATGGCATCGACCTCGCCTCCGGTATCGTTCCAGATCTCTTCCGCCGTTGTGATTTCATGTACGGCGGGATTGGCCGGATTTTCGAACTGCTTCGGCTGCACCGCGTTCGGTATGAGTTCAGTGAGTTCGTTCGCACGCTCTATTGCGCCACGCATGCCCTTTTCAGCGGGTGTTAGCTCAAGCCTGGCACCCATGTGCGTCAGCAGGCGCCGACGTTCCAGCGACATCGACTCTGGCATTGTCAGGATGAGATCATAACCGCGCGCTGCGGCAACAAAGGCAAGCGCCACGCCGGTGTTGCCAGATGTCGGTTCGATCAGGATGGATTCACCAGGACTGATCTGGCCGCTCGACTCCATGATATCAATCATTGCAACGCCGATGCGGTCTTTCACGCTGCCGAGTGGATTGAAGAACTCGAGCTTCAGCAGAATCTCGGCTCTTATATTGGCCTGTTCCACAAGCTTGCCGAGCCTGATCAGCGGAGTCTGGCCGATTGTCTCCGTGATGCTGTCAAACACACGGCCACGGCCCCAGGACGGTGTTCCTGCAAGCGTCTTGAAAATTGGTTCGCTGCTCATGAGCATCTGTCCTGAGAAACCGGTTAACGGATCACGGCGATTGTAGTCGATTGCGGAACAATCGCAAAAGCAAGTGTGCCAGTCTTCGAGGGAGAAGTGCTCGCACATTTGAGATTTGGTAAATCCGGGGGCCAACACAAGGTCGGGTTATACGCCTGTTGAGCCAAATCCACCATCGGACCGTTGGGTCTCATCCAACGCGATCGCGACTTCAAGCTTTGGTTGAGTAACCTTCGCCACGACAAGTTGGGCAATACGATCCCCTCTGGCGATGCGAAACGTCTCTTGCCCGAGATTGATCAGAATCACTTTGATCTCACCACGGTAGTCGGCGTCTATGGTGCCTGGCGAATTCAGCACCGTTATGCCGTGCTTGAGCGCAAGACCCGATCGTGGCCGGACCTGGGCCTCGTAGCCATCTGGCAGAGCGATCGCGATACCCGTTGGAACCAGCGTTCGGGCCGCGGGCTCCAGGACGAGATCAGTACCGTCCTGCACAGCGGCGCGAAGATCCATGCCGGCTGCCTGTGCACTTTCATAGGCCGGTAGCGGCAGACCTTTGCCATGGTCAAATTGTTTGATTGTCAGGGTTAGTTCCAGTGCCATCGGACGCGAGACCTCGCAGCAATTGATCACCCGACAATTTACACTGCGGTTGGCTTGGCTGCCAATTCTTCTGCAGCCTTTCGCACGATCTTGTCGGCAACCTCGGCCTTATCCGCTTCCGGCCAACTTTCCACACCGCTCTTCGAAACAATGTGCACGGCATTGTGGCTACCGCCCATCACGCCGCTCTCAGGCGACACATTATTGGCTACGATCCAGTCACACTGCTTCTTCTTGAGTTTGGCTTGCGCGTTCTCAACGACATTCTCGGTCTCTGCTGCAAACCCGATGACAAGGGCCGGGCGCTTCGGCGACTTTTTCTTGGCAATTGTTTGCAGGATATCCGGGTTTTCGGTGAACTTCAGTGTCGGCAGCGCGTTGCCGTCCTTCTTGATTTTTTGATCAGACTCGGTCGCAACGCGCCAATCAGCAACCGCAGCGGCAAAAATCCCGATGTCAGCGGGCAGGGCGGCTTTGACGGCATCGAACATTTCGCGCGCTGATTGGACACGAATGACTTGGACCATAGCGGGATCAGGGAGATTGGTGGGGCCGGAGATCAGGGTCACGTTGGCGCCTAACCGTTGAGCTGCCGCCGCGACGGCGTAACCCTGCGTTCCCGATGACCGGTTGGCAATATAGCGGACAGGATCAATTGGCTCGTGCGTTGGCCCGGCTGTGACGAGCACATGACGTCCGGCCAACAGCTTGGGCTGATCATTGAGTTGAGCTTCAATCGCAGTGAGGATTTCATGCGGTTCAGCCATCCGGCCTCGACCGCTTTCGTTCGCCTCTGCCATTTCACCGACATTGGGACCAACAAACAGAATGCCATCCTGCTCCAACTGAGCGGTATTGCGCTGCGTTGCGGGGTGTTGCCACATCCTTGGGTTCATGGC
>JBCDBQ010000733.1:0-3644 GCA_039183375.1 Pseudomonadota bacterium
CGCGGCGCAGTCAGACTCCTATGCGGTGGATGAGTATGAAGAAGAGGCCGATGATATGACGATACACGGTGTCGCTGAACATCTGCTTCAGCGCGGCGACGAGGTTGCCGGTTTTCGGACAATCATAATTGGCGAAACGCATGGCATCGACGCATCTCAAGAAGGTATGGATTTGGCCCGCCTCCTTAGTGAGGCCGAACTCCAGGTTGTCGTCATCGATTGCAACACCGATAGCGAGAGCTTCTGCGACACAATAGGGCTGGCGTGCCGGCCCGGGATTACCGAGCTGTTAGCTGGAACTGCGTCATTCGATGATGTGATCACGCATATCCCGAATTCGAAGGTGCATCATATCAGCCTGGGTCACGGCGCGAGCGATGAGGACTTTTACTTCGATGGCGATGATCTGAATGCGGTCCTGGATGCCTTGGATGATGTTTACGACCAGATCCTCGTGGTTGGCCGATACCGAACAGCGCAGGCCTTGTTCGAGGCCGTTGAAGGACGCTTTGATGCCGGCATAAGCGTGTCCGATGCGCGCGTTCAACGATCGATTGTTGAAGCTACGGATGAGACTTTTCTTGGCTTTGAGGTGACCGACATCGATATCATTCGCATCGAGCGGTCGGAACCCACGGCATTCTCAACCCGAAGACAGCAGATCGCCGGGGGCAAATTCGAGCTCGTCTGAGATCAATCACTGTCCGCTTGCTGCATCCACCAGATGATCGCGCCAGCGGGAATTGTCCAGGCCAGTCCGGCAACGATGTAGTAGATCACTTCGACCCACTTGCTCGCGTTCACCTGCAGTGCAATTGCAACCATCATGGCGGCGAACGAATAGACGGTGATCAGCAGCAGCAATGCGATTGCACCGATCAGCTTTCGCGTTCGCATGGTCATGATACCGGTTCCCTCCTCGTTTGGACGGTCGTTCGTGGTTGGGACAAAGAGCGCCTGCTCGATCTATTGCGCATCTCACCCCGTAAATCTAACTAACACGAGCAACGCAATCCGGGAGCGGGACGTTATGGCGCTACAAGGCGTATCGTCTGATTTTGATCATCCGGCCCACTCTCATGGGCCGTTACGGGTTTGGCTGACGATTGTTGCTTTGCTTGTGATTGCCATGGTTGCCGTCGGTGGGGTGACACGACTGACGGACTCCGGTCTTTCGATTACAGAGTGGCAGCCGATCTTGGGCGCAATACCACCGTTGAGCACCGCCGATTGGCAGGAGGCTTTCGAAAAGTACAAGCAAATCCCGGAATATCGCGATGTGAATGCCGGTATGGACCTTGCCGGCTTCAAGGCTATCTTCTGGTGGGAATGGATCCATCGCTTTCTTGGTCGGTTCATCGGCCTGGTGTTTGCTGTGCCGCTTTTGCTCTTCTGGGTGCGCGGCCAGATTCCGCAAGGTTATCATTGGCGCTTCGTTGGCCTGTTGTTGCTTGGTGGCCTGCAGGGTTTTATTGGCTGGTACATGGTTCAGTCGGGTCTGACGGAGCGGGTCGATGTTAGTCAGTATCGCTTAGCGCTGCATCTTTGCACGGCGTTTCTTATTCTCGCCGGCGTGGTCTGGTGCCTGCTTAGTTTGCGACCGGATAATGGCGAAATCTATTTCTCCAACCTGCGCCGCTATACAGCCGTGCTCGCCTGGTTGTTGATGGTGCTAATCTTCAGCCAGGTTGCTCTTGGTGCCTTCGTTGCCGGCACCAAAGCCGGTTTGGTCTATACGACCTGGCCGCTCATGGATGGTGCGTTCATTCCGGAGGGACTTTATCCGCTGCAGCCGTGGTATCTAAGCGCTGGTGAAGATCATCTCACGATACAGTTCAATCACCGCATGCTGGCCTATGTGCTGCTGGCCCTATCGATCATTCAGATTGTGCGCACGTGGAATGCTGACAACGATGATGTATCGCGATCGGCGGTCTGGCTGGCTGTGCTGATGATCGGTCAGGCCGTACTTGGTATCTGGACCTTGGTGTCAGTTGACGGCGCGATCCCGATCGGGCTTGGCGTCAGCCACCAGACGCTTGCGGCCATCGTGTTTGCGACAAGCGTCTGGCACCTTTACGAAGTGCGGCAGTCAACGGCTAGGGACCGCTGAGGCCTTACTGCTCGACACCGAGCATGAGTTTGATGTTCTGAGTGGCGGCGGCAGATGCGCCTTTGCCCAGGTTATCAAGGCGAGCCACGAGAACGGCCTGGCCAAAGTCATCGTGACCAAAGACACGCAGCTCCATCATGTTGGTGTCGTTCAACGCTTCTGGTGATATGCGACCACCCTTGGCTTCTTCATCCTCACTGCGTCGGATGACTTTGACAAACTCTGAGCCGGCGTAGTGTTCCGCCAACAGGTCTTCAATCTGATTGGCAGTGGTGGCGCCGTTCAGCGTATCCAAATGCAGTGGTACTGAAATCAGCATACCCTGACGATAGTTTCCAACCGAAGGAACGAAGATCGGTCGGCGTGTCAGGCTCGAATACTTCTGCAGCTCCGGAAGATGCTTGTGCTCCAGACCGAGGCCATACATCTCGAACGGCGGTGCCGTGCCATTCTCATAAGCTTCGATCATGGTTTTGCCGCCGCCGCTGTAGCCGGAGACGCCCGTTACCGTGAGCGGATAATCGTCCGGTACGATGCCAGCGTCGACCAGTGGGCGGATGAGAGCAATCGCGCCAGTTGGATAGCAGCCCGGATTTGATACGCGCTTGGCTTCGCGGACAGCGGCCGCTTGTGCAGCGCTCAGTTCAGGGAAGCCATAGGTCCAGTCCTCGGCGACGCGATGGGCGGTGGATGCATCGACAAACTTCGGGCCTGAATCTGGCAGCTCGTCGGCAATTGCGACAGTTTCCTTTGCAGCTGCGTCTGGCAGGCAGAGGACGACCATATCAACCTCGCCGAGGAGATCCTTCTTGGCTGCGCGGTCCTTGCGGTGTTCTTCTGCGATAGAGCGGAGCTGGACGCCGGATACGGCGCTCAGACGTTCACGAATTCCGAGCCCCGTTGTTCCAGCCTCACCATCGATGAATATCGTCGGTGTGTTGGACATCACAGAAAAATCCTTTCATCTTTCAGCATTGATCGGTGTTTGTGGTTCGCGAGAAATGATGGCAATGGCAGAAATTGTCAATCAAGATCGTGACTTGCCGGTCTGGATCTGCGCGAGTACCAGTGTTGGTATGACAAAACTGTTTCGCAAGTAACAACGGCACGAACAAATTTCATGAGCCAGCTGTGTTTGATCTTTGATCTCGACGATACGCTCTACCCTGAGCACGAGTTTGCCTATTCAGGATTTCGTGCCGTGGGTCGCTGGGCCCACAAGAGGTGGGGCATTGAGGGTATCGCGGATGACATGACTGAGATGCTGGACAACGGCATGCTTGGTGCATTGTTCAAGAAGTCTTTCGAGAAGCACCGCCCGGAGCATTCTGAGGAGGAGTTTGCGGAGCTCCGCGACATCTACCGAACGCACGAGCCGGAGATCACACTATTTGACGATGCCCAATGGGCGATTGACCATTTTCGCGAGCAGGTTCCGCTGGGGCTGATAACCGATGGCACGACCGAAATGCAGACGGCCAAGGTGAGAGGCCTCGATATCGCGCATCACTTTGCCAAGATTGTTTTCACC
>JBCDBQ010000734.1:0-3635 GCA_039183375.1 Pseudomonadota bacterium
CGGCGTGCCGTTTCGAGCACCTGTGCCGGCGTATACTGAGGCTGTGCCATGACCACTTCGCTTCGTCTGTCAGATCCGCTGATCAGTCTACCAATAACATATTCTCTGCAAGAGCTTATAGCAAATGCTGGTTTACAATAAACACTCAACTGAGCAGTTTCGCTCTTATCATATTATCGGAGCCGGCGGGGAAGGATGCGGCGGCCGACCAATGCTTGTAGGGCTAGGAGATCAACTCCATGGTCGACATCATTCAATTGGCGGACCAGCCCAACTTTCAGTCCATTGTATTGGCTTCTGAAACTGTTGATCGTGTCGGTTAAGGCATACTCGGTTGACCAGCGAACGTTGCGAAAGGCAGAACGCAGGTAGCGTTGCGAAGCCGAACCAACGAGCCAGTAACCGCCATCCGGTGTTGAACCGAACACGACGTCGTGATTTCGTAGATTGCGGAATGCGTCGGCAATGTCGCTTGGCCTTATCTCGGGAATGTCAGTACCGATGAGCACCACCGGGCCGTCCTGATTGTGCATCATTGCCCGATGCATACGTTCGCCTAGGTCTCCCTCGCCCTGGGGTTTCCGTCGTATGTTAGGTGGCCAGATCCTGTCGTGAATGCTGGTATCAGGTGCGATGCAGAGTGTTGTTTCCCAGAGCCTTGTTTGCGACAGCCTTGAGACGACAGCCCGGCAGGTATGTCGGTAAAAGTTCGCCGCTGGTGCCGTACCGATATCCTGCCCGAGGCGCGATTTTACGCGCCCGGCAACCGGAGCTTTCGCCATGATAATGAGTCTACGATCGCCTGCCATGTTGATCCGGGAGAGTGACGCCACGCACTGGAGCGCTAGGCGCTTCATCTGCCTGACCTAACTGCTCTATCTTGAACGGATGAAGTTCCGCTAGGAGTACATTTTTACGATGTGTCTGATCGGCACCCTGCAATAATACATCAACAGGCAGGCCCAATTGCGCATGACTCTGCGCATGTAACCATCACGCTTGTAACGGATTGCGCTTGTTATTGCGCCCGTGCGCAGAATGACGAGACGCGATCTTCCAATCCGTCGATTGATATCCACGTCTTCCAACAGCGGGATCGGCTTATACCCGCCAATCCGATTGTACAGTCGCCTGGGAATCAGCAGTCCCTGGTCGCCGTATGGCATCCGAAACAAGGTGCAACGCCAGGCGACGCCGTACTCGATAACGCGCGGTAGGAACCCGAGGTCGTCCAGCTCGAACTTAAAGGCTGCCGCTGTTTCGGGTCTTTGTCCGGTATCGACCCTTTCGATGAAGGTTGCAACTTCATCCTCCCAACCCGCTTCCAGGACGGTATCGGCATGGAGGAAGAGCAGCCACTCTCCCTTTGCTTCGTCAGCCCCGGCTTTGAGTTGGGAGCCGCGGCCCTTTCCTGTTCTTACGATCGTTGCACCAGAGGCTTCAGCGATCTCCAAAGTCCGATCGGTTGAGCCACCGTCCACTATGATGACATCGCGGATGCAACCGTTGACGACGCCGGGGACGAGCGCTGTGAGGCACGCAGCTAGGCCTGACGCTGCATTCAGAGTGGGAATTACGATTGAGATCATCGGATACGGAACGCAGTTGGGCTCACACCGCTTTGCGGCTATGTATAGCTTTAATTCTCATTTTGTTCTTGTCTTGTTCCTTTACTCTCGGTAGATTTACTCCAGTGAGTTGACCGAGCAGAGGTTGCCATGGACTTCGACCGCGACATTGACTTAGAGCGTGACTACAAAATTGTCGACTCTGATCGTCGCAGAGGACGCGGTGCACGAAGCAATGCCTCTGGTCGCTATGAGCGCGAGCGGCGCGAAGACTTTGACGATGGTTGGGAAACTCTGGGTGAGCTAGAGACCTTCCGGACAACTGTTCAACCTGAGTTGGCTAAGTCCATTATCGCGACCAATGATAGCCCTGATCTGTCGTTTGATCAGTCTATTAACCCCTACAGGGGATGTGAGCACGGTTGCAGTTATTGCTATGCAAGACCGTCTCATGCGCAGATGGGTTTATCGCCAGGGCTGGATTTCGAAACAAAGATTTTTGCCAAGGTGAATGCTGCTGAGTTGCTGGAAGAGGCATTTCGGCGCAAGCGCTACGTTCCCAAGACAATCGCCTTGGGGGCTGTGACAGACGCTTATCAGCCGGCAGAGAAGCGCCTCCAGATTGCGCGGTCCGTTCTCGAGGTTCTGGACCGCTTTAATCATCCCGTTGGCATTGTGACCAAATCAGCATTGGTCGTGAGAGATATCGATATCTTGTCACGTATGGCTGAGAGGCGCTTGGTCAAAGTCGCGCTTTCTGTGACCTCGCTGGACCGCCAAGTGGTGCGGAAGATGGAGCCTCGCGCTGCCACGCCAGATCGAAGGTTGGCTGCCATCAGAGATCTTTCGCAAGCGGGTATACCAACGACGGTGATGGTGGCTCCCATCATTCCGGGCCTCAATGATCACGAGATCGAAAGCATTTTGAAGGCGGCGAAAGAAGCAGGTGCTGAAAGTGCGTCGTACGTCATGTTGCGGCTGCCGTTGGAGCTCAAGGAGCTGTTTCGGGAATGGTTATCGACGGAGTTTCCCAATAGGTCAGGTCGCGTGATCAAGCTCCTGCAGGGCATGCATCACGGTCGAGACTACATCTCAGAGTTTGGTCACAGGCAGCGCGGTACGGGGCCATTCGCCGAAATGATTGGGAACCGCTTTCGCAAAGCATTGAAGCGGCATCAGCTCAATCAGCGAGAGCTCAAGCTGCGAACAGACCTGTTTCAGGTCCCGGCCGAGGTTGGTCAGCAGCTTGGATTGATCTAGAACGACAATGAAGAACCAAGGACAGGCAGCCTTGAGGCTAGATAGTGGCAGCACGTAAAGCCAAGAAAACAACTCCAAGTTTTAAAATTGAGTTGCAGGCGCTGGGCAACATCGACGGGGTTGTTTGCGGAGTCGATGAAGCCGGGAGAGGCCCTCTTGCCGGACCGGTCGTTGCAGCTGCTGTTGCAATTCCGGCAGGCGACTTGCGCAGTCCACTCGCAAACGAGCTGAAGCAGCTCAATGATTCAAAAGCTTTGAAAGAAGATGTTCGTTCGCAGCTCTATGAGGAGATTGTGCGGACGTTCGATTTTGCTGTTGGGATTGCTGATGTCGCGCGCATCGATTGCGACAACATTCTGCAAGCGACGTTGTGGTCGATGAGAGATGCTGTGTCGTCGTTAAGGCCGAAGCCTGACGTTGCACTCATCGATGGCAATCGTGATCCTGGTCTCGAATGTCCAACACATTTGGTTATTGGCGGGGATGCAAAGTGCTTGTCGATTGCCGCCGCCTCAGTCGTTGCAAAGGTCACGCGAGACCGTCTGATGATTGAATTGGCCCAAGCACATCCGGCTTACGGATTTGAGCAACACAAAGGTTACGGGACCAAAGTGCATCTGGAAGCCTTGAAGCGATTTGGTCCAACAGAACACCACAGGCGCTCATTTCGACCGGTCCGAATCGCAATGGGTATCGAGGATGAGGCGGAATGATCATGGGTACTCGACCAAAGGTGGTGACGGGCGAATGCGTGGCTGTGCCGCTCCCAAGATGTTTCGCGCAAACCAAAACCGCGCGTTCCAGGAA
>JBCDBQ010000735.1:0-3620 GCA_039183375.1 Pseudomonadota bacterium
ATTCTCAAGTGCCTGACGCCCAGCTCGCGATTTTCCCAGCCGCAGGGCACGGCCCCCAACACCAATTTCCGAAAAGAGTCGCACAGACAATTTCTGGGTTTCTTCAGTAACAACTTAGCTTGAGACAAAATGTAAGCGGAGATCTCCAACAACATGCGGGGCAATCTCAGCGAATGATCTTTGCACGCCCTTACCAACCGTTGGCCATGAACCAAACAATCCTAGCGACAAGCCAAGTGCAGACATCGGAAGCAATGCAGCATCACCGTGATCGATGGGCGAGAGGGCAACACTAGCGACCCATTCCTGCCATTAGCCAGGTAATGCTGTTGCTGCGATGCGGCCCGCCGAACTGGCCATGCGCTGCGACCGCACAATCTGAAGGGTTGTAAACTCAAACATCGCGGACCTTACTGCCTAGTTGTTCCTTGGCAATGCCCGCCTCTTCGCGGGTTCAGCAGTTTTCAAGGCGAGTTTTCACCGCTCAACACGGTAGGCAAAAATCCGAGCTGAAACATGTTCTTCACCAATTGTGTAAGGACGGAATGGATCGCTCTTTTCGGCAAGTGCCCAAAAGCGCTTTGCTTCCAGCTCATCCATCTTTTCGCGGAAGCCCTGATGCTCATAGATATCATCGCGAACGTTGAAAACGATATGTCCACCAGGACGCACCACCCGGACAAGTTCATCGAAACTAGAATGCGGCGCGTGACCTTCTGTGAAAACGCCGGTCACAATTGCACCGGCGAAGGCACCATCATCAAATTCCAGAGCGTCGCCCATAACCATTCGGTGCAACTGTGAGAAAACGCCTAATTCCTGCGCTTTGGCCAACATTGCTTCTGATAGGTCAATGCCAACGAGATTGCGGTACCCAAGAATCCAGAGATTCTCTGCCGCCAACCCAGTCCCGCAACCTGCATCAAGTATCTGCGCGTTGTCGACCGGGACCCAGCGCGCGAAGAAAGCAGCCGCGAGAATTGGAAGCCGAAAGCCCATAGCCGCATTGTCGGCATCGTACGTTCCTGCCCACTCCTCATATTGGGCTTCAAGGGCTTCATGTCCTCGCACGGAAAATGCGGAAGTGATGTTTTTGTGCGCACCACCATTTGACATCTTACAACTCCCCGATATGGATTTTTCCAACCTCTTACTGGGATTGCCCCCATTTTTCATCTTTTGTTTTTTCTAAGAGTCCTCGAAAGCTGCCTTTCGTTCGATACGCGGCATTTGTAAATTTGGCTCAAAGCAGACACTAGATAGGTTACAGCATCTGTAAGTGGGATGCAGCGCGCAACGGCGTAGGACAGCCCATTGCTGCCGTTGAACTGTAAGCCATGATGCTTCGGTCGCAGCCCGTGTTGCAGACATTGGCCGAGGACGCGAAATCCGGAATTAGCCGGACTCACCCCCGACTGAGGGTACGGCCGAAAACGTTCTGACGGTCGATATGTTTGCTTTGGAAAAGCTCTCGATGTTCTCTGGCCACACTAGGTGCACTCAGATCCGACTTCCAACGGAAGACAGGTCGTGGGCCACCTGATCCACAATGGCCAGTTTGAAGGCCGCTAGGGAATGACTCCTTTCATGTTTCGCATCTTCAATACCGCCAAATCAATGAACCGCCTCACTTTAGCGGGCACATAGGTGCCGGACGCATAAAGCATATGAACAGGATAAGAGGGCGGCGACCAGTTCGGCAGAACGTGCAGCAATCGACCATGCTGAATATCATCGGCGAAGTACCACAATGGCCCTGCGTGCAGACCGCCCCCCAAGTGCACGATTTGCGCAACGCCACCAAGGTTGTTCACGCTGAAGCGGCCGTTTGTTTCCACCCGCGTCGTTGATCCGTCTTTGTGAGTGAGCTCCAGCTTGGCACCAGCTTGCAAACCCGAATAATAGATGAAGGCGTGGTCAGACAGGTCATCGGGGGACGTTGGAGCGCCATGCGCACTTAGATATTGCGGTGACCCGACAATGGCCATTGGCATTGCCCCCAAGCGGCGCGACATCAAGGCACTGTCACTGAGTGCGCCCACTCGGATTGCCGCGTCTAGACCTTGACCTTCGAAGTCAACAAATTGATCGCTGACCACCAAATCCACAGATAGCCGTGGTGACTGTTCGGATAGTTCATGGAGCCAGGGTCCAATGAACCGCATCCCCAAATCGATCGGAGCCGCCACACGCAGCGTCCCGCGAGGATCAGCGGCAGCCCCCGCCACATCGTCTTCCAATTCTGCCATCCGCTCAAGAATGAGCTTTAACTCGTCATAATACGCGCGGCCCGCATCTGTGGTCGTAGATTGCAATCGTGATCGTGCAATCAGTTGCACGCCAAGACGGTCTTCGAGCCCCGAAAGTCGGCGCGACACGCTCGACGGATCCGTTCCTACCTGCTGTGCTGCTGATCTTAGTGAGCCGGTTTCTACAATCCGGCAAAACAAGTGGAGATCATCGAGTTTCGGCCGCATAGATGCATTTATTGCATTTATAAGATGAAACTTCAATCACTATGAGTTGTTTTTTGCACGCGTTAAGTTCCTGCCAATCCACGGGGACATTGTCCCAACCCAGAAAGGAACCGATCATGTCTACCAACAAACTCACACGGCGAAATGCACTTCTTGGACTTGGGTCTGCCGGGTTCGGAACAGCCAGTTTAACCACACAGGCATCAGCCGTGGCCGACACTCAAGCAAAGCCGCTGGCGGGCAAAGTTGCTATCGTCACAGGCGCCTGGAACAATATGGGCCGCGCCTTTTCTCTAGGGCTTGGTGCCATGGGCGCTGACGTCGTGGTGCATTACCACCGTGAAGCCACCCGCTGAACACAGAAAGACCCGCTCGCGCTTTGGCAGACAGAGCGCGAACGTTCTCTGAAACTAATCTCCCGAGCCTCAAAAAAGGAAAATCCCATGCATACTATCTTTCTCATCGGAGCAACGGGCAAAGTTGGCGGCGCAGCCGCGGAACACTTGGCCCAATTTGATAACCTTCGCGTGATCGCGGGTGTCCGCGATGAAACCCGGGCAAAAGCAGTCTTGCCTAATTCTATCGAAACAAGACCCTTCGATCTGGATGATCGGGAAAAGACTGACGCTGCATTGAAAGGTGTGGATGCTGTGCTGCTGCTGACGGGATACACCGTAGACATGCTGAAACAATCGAAGCGCGTTGTCGATAGCGCACGAGCCGCTGGTGTCGGCCACATCGTCCATGTCGGCGCCTCGGGCAACGACACAGCCGAGGTTGCACACTGGGGGTGGCATCGGATGATTCAAGCCTATATAGCAGCATCCGGACTGTCATACACGTTCCTGCAGCCCGAAGCCTTCATGCAAAACATCACGGCTTTTGGTTGGCTGCAAGGTAACGCCCTGACCAATCTGATCGGCGACGCAGCGTGGTCTTGGGTCGACGCACGCGATGTTGGGCTCTTGGCGGCTGAGGCGCTTCGTCGTCCTAACAGCTTTGCTGGGGAGACCTGGCGGCTTGGATACGCACAAGCTGACATGGCGCAAGTCGCGGATATGATTGGTGTGCACCGAAGTGCGAAAGTATCGCTCGCACCTTTAGACCCGCAAATCTTCTATGAGGCTGCAGTCGATATGGGCG
>JBCDBQ010000736.1:0-3618 GCA_039183375.1 Pseudomonadota bacterium
GTTTATCGCCCGAGCAGCTTTCCCATCTCGATCCGAATAACGCCTTCCGAGCTCGTGAAAGCGCGCCTTCCGCGTCCATTCGACGTTTGACATAATTCAATCTTACTTACAAATAAAATGAACATTCGTTTTGTTTGGTTCCAAACGAGCACAACGCAGACTTCACGATTTACAGCCAAGTCGAGGGACGGCAGGTTGCCGAAACTAAAGCCAGAAACTCTTGAAGTCCGGCGGACCAGCATCCTCAACGCGGCTGAAGTGTGCTTTGCCCGCGATGGATTTCACCGCACGTCCGTACAAAGCATTTGTTCGGCAGCCGGCATCAGTGCCGGGGCGTTCTACGTACATTTCGCGTCGAAAGAGCAATTAATTGCCGGCATCTGCGAACGCGATCGCCGTCAGTTCGCCGAGAGATTTGAGGCATTGGCTGCTGCTGACAATACCCTCGATGCCCTCAGCCAGTTGGCTGAAACCTATCTCTTCGAAGATGCACCGCACAAACGGCAGCTATTTGTAGAAATCGGCGCCGAGGCGACCCGCAATCCTGAGGTCAAGGCCCTGTTTACCTCCGTCGACCGCTTCGTCGAGGACAGCTTTACAGCCTTTGTTGAACAGCTAACCCAGGCTGGTCGCGCGGCACCAATGCTGGAGCCAAGAATGGCAGCAAAACTCATTCTTGTGATCGGTGACGGGCTTTTTTGGCGAACGGCTGTTACCGCCGATACAGACATTCAAGACGAACTCTCAGCAGCTATGGCAACGATCGGTCAAATCTTAGGGATGGACCTAAGCGGCGGCCAACTCATTCAACAGAACGATGCAATCCAGCGGAACCAGTCAATATGAAGAAGTGGATCGTCCTGCTCGGCGCAGCAACACTGGTTGCTGCTCTCGGCTTCGTCTATCAGGCGAACAGTGACACCATTAAAGAAGTCGCACACAATTGGTTTGAGCAGGCGCCCAAAGCAAAAGAGAAACAACAGTCGGCGCCACCCAGTGTAACCGTCGTACGACCCAGACAGCAGGCCTTCGTCGAAACCGTATTTGTGACGGGCACGCTTATTGCCAAGGAACAGGTTCTTGTCGCACCCGAGGTCAATGGCCAGCGTGTCAAAGACCTGCTTGTCGATATCGGTGACAGTGTCAAACGCGATCAAGTCCTTGCCCGGCTGACGACCAGCAATATTGAAGCGCAACTGGCCCAGTTTCGCGCATCTCGCGCACGCGCCGTTGCGACCCGTGCGCAAGCCGAAAAGAATGTTGAACAAGCCAGAGCTTCAGAGCGCGAAACGGCCTCGGCGCTCATCCGAGCGAAGAAACTCCAGCGCTCGGGAAATATCTCGCAAAGTGTCTACGAACAAAGGCTGTCGCAAGCACAGAGCGCAACCGCAGGTCTAGCCTCTGCTGTCGTGGGCTTGCAGGTTGCTGATGCCGAGATTGCACGTACCGAAGCACAGTTGCGCGAACTTGCCTGGCGTCAGTCAAGAACCGAAGTCAGATCACCAGCCGCCGGTATTATTTCTAAACGCAACGGCATGGTCGGCGCCATGACCACGACGGAACCGATGTTCCAGATCATCCGTGATGGCAACATTGAGCTCAATGCCGAAGTCTCATCAGAGCTGCTCAGCAGAATCCAGGTCGGCCAAGAGGCTATCATTATCCTGCCGGGCAACGTGGAAGTTGAGGGCCGTGTCCGCCTACTGTCACCGGAGATTGAAGCCACCACAAGGCTTGGCCGCGTTCGCATTAGTTTGGGCCAACAGCAAGCAGCACGCATCGGCGCATTTGCCCGCGGTAGGATTATTGCTGCCCGCAGCAAAAGCCTCGGCATCCCTGCGACGAGTGTCATGTATGGTAACCAGGGTCCTTACGTTCTCGTCGTAGAGAAAGGCAAAGTCGCCGTCCGAACGATCAAGACGGGACTGCTTTCCGATGACCGAATTGCTGTGGCATCGGGCCTCTCTGATCAGGACGTTGTTGTCGCCAAAGCCGGCACATTTCTGCGCCCCGGCGATCCGGTAACACCCGTTACCTCGGATCCGACCCGCCTGAGCGAGGTAAAATAACATGCGTGTTGATGTTTCGGCCTGGGCGATCCGAAATCCGGTTCCCCCATTGGTGCTCTTTATGGTGCTGATGGCGCTTGGACTGTTCTCGTTTCAACAGCTACCCGTCAAGCGCTTCCCCAACATCGATGTTCCCGTTGTTTCAGTTTTTATCACGCAGTCGGGAGCGGCACCTTCAGAACTTGAAACGCAGGTTACGAAGAAGGTCGAAGACAGGGTCGCCGGCATTACCGGTGTAAAGCACGTCCAATCGACAATTGTTGAGGGCCAGTCGACGACGGTCGTCCAGTTCGAGCTTGGCGTTCCTATCGACAGAGCGACCAATGACGTCAAGGACGCGGTTGCCCGCCTGCGCTCCGAACTGCCGCGCACGATCGATGATCCCATCATAGAACGTGTCGACATTGCCGGCCTGCCGATCATTACCTATGCAGCCTCAGCACCGACAAAGACGCCCGAAGAATTATCTTGGTTCATCGACGATACCATCACGCGCGAACTGCAGGGTGTGAAGGGGGTCGCGAAGATTACCAGAATTGGCGGCGTCGAACGTGAAATCCAGATATCTTTGGATCCTGACAAGCTGCTGTCCTTTGGCATCACGGCCGGCGACATCAATCGTCAGGTCCGGGCCACCAACATAGATCTTGCTGGTGGACGCGGTGAGATTGGCGGACGCGAACAGGCCATTCGAACGCTAGCGAGCAGCGAAACCGTTAAGGAACTCGCCCAGACCCGAATTGCGCTGCCTGGCGGGCGCTACATCAGGTTGAAAGAGCTCGGCACAGTCAAAGACACCGTCGCCGAACCACGGCTGTTTTCTGATCTCAATGGCAGACCCGTAGTCGGCTTCTCAATTACGCGCAGCAAGGGTGCAAGTGAAACAGTCGTTGAGAAGGCTGTGACCGCGAAACTTGAAGAGTTTCGCACGAAGTATCCCGATGTTCAGATCAAACTGATCGACACAACCGTCGAATACACACGGGGCTCCTATCGATCGACGATGACGACCCTTATCGAGGGCGCCATCCTGGCCGTGTTGGTTGTCTTTATCTTTTTGCGCGACCTGCGCGCCACCATCATTGCAGCTGTTGCACTGCCCTTGTCGATCATCCCGGCCTTCTGGGCCATGGATGCGCTCGGCTTCTCACTGAACTTGGTCAGCTTGCTCGCCGTTACAATCGTGACCGGCATCCTTGTTGACGATGCGATTGTAGAAATAGAAAACATTGTCCGTCATATGCGAATGGGTAAATCGCCCTATCGCGCCGCACTCGAAGCAGCCGATGAAATCGGCCTGGCGGTGATCGCAATTACGGTCACAATCATCGCAGTCTTCGTCCCCGTCAGTTTTATGGGCGGTATTGCCGGGCAGTACTTCCGGCAGTTCGGTGTCACTGTCGCAGCCGCGGTATTCTTCTCGCTCTTGGTGGCACGTCTCATAACGCCGCTGCTGGCGGCCTACTTCATGCGCGAGAAACACCATGAGCCCAAGGAAGGTTGGATCCTTCGGCAATACACCAGTCTTGTTGCCTGGTCGGTTCGCCGA
>JBCDBQ010000737.1:0-3596 GCA_039183375.1 Pseudomonadota bacterium
GGATGAGCTTGAGGCTCGCATCCGCGCGCTTTCCCGTCGCAAACAACTGGATTATGGCGCGCGCGAGACCGTCGGAGATCTTGAGTTCGACCGCACCGCCCGTCAAGTG
The DNA here is from genome assembly GCA_039183375.1 of Pseudomonadota bacterium. Lineage (GTDB taxonomy): Bacteria > Pseudomonadota > Alphaproteobacteria > Rhizobiales > Hyphomicrobiaceae > Tectiglobus. The sequence goes on from JBCDBQ010000737.1 coordinate 110, forward strand.
AGCGCAAAGGGCCAAGTTCTCGATGTGCCGCGTCGGGAAATGGCTGTGCTTGAATGCCTGCTGGAACGGCGGGGCAGGATCGTCCCCAAAAGTCAGTTGACCGACTACGTCTACGGCGTGGGCGCCGATGTCGACGATTCAGCCGTCGAGCCACATGTGTCACGACTGCGCAAACGCCTTCAGAACCTTGGCATCCGGATCAAGACCGCCCGTGGCCTTGGATATTTGCTTGAGGTGCAGAATTGATCGGGCACGGCTCACTCAGGCTCCGGCTTTTTATTCTGATCCTGACGCCATTGGTGCTGCTCGCAATCCTGCTTGGATACTGGCGCTACACCGTGGCCCAGCAAACGGCGCAGGAACTTTTTGACGACAGCCTGTTGTCCGCTGGTCTGGCTATTTCGCGCGATGTTGCGGTGTCAGAAGGCGATGCCTTGTCGCCCACCACGCGCAGCTTCATCCGCGATGCGTCAGGAGGAGAGATTTTTTATCACGTGACTGGACCCGGTGGCATCTACGTCACAGGGTATGCATATCCTCCGGCCTCTGCAAAACCATCTGAACAGGGCGCGTACCAGCCGCGGTTTTTTGAGGCGATCTATCGGGATGAGCCGGTGCGCGTGCTGAAAATGACTGAGCGGGTCACGTTGGATAACCTGGTGGGCGATGCGACAGTTACAGCGTGGCAACGCATCGCGGACCGCAACGCCTTTGCCAATGAGTTGTCGATCCGTGCGGCGATTCTGATGGGTATCCTGTTGGCCACCCTTGCGTTTGTTGTCTGGTTCGGCGTCGCGCGAGGGCTGCGGCCCTTGTTGGATTTGCAGGATGCGATCGACCTACGCTCGCCTGACGACCTGAGCAAAATCAAACGCCCGGTCCCGGTCGAGGTTCATGGAATTGTTCAGACCCTGAATCGGCTGTTTGGGCAGGTCGAGCGTAGTATTAACGCCCATCAGGTGTTTATCTCAGAAGCCGCGCATCAGCTGCGGAATCCCGCGGCAGCGGTTCAGTCCATGGCCGAGGCTTTGCGGGACGCAAAAACGGATGAGGACAAGGACAAACGGATTATCGAGCTTGTATCGGCAGCGAAAAATTCCGCCACGGTGGCCGAGCAGCTATTGTCGTTGGAGCGGTTGCGGCAACCTACGCATCAGGATCAGATGGACAAGTTTGATTTCCGTGCGGTTGTGGAAGAGACCTGCGCTGATATGGGCGTTCATATCCTCACAAAAGGGATCGATTTTGAAGTCACATTGCCAGAACCAACAATCTTGGTCTCGGGAGATCAGATCTTTTTGGCAGAGGCTATCAAAAACCTGCTGGACAATGCGCTTAAGCACGGTGGCGCTAAACTGAGTCAAATATCAGTTGTACTGCGTTGTGACGCGGGGAACGTCAAACTAACCGTATCTGATGACGGAACTGGCCTTTCACCCGACCAAAGCGAAGCCGTCTTCAGTCGATTTTCGCAGCTGGAATATTCCGAAGGTAGCGGTTTAGGGTTGTCGATTGTCTCAGCTGTCGCGAAACGTCACGGAGGAGTGGTTGCAATCAACCAAGTCGAAAAAGGAGCAAGCGTTACGCTCGAGCTTCCCATAGCCCTATAGTTTGTTTCAATTTCTGCTCGGAACCCGAAACCTGTCACAATCAAAGAGAATTTTTGCGATTGCAGCGAATGACCGGCTTTAGGCTGATTCAGCGGAAAAACAGCGTGTTGCGAACGCAGAAAATACGGTGCTGGCGGGAGCGCGAGTGCCTTTCTGATCAGGCTTTGCGTGTTTGCTGCGGTGCGGGAAAGATCTTGGCCAACTTGCGGAGGTTTTGGGCGGTGGCGGCGAGGAGGAATTCGTCATTTGCTCCGCATGGGCCACGTAATCGAAGGCGTCCGAGGCCTAGGATGCGTTTGAGGTGGGCGAAGAGCATCTCAACCTTCTTTCGGAGCTTCATTGATATCTCATATTGGCGGGTTTTGGCGATGTCGCGGGCAACCTGACGGGCGTCTTCATGCTCTTCGCGGGTGATCTTGCGCGCATCGGCGTTTGGGCAGCATTTGGCTTTGGATGGACAAACCTGGCAGACCTCTTTCAAAGCCCTGTAGCGAGCCGTGCCTTTGCCGGTCGGCCCTCGGTTCGGGTCAGAGTAATTGCGACGGAACTGTTTGAGCTCGTGGCCTTCGGGGCAGATATACTGGTCGTTCTCAGCGTCCCATTCGAAGTCGGCGCGGGTCCAGGTTCCCTCGTTGCGACCGGACTTGTCGAAGACTGGTATGTGCGGCGCGATTGTGCGGTCGACCAACCAACCCAGAAGCGGTCCGGTGCCATAGGCGGTGTCCGCGATCAGGCGTTCGGGCTGCAGATCGAACCGTTCTTTCACCCGGTTCAGCATCGTCTTGGTTGATCCACCCTCGGCCTGTCGGATGGACCGGGTGGCTTCCACATCCACAATGACTCCGTGGTCCGTGTCGATCAGGTAATTGTCCGAATAGCTGAAGAAAGCAGGACCCTTACGCGCAGCAGTCCACTGGCTGGCCGGGTCGGAATGTGAGGTGAACTTGGGCTGAACCTCGCTGGCCGCCCCGAATGCGGCCTCATCCAAGGTATCGAGATACTCGCGGACGGCACACCGCGCATGATGAACAGGTCACTCAGCACGTCGATGACATCGCTGGAGTTCAGCTTGCGGTCCACACGGATCGCCAAGCACTCCCGGCTATACTCATCAATGACGTTAAGCGTGCGGAATGCCTTTCCGTCATCCGTTCGACAATGCACGAAATCATAGCTCCAGACGTGGTTTCGATGCTCCGGCCGCAGCCGAACACACGATCCATCATTTAACCAGAGCCGTCCCTTCTTTGGTTGTTTCATTGGCACTTTCAGCCCCTCCCGACGCCAAAGCCTTTCGACGCGCTTGTCATTCACCTGCCAGCCCGCATCTCTCAGCAAAGCCGCGATCCGGCGATAACCGTAGCGGCCATACTGGCGGGCCAATTCTATCATGTCCGCCACCAGGCGCTTCTCGTCAGCTCGACCTTTCGGCAGCTTTCGCTGTGTGGATCGGTGCTGTTTCAGGACGCGACACGCCCGGCGTTCTGAGACACGCAGTTTGTGGCGCACATGGTTGATGCAGGCACGGCGACGGGCGGGGCTCAGTAGTTTCCCTTGGCCGCCTCCGTCAGGATCAGTTTGTCCAGGGTAAGATCCGAGACGGCCTTTCGAAGACGCTCATTCTCTTTTTGAAGGCGCTTAAGTTCCTTCAATTGATCCGCACCCATTCCGCCGTACTTCTTCTTCCAGCGATAATAGGTCTGTTCAACAACACCAATCTGCCGGATCGCATCCAGACGGGACATGCCTTGCCCCATCAATATCTCAACCTGCCGCAGCTTCGAGACAATCTCTTCCGGCTTCGGTCGCTTGTTCGCCATGTGGTTCCTCCATTTTCTTAACCATACCGGCGGACCACTTCAAAGGGGGAGGATCAA
>JBCDBQ010000738.1:0-3579 GCA_039183375.1 Pseudomonadota bacterium
GGTCACTTATTACATGTATTAGCAGAGGAAAGGATAATTCTGGGAGGTCTCTTCTCCTTTCATTTTCTTTGAATCCTATTTGGCAATTTATTCAAGTTACAATTTGATTCACTTCTTTGCGAATTGACAAAAAAACGAATCTATAACCATCTATATTCGATTAGGGCAAGTTTTCTATATTGGAAAGTTAGAAAACAGTAAAGTTTTCTCATATTTAAGTTTTGAGATAATCTAATTTTATAACGGGCCATTGCCAAGTTAAATTGGCAGGTTGAAATGGCTCATAGAATAAGGCTCCTGCTGGTTCACCAGCTGGGCCTTGGAAGGTTGATTGGAGCAGTTGAACCATTCAGACATAATGTCAAAAGCCTTTTGGACAGCCAACACCCATGACACAACGACTCCGACCCGACACTCAATATTCTCTCGATGCTATTATTTGACATATATGGCCTACCCGACCGACGTGACTTGTCCGACAAGAACTGTAATTTTAGGATGGTCTATGCATGTCTTTTTCATGTTAGAATAGTGTTACCTCTTTTCTGAATCGGGCCCCTCACTTCACTCAGGTTACAGCTCTTTTCCTCCGATTTGTTGGGCATTCAATAAACGATTGCCCAATAAAATAGCTCGATTACAATTTGTAAATATAACACAAATTGAGAATATTATTCTGAAATCATGTCTCCTCCTAAAATCGCTTTAATTTACCAAAATCAATTCTTGGAATTGCTGTCCTCTCCATTGGCTGAATTTTGGGTAATACCCTATCCGGAAAGATTTAAGGAAAAAACATTGCTGTTTAATTGGCTTTTCTGACAGCTCGCCCGGATGAAAGAGCTGAGATCGCTGCATCCCACCATAGAGCTTCCGCCCTTTGCCCGGCAGGCGATTGGAACAATCGCCGAGAGGAAGCGATAAAATGTCTGCTGCGTCACACCGATCTGGCGAACAGCCTCGGCTATCGTCGCTCCTTGTCCTTGCAGAACTTCAACCTGCCGAATCTTCGATACAATCTATTCGGGTTTGTGGCGCATCGTGCCCTTATCTGGTCCTCCTGTTACTCACTTCTATGATGGACCAATTCAATCGGGGTGGCTCACGTTGCAGCTTCCACAACGACAAAAGAAGCGCAAACGGCTCCATCACAAGGACAACTCGATAATCCGATTGCGGCCCACGCAACCGAACCACGTTTGGGCAATAGACTTCGTCTACGACAAGTTCAACAACGGTCGCAGCTATAAGATGCTGACGGTTCTCGATGAGTACACCCGGCAAGCCTTGGCTGTTGTGGTCCGAACCAGGATGGGAGCTGACGATGTCCTTGAAGCGCTCTATCCGCTGCTCCTGAGGCACGGCACCCCGGAGTACGTCAGATCAGACAACGATGCGGTGGACCGTGGCCGAAGGCCGCGTAAGCCGCCGAATGAGTTCGCTGCTGAAGCAATGCAGAGCTTGCTTCGACGCGTCGGCATCAATCCAATTCACATCTATCCAGGATCGCCTTGGGAGAACGGATACAATGAGCGGTTTAATGGCACGCTGCGCCGAGAGGTTCTCAATGCGGAGTGGTTCAGGACAACGAAGCAGGCTCAGATCGTTATCAACCAGCGGCTCGAGCAGTACAATCGCACCCGGCCGCATTAGGCCCTCAATATGCGCCCGCTAGTGCCAGAAACCTTATCAGAGAAACCGCAAATCACCGGCCGAGACACAGGTGGCTAGACAGTGGTTAGCGGTTTAGCGGGGAAGCTAACAGCTGGTACGCTTCTTCCGTTGATTCAAGTGCGGTCGAATTGACGGATACTGTCAATAATTCCTATAAACCGTTCGGCCATGTGTTCGGTGTTATAGCAATTTGAAGTGATTCGGATACAGTTTTCCGACATGCTATGAAGTCTGTCAGGACAACTTAAGGCTCTAGATACGACGCGCGCCAGGTCTTCTGCGTCGCCTTGTGTAAAGGTAAAACCGGTCCGCTCAGCTTCGAACGCCGCGATTTCAGGCATGTGGCGGAGTGGTTGGTCATGGATTATGCATGGTAGCCCGTAGCTCATTGCATGGATCAGCGACAGCCCTACTTGGCCAGGATATAAAAAAATGGCGCACTTGTTAGTAATTTGCGCAATCCGTACTTCATTGGTTGTACTGCCATGCCAAGTAATTTGGTCTCCCACACCAAGTTTCACTGCACGTGCATGCAGATTAACCTTCTCCGGGCCGTCGCCAATAACGTGAAGGTGTACGTTGCGTAAGGATGGTTTGGCGAGCGCATCAAGCGCAAGGCGTAGATTTGCCTTCTCGCTTAGGCGCCCGATGAATACTAGATTTCTCCCGCGCTTTGACCGGTCGTACGCCGATCGCAAGGCTCGCACCTGCGTTATGTCGATACCGTTATTGAGCGCGCCCACAAGCCCGGGATGTCGCCAACCATCTGCTTCAAATCGCGCCACCTCAGCGTCAGTGTAAAACAAGAGAGCATCTGCGAGCTGCGCAAGCCTCATCCGAAGCCGCTGCCGACCTGGACGGCTTGTAGCACTCCAATAATGCCCCCACCAGACAATACGCGCGCCATAGAAACGAACTCGAGCCATGAGCACCAGGGTACTAAGCTGGCGCGGATTACCAGAAAGAACGAGAATATCTCCACGTTGTAGGCGAAGACCTGTCACTCCTGCTTGCCATTCGAACCTGCCAGGGTAGACACGTCGCGGCCCGACTAGGACAGCCCAATCCTCATTCACGGGCGCGCTAAGGCCGCCAAGTGTACCGGGGCTATGCATCACACGGAGTGCCGGACCGAGCGCCTGTGCCAATCTTCGAAAAAAGTCGAGCCGATACGCAGGGATCTCAGGCTGGAGTATGACGATGTTCAAACGACCTGCTCCCTTGAGTGTACCCATTCATAAGCTAGCCCTGTTCACGTTTTGAAGCGCTACCCAACGTGCTCTCGGTCGGGCGTTGAATTTTCCGGACTAAATCAGGAACACGGGCTGGATGCGTGTTCCGATTTCATCAGGTTCATCGGGACCTTATTGCCGATTGCCCCATGGGGGCGGTGTTCGATGTAGTCCTTGCGCCAAACCTCCAGCTTTTCGCGTGCATCTGCAAGGCTAAGGAACCAGTGAGCGTTTCGACATTACGCTCGGAAGCGTCCGTTGAAGGCCTCAATGAACGCGTTGTCAGTGGATTTGCCAGGGGCTATGTAGTGCCGTTCGACACCTCGGTCCTGTTGCCATGCGAGCATCGCGTTTGAGGTGAGTTTGCTGCCATTGTCGCTGAAAACCATGCACGGATAACCACGGCGCTCTGCAATGGCATCCAGTTCGCGGGCCGCGCGTGCACAGGAGAGCGAGTTATCGACGACGGCTGCAAGGCACTCACGCGAGAAGTCATCGATCACGCACAGGATACGGAAGCGGCGCCCATCAACTAGAGCGCGTCCAGTGAACCCCGATTCAGATTGGGGGTGAAGTTTTTCCAAGTTTGTGATTCACGGTCTCCGACAGAGGAGGCGATGATGTCACGTGCTTACGGGAACGATCTTCGGGAACGGGTGTTGGATGCTGCGGA
>JBCDBQ010000739.1:0-3577 GCA_039183375.1 Pseudomonadota bacterium
CCAATGAAACCTGCGAAGTGACATCCGACGGCGCGGAAGACATCACCGGCAAAGTGCTGCTCGGCGGTGGCATATGGTACCGCGAGGACTATCGTCGTATCCAGCTCGCCGAGATCGTCCCGCGCCTCAGCCGCGCCTGCGCCTACGGCACCTATGGTGCCAACGAGATGATTGGGATCGTGTCGGGCGAAAACGTCCGCAAGAACCTCGCGAAGAAACTGGCAATGCGGATGACGGAGGGCCAGGTCATCATGCGGGATTCGCCTGGTTACCCGGACAAGGAGATCCGCCTGACGCTTGTCCGCCAGACACCAGACGAACTGATGGACGACTTATTTAACTTCGTGATGGACTTCGAAACCGAGGTTGATACGCGGGTCTACGCAAACCGCGCTTAAAAGGGCCAGCGCACCATCGCTGCTTCTCACCGGCAACGTGAGGCGCCTGTATTGCAGGCGTCTCTGCTCACCGTGCAACGGATCACCAACAACCACATCCATGTCTGTCACCAGCGGTTCGTTCGCGAGAAAGGCATCGCGATAACCTTCCGCAATCCAGCGGCCATAGTGATAATCAGGCTGATCCTGCACAGCCTTGCCCAGACAAATCGACATGTTTCCGCGGTTTGAATAGATTGACAGGCCCGGGCCGAACTCTTGAAATTTCAGGGTCCCACTCTCGGTATCACGCGCAACCACCGAGTACTTTGCGTCGAGCTTCGTGTTCAGAACATCACGGGCCGAAGCAATGCTCAGTTCTCCGCCCCGATCGCGCCAAACAGAAATCACATCGCCAAGCGGATCAGATCTCTCCAGGCTATCAACATGCCGACCCTCGGCACGGAACTGCGCGCGTTCGATAAGGTTTCCATCCAGCATCAAGGCCATCAAACGCCGCATAGCGGACATGCCATCGCGAAAGAACTCATGCTTCCAGCTTCCATCAAGCCAGGTCAGGGTTGCGCGGTTGAAAGCATGTTGTTGTACAATCCGCGCTGCCTTTGCATAACACGCTGTCGAAACCCGTGCCGGCACGGCTCTCACGGCAAGTGAATCACGCTGTATCTTGAGCTCGATGTGCGAACCACTGCGCACCAAAAAATCCGGCAAAGACTGACTTGAAAGCGGGGCATGATAATGCTGCCTCAATCCGCCGGAAGCAGATTGACTTACGTCTCCACGCTCATTGATCAGCATTAACATCGTTATACTATAACACCTGGACAAACACCGTCCAAGAAACTTCCAGCTGGAGAACGTACCGTTTATCGAAAAGCAGTTAAGTGAAAACCTGCGCTTTAATCGGACAAAGCCCATCTGCCGGCAATCAGCGCAATGCGATCCAGGACCAAATGAGGATCTACAACTCAGGCCGACCCGCAAACGTGCCGCGTTGAGATTACGCTCATTGACAAGACCCCGTCGGTATTCAACTAACGCCCAGCAATAATCCGACACACAATACATCCGAACAAACAGACACCGGACTGACAATCCGCGTCGCAAGAGATACTCGAACGGGACCACCATGAGCAGCACACCCAATCCCCTGGCCGACCAGCTGAAAGCTGGCAAATTCGTTTTAACAGGTGAGATTGTTCCACCCGTATCTGGTGGATCGGAGGAATTGCTCGCCGCGGCCGCGCCATTCAAAGAGCGCCTGGCCGCACTCAATGTCACTGATGGCCCAGGCGCCCGGGTTCACATGTCGAGCCTGGCAGCTTCCGGCATCCTGGCACAACACGGTTACACACCGATCCTGCAAATGACCTGCAGAGACCGCAATCGCATCGCCATTCAAGCGGACCTTCTTGGCGCCTCGGCGATGGGCGTCAAGAATGTTCTCTACCTCACAGGTGACGATCCAACAGCCGGCGATCAGCCAGAAGCTAAAGCCGTCTTTGATGCCAAATCCCATGAATTGCTGGCGTGGTCCAAGACCATGACGGAAGACGCGCAGCTTCCCTCGGGACGCGCCATCACCACCGCACCGCAATTCTTCAATGGCGCCGCCGATGTGCCCCGCATCCCGGAACCAGGTTGGGAGCCGAAAGATCTCATGCGCAAGGCAGATTCAGGCGCCCACTTCATCCAGACTCAGCTTTGCTATGACATCGACATCGCCAAAGCTTATGCAGCCTGCCTCAAAGAACATGGCTTGACAGACCGCCTCTACATTCTGCTTGGCACAGGCCCGATCGGCTCAGCGAAGTCAGCCCGTTGGATGAATGAAAACCTCTTCGGTGTTCAGGTCCCAGACGCTGTAATCGACCAGTTGGAGCACGCAGCTGATCCCAAGGCAGAGGGCCGAAAGCTCTGCCTCGACTTTGTCGCTCAGTTGCGCGAAGTCGATGGCATTCACGGTGTTCATCTGATGGCACCTGGTAACATCGGCTCCTTGCCCGACGTGATCGACCAGATCAGCGTGCAATAGATGGTCGACATCGAGAGGCGGTACGCTTCGCCTCTGCTCTGCCTGCATGTATACTGCCCGACACAGCTCTTGCTGATCCAGGGGAGTATTGATCATGGCGATCCTACCGACAGCTGAAAACATCGAAGCAGTCACCAACAAGGCACTCGGGCAAATATGGTCACTCAGTGGTTTGCCCGGACACGCTCTGGACCACGCTAATCTAGATGTTGCCGCGCCGACAATGCCGTCGTCGTTCCATGTTGCTGCTATGGCCACCGCAACTGTGGCAGCAGCGGGCCTGGCTGCCGCTGAGCTCTGGCGCTTGCGCACTGGGCAGGCTCAGACCGTCAGTGTCTCTTCGCGTCACGCCGAGGCAGAATTCCTGAGCGACCAACGGATGCGGATCGACCACGGTCCGGCACCGGAGATTTGGGGACCAATTGCCGGTCTCTACCAATGCGGTGATGGACGCTGGGTTCGCATCCACGCAAACTTTCCTCATCATGAGAGCGGAGCGCTTGAGGTCTTGCAATGCGATGCAACAAAAGAGGCCGTGCAGCAAACCTTGAATAGCTGGAAGGCACAGGACTTCGAAAATGCCTGCGGCGAAAAAGGACTTCCCATATTTATGATGCGCTCACCTCAAGAATGGAGTGAGCATCCCCAAGGCGAAGCACTCGCACTCCTACCCCTCTTCGATATTGAAAAGATCGGTGAGGCACCGCCTGAGCCGTTGCCAAGTGAAGGTCAGCAACCCTTGTCAGGCATCAAAGTTCTGGATCTAACGCGGGTTATTGCTGGCCCTATCGGCGGGCGCACACTGGCGGCGCATGGTGCGCAGGTTACACGGATCGCCGCCGGCCATATGCACCGGGACAGTCTTGCACTCGAAGCCGATGCTGGGCGCGGCAAGCAATCCCAGTTCATTGATCTCACAACCGAGGCAGGAAGAACCGAACTCGCGGAGCGCGTTCCGACCTGTGATGTCTTCAGCCAGGGATACCGACCAGGCGCTATCGACGCCAAAGGGTTCACTCCGGAACGTTTAGCCGAACTCCGACCTGGAATTGTTTGTGCCTCAGTCTCTGCCTGGGGGCACGAGGGCCCCTGGGCAAGACGGCGCGGCTTCGACAGTCTTGTCCAGACGGCAACCGGCGTGAAC
>JBCDBQ010000740.1:0-3575 GCA_039183375.1 Pseudomonadota bacterium
AATCCGTTTTGACTTGATGTCAGATGAACGAGACCAGTTTGGAAACCGCAAAACGATATTGAGCAACGTGCAGCCCGGAAAGATTACACGCCTCAATTCGGGCATCTACCAAATCGTATCACGAGCGGGCGATGCCAATGCAGTTGTCTCGTCCGAGGTAACTGTGGAGGCAGGAAAACTCACCGAAGCAACCGTCATCCACGAAACCGCAAAAGTTACTCTCAAACTTGTCCGCACCCGTGGGGGTGACGCACTGGCCGACACACAGTGGATAGTCAAGGATAGTAGCGGCCAGACAGTCAAACGATCCGCCGGGGCGCTACCAACTCATATTCTTGCCCCGGGTCGCTACACAGTGACGGCAACATCCAAAGGCAAGGCTCACACAAGAGCATTCCTGATCAACAATAGCGACAACGTCGAAGTCGAAATTGTAATCAACTGAAACGGCGATCTTTTCTGGCTTGCGAGCACACAGGTTTTTGCTGCAGCCCTATCGCAGAGCCGGCACCTGTAACGAACCGCCCATAGAAGCAGGCCGGTTTGGTCCCCGTGCGAGCCCGATTGAGCTACCACGCCCAAGATTGCGCTCAAAAACCTCTCCATAGTTGCCAACTTTTTGGATCAGTTTCTGAAACCACCCCTCCACAAACCCCAATTGTTTGCCAGCCGCTTCGGCAATTCCCAACATCGTTCCGCTTGCGTTCTGTGAAGACCGATTCAGCTTAACAACATTCTCCTGGGTGATGCCATGCTCCTCCGCCAGAACGAGTGCATCTATGATCCAGCGAACAGCTTTGCGCCACCGAGGATCTTGTCCCGGCACATAAGGTCCGAAAGCGTCGACATCAAACATTTCAGGTAACAGCGAGTGATCTTCCTTGTCCTCAAGAGAACTTCGCAGGAGCGACAGCTGTACGGTATCGGCAGCCAGGACTAAGCAAGTTTGCTTCTTGTAATTCTCGAGAGCTTCTGTCCAAGTCTCCGAAGTCTTGGGATGGAACTTCATGCCTCGCTTGGAAAAATAGTGCGCAACGCTGGCCTCTGTCAGACTACCTGCTATCAAGCACGCATCCGCACCGGATAGTTCGAGGGCACTAAGTATTCCGCTACTCTTGCGTATTAGGAAACGCTTTCCATCGTAAAAAAATGCACCAGCAAAGCTGACATCTTCTCTCAGCTCGCGGCTCGCAGTCCGCGCCGAATTGCGTGCCAGTATATCAATCTGACCATCGGCCAAGGCTCGGAATCTCTGAGTACCAGCCAAGGGCACAAACCTGACGGCCTTTGGATCATCGAAAATCGCAATGGCAAGCGCTCGGCACAGATCGCTATAAATGCCGGTCCAGTTTCCACCGGATGTCACAGACGATAAGCCGATCTCATCGTTGGCACCGCCGCACACGAGATGACCCCGATCACGAATGACGGCCATTGTGTCTGTTTGGGCTGCTAACGCTGGGACTTGCGGTAACAGACAGGTCAAGACCAACACGCCGTACCAGAGCAATCCAGCACAAGCCGTCCTAAATGAATCTATGACTGAGAGCTTGATGTTCACAATCGGTGTACCGATGAGACCGGTGCTACCATCGTTACGCAAGAGCTGCGAAACGAGCATAACCGCCCCGGCAGAAAGTCCTGCATTCTTCAACGTCAAAGCTCTATTCTCTAGTCGATCAAATGGTGCTCGGAACACAGGTCTCGTGCAGCAACGTTGGCTTGGGTTCCATCACCATAGGTACTGCGTTGGACAAAAAACCTCGTGTGCGGGCTGTGCTTCTCACTTCAACTTGCAGCCGTCAAGCAGCTTGTTTTGTTGACAAAAAGCAATTCTTTCGAAGCAGTGTGTTCTGTCGTCAGGCAAATTTTTCAAACTTACATCTTCAAGTTGATAGTGCGCCGCCAATGCCATCTAGCCGCTGCGCCGCAACTTTACTCACGCGTTGATTTCACAAGTCAGGATCACAACTCATTCTCTCGGCACCAGGGCCTTGACTTTCAGCAACAAGAGATTTGCGACCGGTCACATTCCGTTCAACGAGGTTGATTGGCCGCGGAGAACACAACTGCGTAATCTCTGGAGACAAAAGTCAGTTTCACAAGAGGTTGTCATGCAAGCCCGCCTGTATCACCTCATTACATATTCTGTGTTGGCGCTAACATTCGCACTGTTACTGCTTGTGCCATCCGTCGCCCGCCATGCTAATGCGGAGCAACAGCCGCCACCGATCGAATGGCGGCCTTGGAACAAAAAACTGTTCGACGACGCGAAGCAGACGAAGCGTTTCATCATCCTCGATCTTAACGCGAAGTGGTGTCACTGGTGCCACTTCATGGAGAAGCGCACCTACGCTCATCCAGATGTGAGGCGGATGATTGATACAGGATATCTCGCAACCAAAGTCGACCAGGATGCCAACCCGGATCTCGCAACGCGCTACGGCGATTGGGGCTGGCCGGCAACGATCATTTTCGATCCTAACGGCAAAGAGGTCGCCAAGTTGCGCGGCTTCCAACGTCCGAGCCGGATGACGGCGATACTCTACACGATCCTTGCCCACCCGGAGCGCATTCCGAAGCTTCCACCTAAGCAGGCTGTCGCCGCTTCCGCAAAACCCTTCCTGACAAAGGAACAGCGGCATCAGCTCATCGGTGTACTCGATGCAACCTATGATCACGAGCACGCAGGCTGGGGACGCCGACTAAAGTTTCTCCAACCCGAGGTGATCGAATATGTTTTGCGCCAGACCGCACTTGGCGACAGCAAGCTTGAACGCCAGTTGCGCGAAACCATGGACGCCGCGTCGACGTTGCTCGATCCCGAATGGGGCGGGCTCTACCAGTACTCGCATGAGCGCGACTGGTCAGCGCCGCACTTTGAAAAGATTATGGCATTCCAGGCCAACGGCATCTCGCTTTATGCGATGGCCTATAAAATTCTTGGCGAAAAGAAGCACCTCACTACAGCCGAACACGTTGCCAAATACCTTCTAACCAGGTTGCGCAGTCCGGAGGGAGCATTCTATACGAGTCAAGATGCCGATCTGGACGATGATATCCTGGGTAAGGACTTCTATAAACTCAGCGCATCCGAGCGAGCAGCACTTGGCCGCGAACCATCAATCGATAAAAGCATTTACGCGCGAGAGAATGGCTGGGCCGCCAAAGCACTCCTGGACCTCTATGCAACCACCGGCAAAGAACAGTATCTCGCCGCTGCAAAGGGTGCACTGGAATGGATCGTCAAGCATCGCAGCATCTCGGATGGTGGGTTCAAGCACGGAGACAAAGACAAGGCCGGCCCCTATCTGGATGACTCAATCGCCATGGCGCAAGCCATGCTCTCGTACTACATGGCAACCGGAGACGCCGCGTGGCTGGCCCGATCCGCAAAGACCGTGGACTTCATCGCGGCGAATTTCAAACATCCGGAAGCCGGATGGATTTCGAGCGTCAAGCCGTCGGCAGAAGCAGCGGCTTTCTCAGAACCTTTTGTCAGCATCGAACAGAACATCCAACTCGCCCGCCTAGCCAACCTTCTCAATCGCACACACGGAGCGAAACGTTTTCGC
>JBCDBQ010000741.1:0-3568 GCA_039183375.1 Pseudomonadota bacterium
ATGAACCTCAGGGCCAACATTGAAAAGATTGGGTGCCGTTGTCCAGTCAGGCGCAGCTCCCTCCTTCAGAGCACATTCACCAAATACAAAAAAGGAGAACGCCGCGTATTGCAGCATTCTCCTTTTGATCGGTTTGTCCGCGATCTGTGTGAATTCAGACCGCGGAGAATGTCTTAGTATTCCAGCGTGGCTGAAGCGACGAACCTTGGGCCGCAGAGCCTATCACAACTGATCGGTACATCGGCTGTGTCGTGGTAGCGGAAGTCAACGCTAAGCTTATCGGTTAACGCGATATCTAGCCCTACCTCCCAGAACCAGTAATCAAAATTTCCGCGGCCTTCGTCGCCAAACTGATGACCAGCAACAAATTCAAGCGTCGGCTTCCAGCCTCGAATCGCCCGCAATGGCTTCTGAAGGGAACCCTCTAAGACGAAGTTATGACCTTGGTTAGCGGTATAATCTGGCGACCAATAAAAGCGAAGACCGCCTTTGAGATCACTCACCAGCATACCTGCAACTCCGAAAGAACCTTCCCAATAATCTAGCTCTGCATCGGCGTCACGTGCGCCTGGAAATGTTGCGTACGATACCGCGATATCCCAATCGATATTCCGCCAGCGATTCACATAGCCCGCAAAGTAATTGAGTGCAAAACGTCCCACGCTTTGGGTTCGCCCGTTTGCAGTAATTGTTCCCAGATCTACGTTCGAGCCAGAAGCACCAATGTAGAAGTTTCGCCAGATTATTCCGCCGTCCAACTGGGCGACTGGCTTTTGGTCATTCGCGGAGAAACCCTGACTGCGCTGATCAGAAAAGATTGTGGCGGAGCCGAAAAACTCAGGTCGCTCGCTCGTACTACCGACATTACTAGGCGGTTCAACGGCTCCTGCTCGTCGGGTCGTTTGAGATTGCGCTGCTGTCGAAAGCAATAACAGCACGGCTGCGCCAGCTGCCATCGTACGGATGGAAGAGTACATAGTTACCCCCATTTGGTAGCCACTGATCTTTCAGGAGTGACGCGTTACTCAGCCCCCGACAGGGTCACCAGACCCTCACAATAGATGTTCGACTGCTTTCATATGCGATTCGTGCACGTCCCTGATCGCAAAACTCATGTGAACCTGGATAATTGCCAGCAGTGCGAGGCATTTTCACATCAGATCATTTATCAGCATTCGGAATAAACATTCAGCAAATCGTGAAAACCGTATTTCTCCCTGGCATATATTCAGTTTGAGGCCAACCCCGAACTGAACCCGCAAAGCCCCCAAAACAACCAGATTCCCGCTCTGTTCGCATTCTTTCAAACCCCAACGAATCAATGCACATTCACCACACTCATTAAGGTTTCATTAGCAAATCAATATCGCAGGTCTTAATCTTCGGTTAAATTCTGGTTCTTCGCAGAACACTGCGAGTTAGTTTATCCGAGAAACCCGAGTCCTGTTATGCGTTTGTTTACGATTGCGACCTTCGTCGCACTAGCCTTCGCGACAGTGCAAGCCAGCGCGGCGCCCGTAACGATGGTGCCAACACCGGCTGGACTGACGCCACACTCTGAACTGTCAACAACTACTCAGGGCGCTTCCCGCGGCCTGATCGTGCTCGCAAGAGCACCCGGTCCCGGTGCCCGTCAAAAGGCAAGGATCGCCAAGCGCGTTGCCAAACGCATTTCCAAGCGAGTGGCCAAGCGCACTGCCAAGCGGATCTCTAAGAGGATCTCTAAGAAAATTTCGAAACGGATTGCGAAGCGCATTACCAAGCGCATCTCTAAGCGAATCCATAAGAAGATTTCTAAGCGGATCCACAAGAGAATCCATAAGAAGGTTGCGAAGCGGATCCACAAGAGAATCCAGCGACGTATCCATAAGAAGATCGCCAAGCGTATTCATAAGAGAATCCAAAAGCGGATTTATAAGAAAGTCGCGAAGCGGATCCATAAGCGCGTACATAAGAAACTGACCAAGCGCTACGTCAAGCGTGTTGCCAGGAAAGTCGGCAAGCGCGTTGGCTACAAAGTCTACTTCAAGAAGAAGTACAAGCTCCACAAGCGCTTCAAGAAAAAGTTCAAGCACAAGTTCAAGAAGCGCTATGTGAAGTACTACAAGAAGTACAAGAAGAAGCATAAGAAGAAGCGCAAGATGGTTCCACCGCCGCCTCCACCGCGGATCGTGGTCAACCCACCTCGCAAGTGCATTGAGTTCAAGAACCGCTTCGCAAGAGCTCACTGCTTCCAGCCAAAGCGCCAGCCGCCTTCCTTCAAGGCAGCTATCCTGGAACCGCTGGGCTAATCAAACCAGCAAGTTCAGAGACCCTGATCTAATCGAAAGCCCCTCGCATGATTGATGCGGGGGGCTTTCTTTTTGGTTGATCATGGTCTTGCGCGGTCCCCAGCACGGCATGGACACGCAACACCACCTCTCCTGAAAATCCAATTCATCAGCTGCGCGATTTGTTTCAGGGGTGATTTCCGGCAAACATCTCGTCCCAACCTTGCCTCGGCGAGCAATCGATGGGACCGTAACAATTATGATGTTGGTGAACGCGGAGGAAGACCATGGCAGCTGTGGCTGACAAAGTGATTGTCGTAACCGGCGCTGCACGTGGCCTGGGCCGAGCCTATGCGTCGGCGCTCGCGGCAGATGGCGCAAAGATCGTTGCAGGCGATGTGCGGGACAGTGCCGAGACAGTCTCCGCTATCGAGAGTGCCGGCGGCGATGCCAAAGCGATCACGTTAGACGTCAGCGACACAGCCTCCTGCATGGCCATGGCGACCGCAGCGATCGAGGCCTATGGCCGGATAGACGGGATCATCAATAACGCTGCGCTTTACGGTGGACTGGCCAGCGGCAAGGCTGATGCTCTCGACGAGCAGGAATGGCAGCGCGTTATGGATGTGAATGTCTCAGGTGTATGGCGCTGCTGCAAAGCTGTGATCCCGCATATGCGCGACGGTGGCGGCGGTAGCATTATCAACATCGCATCTCTTGCCGCCGTCTACGGCATGCCGAATGCCTTGCATTATGCCACCTCTAAAGCTGCTGTGATCGGCATGACGCGGTCCATGGCGCGTGAGCTCGGGCGGAACTGGATCCGTGTGAATGCAATCGCGCCATCAGCCGTGATGACCGAAGGTACCGAGGAGTTCTTTGGCGAACGCCTTGAAAAGGCCAAGCAGATCATCGCCGGAGGTCAGAGTTTGCAGCGCAATCTCGAGACCGACGACCTCGTCGGTACGGTCAGATATCTTTTGAGCGATGACAGCAAGTTCGTTACCGGCCAAACCATCATGGTTGATGGCGGCACCGTGTTTCTCTGATCAGCTTGGCATTGAAGGAATTAGCCCCATGCGCCAGCAAACTCAGATTGAGTTAACCGAACAATTGTTCGCGCATCTCGACGCCAAAACAACAGCGATGTCCGACCAGGTCACCATCAACCCAGTGACGGCATATACTAGCGAAGACCGCCTTCAACGGGAGCAGGATCTGCTGCGCAGTGAACCAATCGTCATGGGATTATCGTGTACGCTGCCCGAACCACAGAGCTACCTGACCGATGACAACAC
>JBCDBQ010000742.1:0-3563 GCA_039183375.1 Pseudomonadota bacterium
GCGGCGCTTGAACTGATCCGCCACGATTGCGCGCATGTTTTGGCTGAGGCAGTGCAGGAACTGTTCCCCGGGACCCAGGTTACAATCGGACCCGTGATTGAGAACGGCTTTTTCTATGACTTTGCCAAGAACGAGCCGTTCCATCCGGATGACCTCCCTAAGATAGAAGAGCGGATGCGCGAGATCATTCGCCGGAATGCGCCCTTCACGAAGGATGTATGGTCTCGCGAGAAGGCGAAGGCGCACTTCGCAGAGGTGGGGGAGCATTACAAGGTTGAATTGGTTGACGCGATCCCTGAGGGCGAAGACGTCAAAATCTATAAGCAGGGTGAATGGACCGATCTCTGCCGTGGTCCCCACATGGTCTCGACCGGACAGATCGGTAATTCGTTCAAGCTGATGAAGATTGCCGGTGCCTATTGGCGTGGTGATTCAAACAATCCGATGCTGCAGCGGATTTATGGAACCGCATGGGCTAGCGACAAAGATCTGAAAGGCTACCTCACCCAGCTTGAAGAAGCTGAGAAGCGCGATCATCGCAAGCTTGGTCGCGAAATGGATCTGTTCCATTTCCAAGAAGAAGGCCCCGGTGTCGTCTTCTGGCATCCCAAGGGCTGGGAGCTGTTTCAGCGGCTGACCAACTATATGCGGCGACGCCAGAATGCTGTCGGCTATAAAGAGGTCAACGCGCCGCAAATTCTCGATAAGTCACTTTGGGAGACGTCAGGTCACTGGGAGTGGTACCACGAGAATATGTTTACGACTGTCACAGAAGATGATCGTGAGTTTGCGATCAAGCCAATGAATTGTCCTGGGCATGTTGAGATTTTCAAGCATGGCCTGAGATCTTACCGGGAGCTCCCGTATCGGGTTTGCGAATTTGGATATGTGCACCGCTATGAGCCCTCAGGAGCGTTGCACGGTCTCATGCGGGTGCGTGGTTTTACGCAGGATGATGCCCACGTGTTCTGCACCGAGGAGCAACTCGAAGACGAGTGCATGGCGATCAATGATCTGATCCTGTCGATCTATCGTGACTTTGGTTTCGAGGAGTTTGTCGTGAAGTTATCGACTCGCCCAGAAAAGCGGGTCGGGACTGATGAGCAGTGGGATCGTGCCGAAGCGGTCATGCATGACGTTCTGGAGAAGATTGCGGCTCAGTCGGAAGGTAAGATCACCACAGGGATTAATCCTGGCGAAGGCGCGTTTTACGGACCGAAGTTTGAATACGTTCTGCGCGATGCCATTGGACGTGAATGGCAGTGCGGCACAAATCAGGTCGACTTCAATCTGCCAGAGCGGTTTGATGCGTTTTACATCGACTCTGCAAGTGAGAAGCGTCGACCCGTGATGCTGCATCGCGCGATTCTCGGGTCAATGGAGCGTTTCTTGGGTGTGTTGATCGAGAGCTACGGCGGACATTTCCCGTTGTGGATGTCACCAATTCAGATTGTGATTTGTACCATCGTGTCAGAGGCAGATGACTATGCGATCGATGTCAAAAAGCGCCTTGAAGCCGCTGGTTTAACCGCTGAACTTGATTTGCGAAATGAGAAAATTAACTACAAAGTCCGCGAGCATTCATTAAGTAAAGTTCCGGTTCTGTTTGCAATCGGTCGTCGTGAAGCGGAAGAAGGGACAGTATCTATCCGCCGTTTTGGCAGTCAAAAGCAGACTGTCCTAAGTGTGGACGAGGCCATTGAACAGCTTCGGATCGAAGCAATACCGCCCGATATTCAGAGAGTTCAGCAAGCTGCTTAAGGGAATGCATTTCATACGACGATGAAGTTTCCTGAATTGACTTATGCTGCGGTTGATGACCCAGCGATGAAGCGCTGGGTCATTCAATCGATTGAACGCCTAGCAGGACGAGACTATTTCGTACCGCTATACGAGATTTGGCGCCGCGAATACGTCGAACAGGACCTGCCGATCATGCGTCCTGCGTTGGATCTTGTTCGGGTTGATCTCAATATTGCATCTGGCACCTGGCCAGTTCAGTTGGAGGATGGTTCTCCTCTGGTCGTCGTCTCCAATCACCCTTACGGAATTCTGGATGGCTTCGGAGCGTTGACACTGGCCGAGGAACTCGGCCGTCCATTCCGGGTGTTGCTGCACAAAGACCTCATGAAGGTTCCTGAAATCCGCCCCTACTCACTTCCGATTGACTTCGCGGAGACGCGGGAAGCTCAGGTTATGAATATCGCGACGCGAAAGGAGGCGTTGCGCCTCTTGAGCGAGGGGACGACGATCGTTGTCTTCCCAAGCGGCGGAGTTGCAACGTCACCATCAATGTTCGGGCGCGCTGTTGATTTACCTTGGAAGACATTCACAGCCCGCATGGTTCAGTCGGCCAAGGCGCAGGTCCTACCGTTGTATTTTGAGGGGCAGTGCTCGCCATCGTTTCATTTGATCAGCAAGTTCAGCGCGACCGTGCGATTGTCGTTGATGATACGGGAGTTTCGGCGGCGGGTCGGACAGCCCCTGACGGTGCACGTGGGTGATGTTATCCCGTTTGAGGAGCTGAATGCCGGCGGTGACCGCAAGGCACTGCTGAACATACTTTTTGAGCGTGTCCACCAGATGTCACACATCCCGGTTGATGAGACGCGCCAACGTATGTCCGAACTGCCCAAGTGGCTGCAGTCATAGCCTGATCTGGCTACTGTTTGTTCCGTCCCGCTGGCTAGCCTCTGCCGCGGTAGGGTTGAACGCCCTGGTCGGGTAGCCAGACATCATCGGGACATTTGCCGGCCTGCCAGAACACGTCGATCGGAATACCGCCGCGTGGGTACCAGTATCCACCGATACGAATGAAATGAGGCTCAAGCAGCGCCTGTAACTGCTTTCCAATTGCGACTGTGCAGTCCTCGTGGAAGGCGCCGTGATTGCGGAATGATGTGAGATACAACTTAAATGACTTGGACTCGACCAGCCAGCCATTCGGAACATAGTCGATGACCAAATGGGCGAAGTCTGGCTGGCTTGTAACAGGGCAGATTGAGGTAAATTCCGGTGCCGTAAAGCGCGCGAGATAGTGCGTGTCGGGATGGGGGTTTGGCACACGTTCGAGAGTGGCCTCTTCTGGTGAGTTTGGGATCTCAGATGGTGTACCCAGATGCGCCAGTTGCGAAGTTTGCTCTGCCATGAGGTCGTGTTGTCCGTCTCGTTCTTCCTGGATGGAGTGTCAGTCAGTAAGTTAGTACGGCCCTGATGGCCCTGAGTTCTTCCTGCGCATCGCTCCAACTCTCATAATTCTGTCCTGAGCGGCGGTACCAATAGCGCGAGTTTGGCTCATCGCCTTCGATCTTGTGGAGCACAGCATGCAGCCAATCTGCGGTTTTTTCACCTTCCATTGACTGGCAAGCTTCGTGAGCGTCATCCCACTTTCCGGCAATTGCCTGATCTATAGCGGCAATTAGTGCGGCTCTTTGTGCGATGTCTCCTGTCATGTCATTGCTCCGTGGGCTGCTCATATCATCCAATGGCTAGGGGCTGTCATTAATGGATTTTCCAGGTGCGGTCATGGATGATCTTTTAGTTCGCTGCAATCCCTATTAGGA
>JBCDBQ010000743.1:0-3562 GCA_039183375.1 Pseudomonadota bacterium
CCTGCACGCGCGCCGACCACGCATCTTTCAGAGTTTCAGGACGATTAGCTGTGGCATCAGCCTGCGTCGCAAAGCTTGCCACCATGACGTGCTTTCCAGGAGCTGTCGTCGATAGAAACTTTGCCGCGACTTCAAAGCCTGACTTGGTGGAGACGTGAGGTAGGTACGTCTGAATGCACCAGCTACCATAGTCCTCGTCATGACCGTCAACCGTGCTCACTATGATATTGAGATTGGCGTAGCTCGGGCCGTCGCCACCTTGTGCTGCTGCGCGCCACTCTTCGGCTGCGATCACCATTTGCGAGCCAATCCGATGTTCCATCATCTCGCGTGTCAGAGGCGGCTGGGTTGTCTTGATTTGAGCCGGGCTCGGATCAAGGAATGTGCGCGTGTCCTCGCCACCGAAAAAGGCTGCGAAACCACGCTGACCGGCAGCCTCATCGCCATTCAGCATTCTTGCTGCGCCATCCGGACCAAACACCTCATAGTGGGCGCCCCATGTGTAACCCGGGCGCGCCAGCTTCTCCGGAATGTGAACGCCGTGAAACCAGTCGAGGTAGGACTCCTCGTTGGCAGCTGCAATGTCATACATGATGAGCCAGATTGCGTTACTCATCGGCTGATCCTTCTATGCAATCCGACACAATCAAGCGGCTATCTTATTGGCGGCCATCACGCCGGCCGGTCACCACAGACAGTCACGCGATAGCCAAGCCGTTTCTTGGGGAAGTAATCCCAAAGCGCATAGTGTTGAGCGCAACGATTGTCCCAGAAAGCAATGGACTTTGGCCGCCAGCGGAAACGGCAGTGGAACTCAGGCGTACGGACATGATCAAACAACATGTCAAGCAGTGCCCGGCTTTCTTTCTCCGCCAATCCATCGATGCGGGTTGTGAAACCAGAGTTGACGAACAGGCACTTGCGCTGTGTCACGGGATGAGTGCGCACAACGGGATGCAGCGACCGCGGATACTCTTTGGCGTCCATCCCGAGCGTACCCCGGTGAACATGCTCTGATTCGTGCCAGGCGCTCAGGCCAGACAGGAACTCCTTCATGGGCTCGGATAGAGCCTCGTAGGCTGCGTACATGTTTGCGAACATTGTATCGCCTCCGGAAGGAGGCAACTCATGCATGTGCAGAATACTGCCCATGGGTGGCTCGGCATCACAAGAGACATCCGAATGCCAGCGGTTGCCTGCAATCGCCTTGGACTCGCCGTCAGCCTTGATGACGAGGATCTCTGGGTGACCTTCCGGGGCAGGCGCCGTCGGATGGATGTGGAGCTCGCCAAAACTTCGCCCGAAAGTCTTTTGCTGATCCCAATCGATGTCCTGATCCCGGAAAAAAACGACGAGATGGTCTGCCAGCGCGTCGTGAATTTCCTGGTAGGTTTGGTTGCCGAGAGGTTGGCGCAAATCAACGCCGTGGATCTCAGCTCCGATGACTGGATTGAGTGGTTCCACCTGGATCGTTTCGTATGTTCGCTCAGTCATGCGACCTCCCAGTTCCTGTCTTAATGCGGCTTGCTGCCGGATTGCCCGCCATGCCGTCTGTGCACTTGATTGGCGCCCATTTCACTTTAGTTTGCAGATCCAAACCAGCCCTTTTCGAATATGGATCTGATCATTCTCTATCTGCCTATCGCTACCCGTCGCCCGAAGTCTGGTCATTCAGGCCCGGAGATTGCAGAATTTGGCTGGCACTGATATCCGACGAGAGATTGATTGGCGACAGAACGCGCTACTGCGGAGAATGGACTTCATGGCCACACGACTTGGTTTTATCGGTTTCGGCATTATGGGCGAGCGCCTTTTGCGCGCCGCTCTCAATCACGACAAGTCCGTCATTACGGTCACGGGTGCTTACGATCCGAGTGGAGCGACAGCAGCTAAGCTACATGATATCGATCCAAATCTGACGACGTTTGGCAGCGCTGCTGACGTTATTGCCGCCTCGGACTGCCTCCATATCGCCTCCCCCCCTTCAAGCCATCTGTCCTATCTCAGTCAGTGCTGCGAAGCCGGGCGAGCTGCACTGTGCGAAAAACCGCTCTCAACGAACGTCGAAGAAACAAAGACCGCCGTTGACGCACTGACGTCGAACGGCATGCGCGCCGGTGTCAACTTCCCATTTGCGTCATCATTTGCTGGCGATTACCTCCAGCGATGGTTGGCAGATGATGTCATTGGACAGCCGGAACGAGTCGATGTCGAACTGGCATTTCCAACGTGGCCACGCGCTTGGCAGATGGATGCCATCAGCTGGCTTGATGGTCGTGTTGAGGGTGGTTTCACACGCGAGGTCGGCAGCCATTTTCTGTTTCTCTCGCAACGCTTCTTCGGCGCTCTAAAACTTCACACAGCGACTTGCGCCTATCCGGATGCCGACCGTAGCGAGCGCAACATCTCCGCCACGTTGACGGCCGGCAGTATGCCCGTCTCACTCGCCGGAACCGTTGGAACCACCGAGAAACCTGATCACAACACATGGACCGTTTCGGGTCCGAAGGGGCGCATCCGCCTGCGCGATTGGGCCATTGCCGAGCGCGAGATAGATGGCGAATGGCAGGCTCCGCCGGATGCCGTGCCGAACGAAATTGCCAGACCGCGCATCCTCGAGCGGCAGCTTGACAAGGTGGCAGCAATGACGCGCGGGGAGACGACGAATCTTGCGAGCCTGAATGACGCTTTAGCAGTACAGACTATCGTTGAAGCAATTCTGCAATCCCCGTCGCAATAGGCAAAACGTCCGCAAATCAGTTGGCCTTTGCCATTCGGAGCCGCTGCGAGACATGACCGATCATGACGGCGACAACAAGATTGATGATCTGTTCCTGCTCGCTCATCAAGACGATGAGTTTTCGGCTGTTCACTTGATTGAGTCCGGGCAACGGGATCAACGCAGCCAACTTTTTGTGTTTTTGACAGACGGGAAAGTCGACGGTGGTGTTGATAGTGAAGTCCGCAACAAGGAAACCGTCGCGGCACTTGCCGCGTTCGGTGTTCGTGAAGAGCAGATTGTCTTTGCCGGAACGATTTATGGATTGCCTGACGGCGCACTGTTTCGACATCTCCCTCGTGCTCTCAATAGCCTGGATCAGATTGTCGGTGCTCGACAGATCGAGAGGATCATTCTACCGGCATGGGAGGGTGGCCACCCCGATCATGATGCCGTGCATCTCACCGGCCTGGCCCTTGCCTGTCAACGGGACTGTGTTGGACGCAGTGTGCAACTGCCGTTCTATCGCGCGACAGAGGGCTTTCCAGGCATCACCCTGTTTTCCCCTCTCGGAGTAAACGGCACCCCGGTTGTTTACAAGCGCACGTTATTCGAAATTGCATCTCACCTGGCGCTCAGCCGATTTTACCCGACGCAGGCCCGCCACTTTGCCGGTATCCTGCCCCTCACACTGCTGCACTATCTCACCAATCGCTGCCTCTACTGTCAGCCTGTAGATCCAAAGAGGGTCCTGGAGCGACCAGCTGCGAAAATCAAATACGAAGGCCATCATCAAATCAGCTTCTCTGAGTTTCGAGAGAGCACGAAGGACTTCATCGCGGC
>JBCDBQ010000744.1:0-3553 GCA_039183375.1 Pseudomonadota bacterium
ATTTGAAGACCGCCGCTACTCATTCTCTGAAATGAAAGAGCAGGTGGATATTGCCGCCAAGGCTCTGATTGCGGAAGGCGTTGAACATGGCGATCACGTCGCCCTGTGGCTCACGAATTCTGATGACTGGGTCTTCCTGAGTTTCGCGTTAGCACGAATAGGTGCCGTTGCCGTTCCACTCAATACGCGCTTCCGCAATCGCGATATCGGTTATGTCCTCAATCAATCGGACAGCGCCTTCTTAATCACTCATGATCAGTCCGGCCCTATCGACTACCTCGCCATGGCGAAGGAAGTCATCCAACTGCCCGACACCGGCGACACCATCAACGACTTGAATTTTCCGAAACTGCGCAAGGTCATCATTCTGGGTGAAGGCAGTTATAGAGGTACCGCTGACTGGCAGACGGCCAAATCAGCGGCGGCCGCAATCACAGATCACCAGCTCCAAGAGCGTGCCGCACGCGTTGACCCGGATGACCCCGTCTTCATCATGTATACGTCCGGCACCACAGGCCACCCCAAAGGCGTCGTTCATTCCCACAAGATTATTCGCAACGTGGCAGAGCGCGGTTATCGCCTTGCAATCACACCCGACGACATTGTCCTGAGTTACCTGCCCTTGTTTCACGCCTTTGGCTTCTCCGAAGGTTTGATGATGACGATCGTGACAGGCGCCAAGCAAATCGTGACAGCGACGTTCGACCCGGACGAATGCCTCGATCTCATCGCCCGTGAACGCGCCACGATGGCGCATGGTTTTGAGGCACATCTCAAGGCCTTAACCGAGGCCCAGGTCGCCAAGCCGCGCGATATTTCCAGCCTTCGCACAGGCATCTTCGCAGCAGGCATGCTGAGTGCGACACCGATCAGTCGTCGAGGAATGGAGGTCATGGCGCCGATGCGACCAATCTCTGGCTATGGCATGACTGAGATCTGGCTCGGTGCCGGTATTGGCGCACTCAATGACAGTGATCAACTACGCGCAGAAAGTTCCGGCTATCCCGGCCTTGGCTATGAGGTTCGGATTGTCGATCCGGCAACGAAGCAGGACTGCGCCGTTGGCGAACCGGGCGAACTGATCGCTCGCGGCTTCAGCGTGATGCTCGGCTACTATAACAAGCCCGAGGAAACCGCTCGCTGCTTCGATGAAGACGGATGGTTCTATACCGGAGACACAGGGATCTGGCTGGAAGGTGGATACTTTCGACTGCTCGGACGCTACAAGGACATGCTCAAAGTCGGCGGTGAGAATGTCGATCCGATGGAGACCGAAGGCTTGCTGCTTGAGCAACCCGAAGTTCATGAAGTCGCCGTTGTCGGACTTCCCGACGAACGCCTGTCCGAGGTTCCCGTCGCATTCGTAAAACTGGCTGATGGCGCCGAGATTAACACCGAAGGTATCATTGATCGTTGCCGCGGCGCTGTTGCCAGCTTCAAGGTGCCGAAACATGTCATCTTCCTGGAAGAGTTTCCCATGACCGCGTCTGGCAAGATCCGCAAGGCGGAACTCCGCGAACGCGCTAAGCAAGAGCTGTTATGATGGAACTTACCGATATTGCGACGGGCTTGCAGTTTCCTGAAGGTCCGGTGGCGATGCCGGACGGCACAATCATACTTGTTGAAATTGCAGCCGGCCGCGTAACGCGCATCGCAGCAGACGGCGCGAAATCCGTCATCGCTGAGCAAGGCGGTGGCCCCAATGGACTGGCTATCGGGCCGGACGGGCGTCTCTACGTTTGCAACAATGGCGGTATGCCATTTGTCGAGAAGAACGGCTCAACATTTCCTGGCCTTGCAGGCGAAGAGGCCCGGCTCGGATGGATAGAAGTTGTCGACCTCACATCCGGCCACACGGAAGTCCTCTATCCGGACTGCAACGGCCAACCATTGCTTGGTCCCAATGACATCGTGTTTGATGCTCATGGTGGTTTCTGGTTCACAGACCACGGCAAAACCCGGCTGACCTCCCGTGATCGTGGCGGGGTCTACTATGCGAAGGCAGACGGTTCGTCTATTTCACGGGTCATTGCGCCGATGGATGGTCCGAACGGGATCGGCCTCTCTCCTGCAGGTGACCGGCTCTACGTTGCAGAAACACCAACCGGCAGGCTATGGGCGTTCGATATCGATACCCCGGGAACAATTAAGAAAATGAAAGGCCCCGCGCCTTGGGAACATGGTGAGCTACTGGCAAATCCACCGGGTTACTGCTTGTTCGATTCATTAGCCGTCGATGCCGCAGGCAATATCTGCATTGCAACAATTCCAAGCGGTCTGACGGTCGTTTCACCGGACGGATCAAAAGTTGAACGGATCGATCTACCAGACCTGATACCGACCAACATATGCTTTAGCGCCCAAGAGCCAAATCTGGCCTATCTGACCTTGTCAGCGAGCGGCCGCCTCGTCTCGATGCCATGGCCACGTGGTGGTGCAAAGCTCAACTTCCTTACCTGATCGGCAGGCTCCTTAGGCTGCTTCAGCGAAAACACGATCAGCCATCACCTGGCACCGGCGAATATAGCGATGCTCTTCCGGGCCATAATCAGCAATCGCATTGTGAAGCGTACCAATATTTTCCCAAATCAGCAGATCACCCACGCGCCATCGATGCGTGTAACGATATTTCTCCTGTAGTTGATGCTCAAAAAGAAATGCCAGCAAATCATCGCTGTCTGATTGGGGGATGCCATTGATGCGAACTGCATAACCCGGATTGCAGTATAGAACGCGCCGTTTTGTAATTGGGTGCTCCATGAAAACAGGATGAGAAACCGGCGGCTTCTTTGCCCGTTGCTCTGGCGTTAGAGGGCCACGAGTCGAACCAGGTCGCTGACGCATCATCTCCCAGAACTTCTCAAAATCGTGGACCGCCGTCCGCCCTTCCAGAGTTTGCTTCACGTCCCCGGGCAGGTCCTCATAGGCTGCATGCATGTTGGCAAACATGGTACCGCCGAGCGGTTGGCCCTCCCGATGCGGGACCTCCAACGCATAGAGCACGTTAGCAAATGCAATCTCGGCAGAGTACGACATATCCGTATGCCAACCCTGCCCGGCATCCCCGAGCCCCATTGGTTTGCCATCGCTCTCCCGCTTATTCGACAGGATCATTAACTCGGGCTGATCAGGCTCAGTGAATGGGCCTGCTGCAACATTGATCTCAAGCGTACCAAAGTGACGTGCGAAGGCGACCTGCTCTGGCGGTTCAAGTGCCTGGTCTGGGAAACACAAGACACCATGCAAACCGAGAGCCTGCTTCACCCGATTGTAAGAAGCATCATCAAGCGGTTTTGATAGATCTACTCCAGTGGCCACCGCACCGAGCACAGCGCCGGTCGGCTCGATTGCTAGCATCACTCAGCCTTTCGCAGACAGGACGTAATCAACGCCTGCCCGTTCACAAACCTCGCGCAGTTGTGTGCCGAGTGCCGGTGGAATGGGAATTCCCTTGTCGAGGCGTTCAGCCCGCTTTGCCGCTTCGGGATCGCCAGCCACTAAGACAGGCTGTTCCGGATCTGCGGGCGGAGTAGCGTGCAGCGTATCAATAACG
>JBCDBQ010000745.1:0-3536 GCA_039183375.1 Pseudomonadota bacterium
GTAGTGATGTCAATCTGACGAAGGTTCTTGTTGTTGGGGGGCTGCAGCCTTACCGCCTCAAGCTCAGATAGAGCGGCATTCAGTTGAAGCTGGCATCGGCCGATCCAATCATCGAAGATTAGCTGAGTAGGCCGGCGGCGTTCGTAGTTTATGGCAACCGCCTTGTCGCAAGCGGCTGTTGCACAAGCGAGGATTTTCAGCGCGTTCCTGCGTTCGATGCCATCAGTCGGGACTAGCGCATTAAGCGGACCAACCATCTGATCCAAATAGTCAAGGATTGCTGCACTTTCGATTAGAGCCTCGCCGTCGTCCAGCACTAACACCGGCATTCTGCCGATCGTGGCGTACCTTCGTAGCTCTGCCGCCTGCGAAAATGGTGACAGTGGCAGATGCTCGAAAGGCTGTCCAAGGACATGGAGTGTGATGCCGACACGTCGGACAAACGGAGAGTCGTATCGGCCTATCAGTTTCATAATTCCAGTATAGCGCAGCATAGGTTGGTCATGACAATTTACTATCTTGATGTGGGCTGATGGCCCGTTTGTTCTATGGGGCTTCTGAGCACATCCTGTCCGCTCAGTGGGTCAAGTACTGCCGTGATGCGTTCATCATTGGGATCGAACACAGTCCCCTGCAACTCAACACTGACCAATTGGCAGTCTTTGGTGTCTTTGTCCTGCGCTGCAGAGTGAAAATAACTATGGTCAAAGCTGATTCTTCTTGATGGATCGCGTCCGCTACCCCAAGGCTGGCAACCGGCGTGGTGTTGCGCGACCTACTCATGCATCATCTCGCTGAGTATGAGCTGTTGCAGCGAACGCGATCCTTGCAACCGCAGCACGGTTTGAAAGGGAATGTGCTGCTGGTTGCAATCTAGCTGGCCGCACGTTCCTTGAGTTTTGCCTCAAACTCACTCACTGCTTTCTCGAACCTGTCACGGCAGCCTTGGTTGCAAAACCCAACAACAGCGCCGCGGTAGGTTGTAAGGGAGTCGGCGGACACGGAGTTGCCTGACCACGGACAAATGTCATTGATGCAGTTTGTTATATCCAGAGTTTTCATCATCAGCTCCTCTTAAAGCTATGACGCTATTGTAGAAGTTCATCGCATGGCATAAATGACATTTATCCATTAAATTATGCCAATTCGCGAGACTGAAGGACAGCTATGCCACCCCTTGTCGTTTTCATAGTTTATCCCGGGATCAAATTATTCGATCTTGCTGGCCCTCTTCAGGTATTCGCTGACACCACGTCTAAGGCAGACGGGAACCGACTTTATGAGACCGCCGTCGCGTCCGAACCCGGTGGCATTGTCTCGACTGACACGGGAACAGACGTCAGGACTGTAAAGCTCTCATCGATCATGCGAAGAAAGGTCGACACGATGCTGGTTGTCGGAGGCAGTGTAGCCAAGGAGGCAGCCCGCGATGAAATCCTGATTTCAAAGCTATCGAGGCTGTCAGCAAGATGTCGACGCATTGGATCCATCTGCACCGGAGCGTTCCTATTGGCTGAAGCTGGATTGCTTGATGGCAAGCGGGCTGTCACACACTGGGAGTCGTGCAGTGCCTTAGGCTCGGCGTTCCCATCAGTGATGGTGGATCACGATCCGATATTCATACGTGACGGAGAGGTCTGGACATCGGCCGGTGTATCGGCTGGTGTTGATCTGGCGTTAGCCATGGTCGAGGCCGATTATGGCCACGCCACAGCTATGAATGTTGCGAGGTCTTTGGTCGTTTTCTTGAAGCGTCCGGGCGGACAATCTCAGTTCAGTAGTCTGCTCACGGTACAGGCAGGTGACGAGTCTGGCAGGTTTGGCGAGTTACATGATTGGATTGCGGAGCACCTCCACGAAGATCTCAGTGTCGAAGCACTTGCCCGTCAATGCCGGATGAGCGGACGAAACTTCTCGAGGGTCTACAAGACAGTCGTCGGTGTTCCGCCGGCCAGGTCGATTGAACTGATACGTTTAGATGCAGCCAAACGCATGCTCCAAAAGAACGACCTATCGCTCAAACTGGTGAGCAGCCGATGCGGGTTTGGCGATGAGCAGCGGCTTCGACAAGTCTTTCTTCGGCATCTTGGTATTCCGCCGAGTGACTACAGGGCCAAGTTTGGTTCTCGCTGAAGACGTGCGTGAGTTGGACAATCCATAGAGTGGTATCATTTCCGACCTGCCATGAAGATCGAGCATCACTTAAGGTGAACGCGACGTTGTGGTGGAAGAGATTGTCGAGAACCGCCGGTGAGGCTTGATGGACAGGAAGATGCGCGCGGTGACAGCAAGCGCAGTGCCCCGACGCTTTGCGCCCAGTGTCGTCAACACTTGATCCATCTCTTCTTTTGCCACGAAACCCAACCAACCTGTCCGAATGCGCGCACTTTTCGCCACGCACCAGATCGTGGACCGAGCATTTCAAGCCGGGTACCGCGCGGTAGCCGGGCCAATTGTGTCCCCCGCCGCCCACTCGGCTGGGTCCGCAGTGCCAGCCAATCATCCGGCGGGCGTACATCGTAGACCTGACAGATCTGAAGTCGGTTCTGTCGTTCTCGGGCCTGGCGTTCTTGAAGCGCACGCTGCCGCGCCGTCTCTTCCTCTAACCGCCTTCGCTCTCTCTCTTCAAGGGCGCGTCGCTCTTGCTCAACCCGCCTGCGGTCGGCTTCGAGTTGTCGTCTGAGCCGCTTCAGTTGTTCCGAAGTTCGATCGCCCGTGTCCAGCTCTACTGTCTTTCGCCCGGCCAGGAAAACCTCTGGTAATGTTGGAATCGACAACCAAGGATCCTGGCCAATAGCCGTTTTGACGCGCAGCTGTACCCGGCGAAACATCGTCACCGCCTCGGCACCGGGACGAACCAATTCCGCTGCCAGGGCCTTGGCATAGGCGCCACCGCCAACACCGCGGTCTGATGCCGTCTGGCCTGGGGCCGTAGCATAAGCGATTAGGATGCCGGCCGTGTTCTGGACTGGTTGAAAGCCCTTGGATGACCCCAACGACTTGAACTGGGAAGCCGCGCTACCCGTGACTTTCAGTTCGTTTCGGCAGGCATCGAATACGACGTAGTGCGTTGCGTTTGGAGCGCGGTCGCGCAGGCGGCCGACGATTTGCGACTGCTCGAAGGAGTTGACCCAAAGATCGTCGTTACTGGCCTTCTTAACGTCGATCGGCACGAGATAGTTCGCCTTCGTGTCCGGATTGGCGATGCCGTGTCCGGAATAGTAGACGAAACTGATAGCGTTTGGCCCCGCGCGCCGCACACGCATGACATAACGCTTGATCGCAGTGTCCATCCGACGGTAGTCGGCATCTCTGATCTCGGTCACGGTAAAATTTAATTCTCTCAGAGCATCGCCGACGAGCCTGACGTCATTGTGAGGGTTCTTCAGCGGCCCGACAGCTTCGGTATAACTCTGATTGCCGATGAGCAGCGCAAAGCGCTTGCCACTCTGGGCGCTCGCAAGCGGAATCGATACAAACAGTAGAGCGTACAGGCAAAATAATCGCAGCAACATTGGAGTCCAACTGATCAGCCA
>JBCDBQ010000746.1:0-3527 GCA_039183375.1 Pseudomonadota bacterium
ATCTTGATCGCGGCTCGTGCCAACAGAGAGGGTTTTCTGCCAGATGCATGGATCAATCGGTCTCGTAACGTTGATCATCTCGCTCACTGCTGCGACGGCAACTATTGCATGCACACCCAACCGCCCCGGCAAACTGCAGACGGGGCGTACCATAACGATTGATACTGATGGCGGCGTGGCGCATGGATCTGTTAGTTATGGCGAGACGCAGCTGCTTCGCGATAAGGAGGTTATCTTAACCTTTGATGACGGACCGATCGCTGGCCGAACCAATGTCATTCTCGGCGCGCTGCAGGAACACTGTGTGAAAGCGACCTTTTTCCCGGTCGGTCGCATGGCATTGATCCGACCAGGAATCCTGCGCGATACGCTTGCGCGTGGACACACCATTGGCGGACACACCTGGAGCCACCCAAACCTGAGACGGGCCGGCCTCGCACGCAGTAAACGCGAAATCGGGAAGGGCTTTGCTGCACTCGAGGCTGTCATTGGACCGCGCGTTGCACCGCTCTTTCGGTTTCCCTATCTCGCTGAATCCAAAAAGACTCTCGCCTATGTGAAATCACAAGACATCGCGTCCATATCGATTGATATCGATTCCGGTGATACACGCGGTTATGGGGTCAGCCGGGTCATTAGTTCGACCATGGCGCAGTTGCGCCGTCGCGGCCGCGGCATTCTACTGTTTCACGATAGCAAGTTGGTGACTGTCCGGGCACTCCCGCAAATCCTCAACCGCCTCGCCAAGGGTGGCTATCGGGTGGTCCATCTCGAGACGACATCACCGCATCGTGCGGATTCAGATCTCGTGGCACGCTATCGGCGGCGGTTAGATGGCACTCCTGAACCAAAGACAAAGACTAGTAAGCCTAAGGTCGCAAAGGGCTTGCGCAAGACCGTGACGGCAAGCCAGCGCGCACAACCCAAGCCAAAGAAGCAACCTTCATCAAGCATAGGCCGGAGCTCTTCAGATTGGAGGAGCAGTGTCTTTGGTACACAGTGATGAGAGACTGGCTCTTAATCGCTAGTGGCGGACCGTGCCGTCAGCTCGCTAGATTGATCTAACTGACGATAGATCGAATTGCTGGGTTTTACTCGGCAGCTTCGGTGCCTTTGCCGATATCAACGGCTTTGCCGTCTACGCGCACCTCGCCTGCCGCATTGTCGACCGTGACGTATTGGTCATAGAAGGTCAGTGTCGGGCGAGCACCGAAACGCTCTTCAATCCAGCCCCACCAGTCGTCGTTGAACCACTCTTCGGCCGCTTCGCGGGATTCAAACAGATAGACCCCGCCACCGCAGTCTTCTCCGTTGAGATAGTCTTTGCGGATCAGGCCTTTGACATCGCGATAGATGGGAGCGGAATCGAGGCCGCGGGCGACCGCAGCATCTTTTGCCGGCTTGGGTGAACTGCGTGGGATCTGAACGACTGCGATCAACATCTCGTCTGCCTTTCGACGGTTGTGAGATGTTGATCCAGCCATGTCCCAGCCGGCTTGGCAAGTGCCGCCATTAATCAGGTTGGTCGAATTGTCTAATCGTCCGACTTGTTCTTGAGGATGTCGACCATGCGCGTGTCGACATAATTCCCAACACTATCCTGCAGGGCAGCCATCGGAGCTTCGCCTTCAAAGAAGTGATTGGCCTCCGGAATAATGTCGTGTTGTAGGATAATGCCCTTCTGCACCTTGGTTTTCTGGGATAGCTCAGCCACGGATGCAGAGGGGACCACGCGGTCGCGGTCGCCGTTCACCAGCAGTCCGGATGCCGGGCACGGCGCCAGGAAAGAGAAATCATAGAGGTTTGCCGGTGGGGCAACGCAGATGAAAGAGTCAATTTCCGGCCGGCGCATCAACAGCTGCATGGCAATCCACGTGCCGAAAGATACGCCAACAATCCAGCATGCTTTCGAATCTGGTTTGGCGATCTGCATCCAGTCTAGCGCCGTTGCCGCGTCGGCCAGTTCTCCCGGGCCATTGTCGAAATAGCCCTGGCTGCGCCCAACACCGCGGAAGTTGAAGCGCAATACAGAAAAACCGCGTTCAACGAAGGTGTAATACAGATGGTAGACCACCTGATTGTTCATTGTGCCGCCGAATTGCGGGTGCGGGTGGAGGATCAAAGCCAATGGGCTTCTGGGATCGGGCTCGTGATGGTAACGGGCTTCGAGACGGCCCACTGGGCCATTGATAATGAGTTCGGGCATTGGCTTGATAACCGGCGAGTTGTTGTTGTCAGATTATTTGGTGCTCTGGCCCCAAACCGAGCATTTGGGGGACTTCAACGGGCATGTCGATGGGCATGCACGAACGTGCCGCGGAATTATTACGCAAGGGCAGTGGAATTAATCTTGACTCCTGCGGTTGGGATTTCCATATTCCGCTCAGATTAGAACTATTCGAAACAGCACAAGAGACCGTCGCGCACAATGGTGTGCGGGAGCGACCTTCTAGCACAATTGCTCCGGGTGTTTGCAAGAGGGGGTTGGCTGAAAGTTGCAGCCGTCCGCTGAAGCCTATGTGCGAAGCCGAGGTTTGGGACCGTGGAACTGAATACGCGAGGGCGCTACGCGGTAATGGCTATGGCCGATCTGGCCAAGCATGGAGACCAGCGTTCAGTCGCCTTATCCGAGATTGCTGCACGTCAGGAGCTCTCAGAAGCCTACCTGGGTCGCTTGTTTGGTCAGCTGCGGCATGCCGGACTTGTAGAAAGTGTACGCGGACGTAGTGGCGGCTATCAGCTCTCGTCGCCGGCAGAATCCATTTTTGTGTCGCAAATCCTTGCAGCCGTTGATGAGCCTACGCGGATGACCCGCTGTATTGCTGGGAGCAACATCGGCTGCGTCGGTGAAGAACGCTGCCTTACACATGGGCTTTGGGCTGCCCTCAGCCGGCACATCCAGAACTTCCTGAGCGATGTCTCATTGCAGGACGTCGTCAATGGTGGTCCAGCATTGCAGGCCAACGTGATGCCGCGTGCGCTGAAAGCGGATACTGAAGGGCTGGCGGCTGAATGAGCATGTCGCGGACATATCTCGATTACAACGCGACGGCGCCATTGCTGCCGGCGGCACGCGAGATGATGCTGCAGGCGATGGATGCAACGGGTAATCCTTCGTCTGTGCACGGCGAAGGCCGAAATACACGTAAGATCGTCGAAGACGCCCGCGAGAAAGTAGCGGCCCTTGCTGGGACGAACCCGGGCAACGTCGTGTTTACCAGTGGTGCGACGGAGGCGAATGCCTGGGCTCTCGCCAGAAACTGGGATACGATCCTTCTGCCCAAGATCGAGCATGACTCCGTTTTGGCGTCGGCACGTTCGTCGGGCGCTCAAGTTATTGACCTCGATGTCGATTCGAATGGCCAATTAGCTGTTGGGCAGATTCCTGAGTTTGCGTCTCATCTCTCTGATGAGAAGCAGCGCAGGCTTGTTACTTTACAGATGGCCAACAATGAAACGGGTAGTCTTCAGCCGGTTCAGGAGGCTGCCCGTCTGTGCCGAGAGCACGGCTTGTCATTGCATGTTGA
>JBCDBQ010000747.1:0-3526 GCA_039183375.1 Pseudomonadota bacterium
AAGCAAAACCCGGAGGATGAGCCATGGGTGCTTGGGGATTGAAAAGCTTCGACAATGACGACGCAATGGATTGGGTCGCCGAGTTTGAAGAGGCTGGTGCAGAAGCCATCAAAACAACACTCGATGCCGCACTCAACGACATCGACGAGTTGGAGGCGCCGGAAGCCTGCGAAGCTCTCGCCGCAGCAGAGATTGTTGCTGCCACCAAGACGGGTGATCAATCAAATCTCTCAGAACACGCGCTGACCGCGCTTGCAAAGTACGCGGGCGAGGTCGCCACACCAGAAAACCTTGTGCTTGCCAAAGGCGCTATCGGGCGCATTAAGTCGAATTCCGAACTGCGTGATCTCTGGCAAGATACTGACGAGTTCGACGCCTGGATCAAAGATGTCGAAGCGCTGGAAGCGCGCCTCGCATAAGCCAGCTTACAAGGTTCTCAGGCCAGGCTTTGCATGTCACCGTCAACCGCAAACGCCTGACCCGAGATCGTGTTGGCGCGCGGTGACGAGAGATAAACTGCAAGATCGGCCAACTGCTGCGGTGGGATCAGGCTCTTTATCGATGCATTGGCGAGAACACGCTCCTGCATCTCATCGAAACCAATGTTGGCAGCCCGTGCTTTCGCGTCGATCACCTGCCGGATCCGCTCTCCGTCAACCGGCCCCGGCTGAATGGCATTGCAGCGGATACCGTTCTCGCCAAGCTCCACCGCCAATGTCTTGGTGAAACCAACGACGCCCCACTTGGCTGCTGCATAAGGCGAGCGCAGCGGAAAGCCGAACCGGCCGGCCGCTGAAGACAAGTTGATGATCGATGGGTTCTGACTGGCCTTGAGGTGTTGCACGGCGAGCCGCGTACAATTGAATTGCCCTGTGATAC
Organism: Pseudomonadota bacterium; assembly: GCA_039183375.1. Lineage (GTDB taxonomy): Bacteria > Pseudomonadota > Alphaproteobacteria > Rhizobiales > Hyphomicrobiaceae > Tectiglobus. The sequence continues at coordinate 880 of JBCDBQ010000747.1, forward strand.
AGACCGCCAGACACTGGTCCCACTCGTCTGGATCAATTTCATCGACACGCCCGGTCGGACCAGCAATTCCGGCATTATTCACCAGACAATCCAAACCACCCAGCTCGCGAAGTGCATCCTCCATCATGGCTGCAACTTGCTCTCGATCCGCGACATCACAAACGGACCATGTCACACTTGGCTGGTCAGCAGATAAAGCCTCAAGTGCACCGCGATCGATATCGCAGGTGTGAATCTTCGCGCCTTCTGCCAGAAACGCTTTTGTCATCTGAAGACCAATTCCGGATGCACCGGCCGTGATAAGAACGCGCAAATCCTTGATGCCCAAGTCCACTTCTCTGTCTCCTCTTATTTGCGATTGCGTGGTGGTGACTAGTCGCCTTGCCTCACGGTTGCCGTCAGCAGCCCAGCGCCAATTAGGAAACTGCCACCAATCTTATTGACGATCGCCAATGTTGAAGGCCGCTTGAATGTCTCGCGCAATTGTCCGGCCAGTACCGCCCATATGGCAACGTTGATGGCAGCGAGCGTCAGAAAGGTGGCCTCAAGGATCGCAAACTGAAGCAAGGCTGGTTTTGTTGGATCTATGAACTGTGGAACGAAGGCTACGAAGAAGACGATCCCTTTCGGATTAAGAGCTGTGACTACATAGGCACTCAGAAACATCGACCAGCCACTGCCTCCGGAAGCTTGTTCCTCCGGTGTGGCTAACTTCGGCTTGGCGCGCCACAAACCGATGCCCAGCCAGATAAGATAGGCGGCACCAATCAATTTCAGTGCGGTAAACAGCGTGGCCGAGGCCGCGAGCACCGCACCAGCCCCCAGCAGAGAGATGGTCATGGCGGTGAAATCGCCGAGCGTCACGCCCGGCACAGTCGCCCATCCGGTGTGTTTGCCGCGCCCGAGCGCATAGCTGACAACCAGCATTACGGTCGGCCCGGGAATAGCGAGCATTGCTGTGCTGGCCAGGACAAAAGCGAACCATAACTCCCAGGACATCGGCATCTCCTCTTTATGAAGTTCGAGCAAAGACAGAGAAGCAGCAGATTTGCAAGTATGGAGATCAATGCGCTCGACAGAAGAGCGATAAAACGATGGCGCGCTCAATTGTAGGACTTACGGCATCCCAATGCCGTGCTAACTTGCATTCACGCGATCAATGTATTTGGGGAGGAAACTATGCCGCGAGTCGGTATCGTCGGTGTCGGCCTGATCGGCCGTGCGTGGTCAAACGTGTTTGCCCGTGCCGGCTGGGATGTCTCGATCTATGATGCGCACGACGCCACACTTCAAGCAGCACCTGGGTTGATCGAGGCGTCATTGCACGACCTGGCCGGCCACGGCCTGGTTGATGATCCGGGCGGCGCTGCCAAACGCGTGAAAGCTGCAAGCTCGCTGGACGAAGCCCTTGATGGTGTCGAACTTGTCCAAGAGTCCGGCCCGGAACGCGTCGAAGCCAAGATTGAACTTTTCAAGCAACTCGATGCCACAGCCCCACAGTCAGCAATTCTGGCATCGTCATCCTCCGCGATTGTCGCTTCACGATTTACCGAGAGCCTTGAAGGTCGCGAACGTTGCCTGATTGCACACCCGGTTAACCCGCCCCACGTCGTCCCCATCGTCGAACTGTGTGGCGCGCCTTGGACATCGCCGGATGTCGTAAAAAGAGCCCGCGAGATCTACGACTCGGTTGGCCAGGTTGCAGTGGAGGTCAAAAGGGAAGTCGACGGGTTCATTCTCAACCGCATGCAGGCGGTACTCGTCGCCGAAGCCCTCCGGCTGGTTGGCGAGGGCTATTGCACTGCCGACGACCTCGACAAGACAATTGCACATGGACTTGGTTTGAGATGGTCGTTCATGGGGCCGTTTGAGACAATCGAGCTGAACGCTCCTGCCGGTATGGCTGACTACTTCGACCGTTTTGCAGAGACAATGCACGGCCTGTCTGCTCCGCCGGTAACGCCGGAGATCTGGAGTGAGGAGAACCGAGCACGTGTCCTCGAAGACTGGGCTCGCAAACCATCCACTGATGAGGTGCTCGCAAAGAGCCGCTGGCGCGATGATCGTTTGGCGGCGCTCGTCGCACATAAGCGTGCGCAAAGGTCATACGAATAATCAGTCGAAGCAAATTTCCTAGGGAGGCAATCACATGGCCAAATCAAACAAAGTCATCATCACCTGTGCCGTCACCGGTTCCATTCACACACCGACCATGTCGGAGCACCTGCCGATCACGGCCGAACAGATTGCGGATGCGGCGATCGGTGCTGCGGAGGCCGGCGCTGCGATCGTGCACCTTCACGCACGCGACCCCGAGACCGGAAAGCCCGACCAATCGATGGATGCATTTTCACCGTTCCTGAAAGTCATCAAGCAACGCTCACCGGCTGTTATCAACATCACTACGGGTGGCGCGATGACCATGACGGTTGAGGAACGTGCACAGCCAGCCATCGACTTCAAACCGGAAGTGGCCAGCCTCAATATGGGGACGATGAATTTCGGTCTATACCCGATGTTGAACAGGTTCAAAGAGTTCAAGTTCGATTGGGAGCGGACCTACCTTGAGGGCTCAAAGTCAGGTTTCTTCAAGAACACGTTTGCCGACATTGAGTACATCCTGACTCAGTGCGCGGAGAATGGCACC
>JBCDBQ010000748.1:0-3524 GCA_039183375.1 Pseudomonadota bacterium
ATCAAGGCGGACACTGAACCCGGGCTGGAGAAGTGGCTTGCAATCAATACGCGGTTCGCGGACATCTGGCCGAACATTACCGCAAAGGGCGAAGTGCCTGCAGATGCGCAGGAATGGTCGGGACGCGCAGGCAAAGAAAGCTTGTTGTCTGAGCGGCCTGGGCGCGGCGATGGATAACATCTCGTGACGCTCGTTTTGGCGCTCGCAATCGCAAGAAAGTGCGTATAGCAACAGTCTTCGGGTGTAACGCTAATTTAGCGGCGTTGGTCGAGGCTATTGAAACAACACTTTCATTGCGCGAATTCGGGACGTCCAATGACACCTCAAGAGAGATTTCTGCGTATTCTGAAAGATGGCCTGTGCATCGGCTGCGGTCTTTGCCAATCGGTCTGCGGTCAAGCCAAAGTTGTTATGACCAAAGATCAAGATGGCGAGCTACGACCGCGGATTACTGGGAAACTGAGCGAAGAGGATGTCGACAAGGTCTACGCGACATGCCCTGGGACACGGGTCGAAGGTTTGCCAGAGCATGAGATCTCGAATGCACCACATCAAGATGTCGTTTGGGGTGCTTACCATCGCCTCGTGCTGGGTTATGCTGCGATGAATGCTGTGCGATACGAAGGCTCAACCGGTGGCGTGCTGACAGCGCTTGCGCAGTACTTGGTTCGCAGCCAAAGCGTTGCGTTTGTTCTCCACGTCAAGGCCAGCACAGATGATCCGACTTTCGGTGAGATGACTCTGTCGCGAACACCCGACGAAGTTCAAACCGCTGCCGGTTCGCGCTACGGGCCGACCGACGTTCTGAGCCAGATGGATGCTATTCTCGACCAGAATGAACCTTTTGCCATCATTGCCAAACCGTGTGATCTCAATGCCGTTCGAAACCTTGCGCATCTCGATGCGCGTGTGGATCGCTACATCAAGTACTGGCTCGCCCCGGTCTGTGGTGGCTTTATGCCGACCTCGTCTATGGACGCGTTCTTGGCATCAAACGGCATGAGCCGGTCTACTATCAAGTCCTTGCGTTACCGTGGGCGCGGATGTCCTGGTCCAACCACGATCCAGACGCAGTCTGGCGAAGTCCACGATTTCGACTATCTGGATATGTGGGGTGAAGATGAGAGCAGTTGGTCGCTGCCTTTCCGTTGTAAGGTTTGCCCTGATGGTATCGGTGAGGGGGCTGACATAGCTGCTGCCGATAATTGGCCCGGTGGCAGCCCAGATCGAGAACTTGCGAAATCCGATCCAGGAACTAACGCCATGATTGTTCGGACCAAGGCCGGACTTGGACTTGTCGAGGCAGCTGCACGCGACGGTGCCATCACACTAACCGGCGACACAACCATCGAAAACCTTAACCAAACGCAACCGCATCAAGTGAACAAAAAAATGCATGTTGCCGCCCGCTACAGCGGATTGGCGCAAGCCGGCCGCCTATTCCCGGAAACGCATGGCATGCGTCTTTTGGAGTGCTCGGAACTGGCCGACCGATTAGAGTTGGAGAGACAACGGTCCGGTGCGTTCGAACGCGCTACAAGGTTAGGAGTGGGTCAGGCAAAAACCTGATGCTCTGCCCAAATTGCACATGGCCAAGGTCGTTCATAGTTAACGTTGCTCGATCGTCGGCTGCATTACTCAGCTCACAGCGCGACAGCGTCTTAAACTCTCGATTGAACCAAATCGATCCTGACTGCGACTTAGAAGCAGGAGATAACATCAAACCAAGGATCGAGAACCATCATGTCCATCTGGAGCAGGTGCACCGTTTTCGTTTTCGCACATGTCGCACTGATCAGCGCAGCCCTTGCGTTGGCGCAGGCCTCAAGCTGAGAACAATCAGATTTGTAACGCGCACGCTGTGAGTTGGTGCTGCCAAAGTCACGATCATCAAGCTCAATGATTGCCTACCGGTGGTAAGCTCACAACATTACTGGCTTGTTCCCGGCTTCAGTAGCTTGTCAAATTGTCCAACCGCTTTTTCAAACTTGTCTCGACAGCCAGTGTTGCAGAATCCAACGACCTGTCCCTGATAGACCGTCAGTGAGTCAGCAGACACCGGTTTTCCTGACCACGGACAATTATCGTTGATGCAGTCTGAAATACTCAGCTTCTTCATGATCATCTCCTCCCAAATGAAACTGTCGCGACGCTTATCATATTCAATTTGTGTCGTGCGCCATAGCGATTAGCGTACTACTTTTGGTCGCTCAAATGACAGTTGGGTTTGTAGCGGCGCGATGAGCTTGCTGATTGAAAACCCAGGAAGCTAGAAGCCTGAGATCGAATGGTCACTTGCTTGCTCGCCTATTGAGTCAGTCTATTGCTCACGTCGCCCATTAACGCGACCGCGGGTTGAGGACATCACGCAACTGGTCGCCAACGAGATTGATCGACATAATCGTCAGCAACAGTGCGACCCCGGGAAATGTGCTGATCCAGTATTTACCAGAGAGCAGGTATTCAAAGCCATTCGAGATAAGCAAACCAAGCGATGGCTCTGTCTGCGGCAAACCAACACCGAGGAAGGACAGAGTGGCCTCCAGTGCAATCGCACTTGCTGTCTGGACGGTCCCAACGACGATCAGTGGTGGCATACAGTTGGGTAAAATGTGATTGAAGATTATTCGCGAGTGACTGAAGTTCAAGCAGCGAGCCGCTTCAACATACTCTCTCTGCAATTCGACGATCGCCGCACTTCGAGCAGTTCGTGCGTAATAGGCCCACTGGACCACCACCAGTGCGACAATAATCTTGTCGACCCCTTTGCCCAAAGCGGCAACCAGCATCAATGCGATCAGGATCGCCGGGAACGAGAGCTGTAGATCGACTAGTCGCATGATCAGCATTTCGGCACGACCACCGGCGTAGGCGGCAACCAGGCCGACTGACGTACCGATCGCCATGGCCAGTAAACCTGAGAATACGCCGACCGCAAGCGATGTCCTGAGCCCGTATAGGATACCGCTGAGCATGTCACGGCCCGCACCGTCTGTTCCGAGCCAAAAAGTCATACCGGTCGACATACTCACCTCGCCGGGGGGCAGGCGACTGTCAAGAACATCAACTTGGCCAAGATCGTAAGGGTTCTGGGGAGAAATCAGCGGAGCACACAGCGCCAGTAGGATGATTGCCGCGAGCAGGAAGAACGCAAACACGGCAACAGGGCTGGCGCAAAACTCCGACGCAAATATCCGCCAAGGTCTCTTGGACGTCACTGCGATCTGGTAGGTCGATGGCTTGTCGCCCGCGGACTTGGAAGCGGGATCGGCAGCTTCCTCGGAGTTGCTCTCTATCGTCTTGGGGCCGTCCATTGCAGAGCTCATGACTATTGCCCTCCCAGACGAACCCGCGGATCCAATGCGGAGTACAAGACATCTACCAGGAAATTGATGAAGACGAAGAACAACACGATAATAATGAGATATGCCACGATCACCGGTCGATCGAGCTGTTGAATTGACTCAATTAGTAGTTTGCCCATTCCCGGCCAAGCAAAAATTGTTTCCGTCACCACCGAGAAC
>JBCDBQ010000749.1:0-3521 GCA_039183375.1 Pseudomonadota bacterium
GTCCACAGGTTCGACCGTCTGGCAATTAAAGGTACAATATTGCAATTAACGGTACAGTACGGAAATTAGGGGTACAGCTATCCATTGATATCACAGGATAATTTTGCGACGGATTCTGATCTATTAGGGTGCAGTGACACTAGGCAATCTGGCTGCGCCAGCCTGTACGTCTGGCGCAATCGCTTTGAGCCTTAAGCGACCCCGTGTTCCGTGACTTGCAGGGGATGCGCTTCTGCCCAATCAGCAAGAAAAGCAGACATCTCGGGTACGGTTGCGAATTGCGAGGCCTTTCGCGGAAGCGCCACACCGTTCTCCAGTGCCAGGCGCGCGCATTCGATGTGATGGCGCTGCGCCTTTTGCGGGCAGTTTTCGGACCCGTGAACAATCGTTGACAGTAGTGTCCCTCCGTAGGCATTTGTGTGGTTCAGGTCCGGGTTCTGGCTCAGAAAATACGACGTGACGTCGGGCATTCCTTCCCAACCGGCAAGGTGCAGGGGCGGCATTCCCATCTCGTCCGGCAGATTTGGGTCAAAGCCAATATCGACCAAACGCTGCATATGAGGCAAAGTTCCTTCGCGCCAGACGAGGCGGCAAAGAAGAAACCTCATCTCTTGCGACAGGGCATTCATGTCGATCTGGTCGTCCTCCTTCGACGTCGCGTCCGCTGCCCGTGCAAGTTGCTCTTCGATCAACGTCAACTGCGTGGATGCACCTGCCTTTTCTAGGACTGCCGCTACATCCCGGTTTCCGAAGATGCGGGCAAAGGCATAGGGGGAATGGCCGCGACTGACAGCATTCGGGTTCGCGCCATGCTCCAACAAAAGCCGAGCGATCTCGCCCGAAGCCAAACGCCGGGCCGCCTGTTGCAAGGCGGGGATCACCAAGGAAGGTTCACCCGGCGGATGAGGATTGATGCCTTCATTGGGATCAGCACCGTGTTCCAGCAACAGCCGAACAGCATCGGTGCGGTTGAAGTCAATCGCCCTCGGCAATGCATTTGTTCCCTTCGGGTTGGCGCCATGGTCCAGCAACAAACGAAGACCTTCGGTATGGCCCAGTTCCGTGGAATGGTAGAGGGATTCATTGTCGTTGGGATTTGCCCCATGCTCCAACAGCCACCTGGCCAACGGCATGTTGTCTGCATGGCCGATGGCGCCGTAGAGTGCGGTTAAGCGGTGATCTGTTTCGGAGGCGAAGGCGTAACTGTCATTCACGTCTGCCCCGTGTTCGACAAGCAATTCCGCCATGGCAAGCATCTCGGGTTCTTTCTCGGGATTCATCCCCAGGTATCTCGAAAACGCCAGATGACACATCGGTCTCCGCGGCGGGTATTCGCGCGCCGCAGCACCAGCATCCTGCACGAGGATCTCGCGCATCGCTGCCACGTCATAGAGGGCGACGAGCAAAGGCACCTGACCCTCGGCAAGGTCCGGCTCATCCGCAAGCAAATGTACGATCGTCTCTTTTGAGCCGTTGTAAAGCGCCCAACGCAGTCGTCCCTGTTTCTGCGCGCGATCCATGCCTTGTGTTTCCACGGCAAGTTTCAATGCCGGCCAAGAAGCGTACCCAGTCTCGCGCGCGATGACATGCAGACAATCTGCGTGTTTGTAGACCCCGTTTGCGGGGGTTGCGACAATGCCGTGGACGCGCAGCATTTCGCCTTTGTCGCCATCCGCCAGAGCTTTGCCCAAAGCCTTGGCGTCTCGACGCAGTTGATCGATTGATTTGGTCATCGGTTTTCCCTCCAATGCCCGTCGGTCCGCTAATCCGGGCTGAGAAACCGATGTGGATTTCACACAGTCGTTGAGAGGTGCCGATGACAGCTTTCCGCGGACCGGGCGGCCGCCTCAAACGGCCTGGGGGCAGAATATCGTCTGCCAACGCGTCCCGCAAGCAGGATGCGACACGCCAGGCACCCTGCCATCTATTGCTCCGCGAGTGGCTCCAATGAGGCTTGCGATCGTAGCAATTTGGTTAGCTAATAGATTTCGGCTTTGGGCCGTACTTGTTTTAACGTTGTCGCCTGGAACGGATATTTATTGCGAGCCATCTATTGAGAGCAGTGAGCCCTGATCGAAATTCATCGATACGCACGGGTCCGTTCGAGCAATCGACGCAGTTCGCGGTCTTCAATGCCCAGTTCGTTCAAGTGGTCGACGAGGGAATGGAGATAGTCGAAGTTCGACCCAAGAACGCCTTCGGCTACGGCGATCATCTTCGCCGCCTCTTCTTGGTCGAGGTGTGGCATGAACCGACGGTTGCTTCGATCCATAACGAATACGAGAGCTTCAACCGAACCTTGCGGTGTATCGACCTCTAGGAAACGGGGCTCATAAGCACCGGCAAACATTTCGCGATGCCACAGAAACTTTGTTTCCTGATCTACCAGGCCCGCCGCTATTCTGAAGACAACGCCGTCACATTGCCCGCCTTCATCCAAGGCGGCCATCAACCCAGGGCAGCCGTGGCTGCCCCGCCCGCCTTCCAAGCGCATACAGAAGCTACGGTGCCAGCCCTGAAGAAGTCCGCGTCGGTACTCCGCAACGTGTACAGCTGGGTCCCAAATGAGCGAGCCGTAAGCAAACACCCAAAGGTCCGTTTTCAAGCGGCCGGCGAGGGTCTCTTGCCGATTGGCCTCACGGTCCTCATGGTCCATACGCCACCCGGGCGGCCAACCTTCTTCCAGTGCTTGCTCGTCAAGTTCAGCGAAACGTTCGTACCCAAACCGCATCTCCGACGTATCCGGTGGCGTAATTCTTCCACGCAAAGCGGGCGCATGTCGAAATACATGATCTGGAAACGGCATCGAGCGCTCCTGAAAGAATATCGGGTTCGAAGCGACCATAAGACCGTCCAGACAGGGTAGGAAGAGCTGAAGGACTGGAAAACGCCGCCGGATACCAATCCAACATCTCCAGCACGAAGACTCGATCAAAAGCTGCGCAATGAGCACCGGCAGGATCCTTGCGATACCAGTTGTTGTGCGCGGGCGTGATCCATTGTGTTTAACGGAACAGTTCACTTTTCAGCGATGGTGGTCAAAGGCTGAAATCCAAACTAGTGTCCCCAAAATCTCAGCTAAAGGATCCCAACGTGGCAAGCTCAATCATTGAAGAAGATCTGATAATTGAAGGCAATCTTAACTCAGATGCGGGTGGCATCGAGGTCAAAGGCCGTGTGGTTGGGGATGTCAGCGCTGAAACAATCACCCTTCAGATCGGCGGATCCGTCGATGGTGTATTGTCAGCCAAGAAGATCGTTATTGAAGGTAAGCAAAAAGGCAGTCTGAAATGCGACGATCTGAAGATTGCATCGAGTGCGCAAATTCAGGCTGATGTAACAGCCGGGGCGATGGCAACTGAAAGCGGCGCCAGAATTGCGGGTAAGGTCAAGATCACGGGCGGGCAGTAGGGCATGCTTCCCAGAAGGATTGCATGACCGCTGGGCAACCTGATGTCATTGGTTGGCTGGTTCACTTTCGGTAGTCTGACAGACCGAGCTCGTCCCACATCCAGCCGAAA
>JBCDBQ010000750.1:0-3511 GCA_039183375.1 Pseudomonadota bacterium
AGCTAGCCTCAGGAATACAGTGTCAATTGGCCAATTCGGTCACTTTGCCCCGCGGTTCCTAACGTTGATCCCGGGAGCATATCGCTCCTAATTCCGATCAGCCAGACCCTCATCCAAAAATCCGTTTAATCCTCGCAGGTTGTGCGTGCGTTTTCGCGCGCAAATAATTCATGCGGTTTATTCGAAAAACATATTTGCTTTTCGAAATAATTTCGCGCGGCCTGCGAAGATCAATTAACCGCGTATTGGCAATGAATTTTGAAAGTCATGCCAATTCAAATGATTGAGAAACGTCATGGTTAGCTATGCTGTTGAACAGGCAGTCGCGAAGCGCGAGCGAACCGTTGAAAAGCAGATCAAGCGGTTTGCAAAGCCATATCAGCGCCGCCTGCGTAAGCTGGTCAAGTCGTCGAGCCGTCTTGGTGATTTGCTGTACTCGTTTCCGGCTGCGGCTTTCGCACTGGTTTCGGGATCAGGTGATCACAACCAGCGCGGTGAAGCGATCCGACTGGTCAAGGATGGTCGTGACTTGAAGAAAGTTGCAACCGTTTTGGACTTGCCGCTGTGGACGAGGAAGCTGCCACCGGAAGCGTTCGATGAGCCTCTATCAGGTTTGCCGAACAACGAGGGTTTCAATCGCAAGATTGCCAACCTCATCCCGGAAGATCCTGCTGAGACAGCCTTGTGGCTGCGTTGGCTTCTTGCTGCGCGCGCCGGTTGCCATGACGACTTTGCGTTGTGGCTGGCCAAGCAAAGGGTCACAAAGCAGATCAATCCGCAGGATCCTGGTGTGCTCAACCAAACGCCGATCATGCTGTTGGCGACGTTCGCGTGGTTTTCTGAGCACGAGGACGAGCCGGCCTTTCGGTTGATTGAGCAGCCTTGGCACGGTCGCATGCAGTTGGCGTCAGCCGTTGACTACATGGCGGATTGGTTTGACCGCGTGCTCCTTGATTTGACACGTTCGGACCAACGCCGTGGCCCAGGCCGCTACTCCAAGCGAAAGCGATCGAGTGGCTTTAACCTGGTCGAGTTGATGTCTGCACGTGAACTGGTCGAGGAAGGCGATGCGATGAACAATTGCGTGGCCACGTACGCAAGTGATGTCGCGCAAGGTCAGTGCCGGATCTATTCGGTTCGCCGCGGCAACCGGCGCATTGCGACGCTGGAGCTGCAGTGGCCGGGGAACCGGCGCGGTCGGCCATACATCAACCAGCTGCTGGGCCACTCAAACGTCGCCGTGGATCGTGAAGTCTATGAAGCGGTGACGGATTGGTTGGCGCAGAACAAGAACTTGCTCTGCGAAGCACCGGTTGCTGGTTATGAGTGCCATCTTGATGCGACGCGCTGGAAGTCATTTTGGCAGGGTTATGCTGCTGAAAAGTCTGCGCAGGTCATCAAGGCAGACCGGCCGGACGGATACCTGATTGCACGGTTGAGCCGTGAAGCGGATATCCTGTCTCGCTGCCTGGAATAAGAGGTGTGGGCCCCGCTGATGTTGTCGGCGGGGCTCATGCGTTTTGAGTTAAGGCGACTTCGGCATCAGCGTCATGTTCAAAGTTTCAGGTTCAAGGCAGATCTTGTCGCTGCATGCCTGTGCGGTGAACTGGATTGTCCGCGGGCGGGGATTTGAGGTGTCCAAAGTCAAGGTAATGGAGAACCAACCTTCGTAGAGGGCCATATCACCTGATGCAAATCCAAGTTTGCGTACGATGGGTTCGGGGTAACCGACAACAGATAGTTTCGGATCGCCCTTGCCTTGCGCGGATACTTTCGTTGCAATGTAGGCGTCTTCCAGTGGCTTTTCCGCATTGATGTGCCAGCCAGATGCGATCCGAACGTTGAGCTTCGGTTGGTCCGGGTTGCTTTGATCTAGTGCGACACGCACCTGGCCTTTGCCAAGGAATTGCACCGAGCCAAGTTCGCCACGCAGGAACTCATCGGCGGATTTGAGTGCATAGCCAGATGATACCGGGGTGCTTGCAGCATTGCCTGAGAGGGCTGCCAGCAGTCTGTTCGCCTGTTGGCGATATTCAACCGTCAGGGTCCTTCGCGACAGTTTGGATAACAACTCGAGTGCCACCGAGTTGCCCGATGGGACCGGCTGGTCACTGCGGATCTTGGCCGGCGGGATCGGATCGTTGGTTCGGGCCATGATGTAGTCGCCTGTATCGCGATCTGCGAACAGTCGGTTCATGTCAGATGCGAGTTTGATCGCGCGCTTGAGCCAATCGGCATTACCGGTTGCATCAAACAAGGCGACGTATGACATCGCCAGATAGGCATAATCCGGTTGCGTGCCATTGAGCGCCGATGTCTTGCCTTCGAATGAGAAGCGCTTGAGGTCTCCTTCTGAGGTTCTGTGCGTCGCCCAGATGAAGTTTGCTGCTTTGCCTGCGGCTTCGGCGTAGCGCTTGTCGTTGAGAATGGTTGAGGCATCGGCCAGCGTTCGGATCAGCATTGCGTTCCAACTGGTGAGGACCTTGTCATCGCGCAGGGGGGCAGCTCGCTTGTTCCGCGCCGCATTGAGTTGTTGCTTTATGTTCTTGAGTTTCTCGTGCACCGCGCTTGTGCCCGCGGCACCCTTTTCAGCGATCGCGCTCAGCGGCGCTGGCAAATGCGGAATGCTCGTGCCGTGGAAGTTCCCTTTTTCCGTAATGCCAAGCGTTGTGGATGCGAAGGCAGCGTCTTCCTCATTGAGTACTTTGGATAACTCGGATGGCTTCCAGACAAAGAATGCGCCCTCTTTCTTTTCGCCAGTTGATGTCTTGCTCTCGGCATCGGATGCTGTTGCGAAGCCACCTGACGGCAACTGCATATCGCGAATAGTGTAGTCGAGTGTTTCTCTCAGGGCGCTTTGGTATCTTTTGGCACCCGTCATGCGGTAGGCCTGGACAAGCGCCTGGCCGACGAGAGCCTGATTGTAGAGCATCTTTTCAAAGTGTGGGACGCGCCAGGCCGGGTCCACGGCATAGCGGTGAAAGCCACCGCCAATATGATCACGAATGCCACCGCGAATAACGCCGTCGAGCGTCTTGAGGGCGACTTCGCGGGCGCGGTCGTTTAGGTTTCGCTCGGCCTGCTCGAGGAGAAACAGCAGCAGGCTCTCCTGCGGAAACTTGGGCGCGACACCCATCCCGCCATTGCTCTCATCAAAGTGGACTGTCGCCTGTTTGACGAGAGACTTGAGAAGTTGTGGTGTGACCTTCTGCGCTTCGGTCTGTGACTGCATGTAGAGTGCAATGACATTGCCAACACGTTCCGCTTGTCCCATGACCGGTCCGGGATTGGTGGTCCAGTGGACAGTGATTTCCTGCATTAGTTCTTTGAAGTCATTGCGTGCCAGGTAAGTGACAGCAGCGAAAGGTTTGAGATCCGGGGTCAGAAAGACATTGTTCGGCCAACCGCCCGACTGATTGAGGATCTCGGTTGCGAGCATATAAGTCTCGTCGATCTCGGGGCGGCGTTCCCGGTCCACCTTGATCGACACAAAATTCTTGTTCAGGACATC
>JBCDBQ010000751.1:0-3500 GCA_039183375.1 Pseudomonadota bacterium
ATGCCATCCAGGGCCGGCGCGACAATGTCTTCATCGTCAGCAAGGTCTATCCCCACAATGCATCGCGCACGGGTGCTATCGCTGCTTGTGAGCGCAGTCTCAAGCGCATGCGCATCGAAACTATTGATCTCTACCTTCTGCACTGGCGCGGCGGGGTTCCCCTTTCAGAAACAGTTGAAGCCTTCGAACAACTGAAGTCCGAAGGTAAGATCCGCCACTGGGGTGTCAGCAATCTCGATGCCGGCGACATGGACGAGCTGCACAACGTTGAGAGCGGCAACAATTGCGCCACCAACCAGGTCCTTTACCACCTCGGGGAACGCGGCATTGAATGGGATTTGCTGCCGGATTGTGCTGCTGCAAAAATACCGGTTATGGCCTATTCGCCCCTCGGCCAGGGCGCCATCCTGTTTGAACCGGCCCTGCAACAGATCGGAGATAAACACGGCGCCACACCGGCCGCCGTTGCTATCGCATGGGTCATGCGCCACGAGCACGTTATCGCTATCCCGAAGTCATCTGACGCAGAACGCGTTCGGCAGAATGCTGCTGCTTCCGACCTCAAGCTTGATGCCGAAGACCTGGCGCTTCTCGAGGATGTTTTCCCGCCACCCAACGGCCCATCACGCTTGGCAATTCTCTAGGCAACAATCCAGGATCGATAAAACGGCGCAATGAGCGGACTGTCTCAGAGAGGTAGCCCACAGCGCTTCTATCCAGGGAGTGATTTGCGGTTCGCAAATCGCCTTGGTGCCAAGCCAAATTGTATGCTTCCATGATCGAATTCACTCGAAGTCCCGGAGACATTGATGCTGCGCGTGCCGCTTGATGAAATCGAAACAACCACAATCAAGGCCTTGGAACGCCATGGTGCAGCCCCGTGGATTGCCGCGGAAGTCGCCAAGGCGGTCCGCAAAGCCGAGGCGGTTGGCAATCGTATCTGCGGCCTCTACTATCTCGAGAGCTACTGCAAGCAACTTGTGACCGGACGGGTAAAAGGCGATGTAGAACCCGAGGTGTCCCGTCCCCGACCAGCAGCAATCTTTGTCGATGCCAAATTCGGATTTGCCCAACCCGCGTTCACGCGCGCACTTCCTGACGCGCTTGCCGCCGCCCGCGAATATGGCGTTGCCTCTCTCGCTGTGAGCCATGCACACACGTGCACAGCCGTCGGCTACTTCACGGAGCAGATCGCTAGAGCCGGGCTCATCGGCCTTGGCATGACTAATGCGTCGCCGATCGTGGCACCACCCGGAGGCAAGACGCGCATCATCGGCACCAACCCCATCGCGTTCTCCGTCCCGGACGGCAAGGGCGGCATAGCCATGCAGTTTGATCAGTCCACCACGACAGTTGCCTTGGGCAAGATTACCATGGCCAAGGCTGCCGGCGAGCAGATACCCGAAGGCTGGGCCGTTGATGTCAATGGCAATCCAACGACTGACCCGGAAGCAGCTATCGCAGGCTCTCTGATTAGCACGGGCGGTTACAAAGGTTGGGGTTTTGGTCTCATGGTCGAACTCCTCGTCGCTGGCCTGACTGGCGGCGTTGTCAGTCAGGACGTCAAGCCATTGAAAGCGCCCGAGGGCCCACCTCATGATCTCGGCCAATATTATATACTGATGGATCCGGCAACGTCTCAGCCCTTCTATGAGCGCTTGGAGCAGGTCGCGGCTGGCATAGCAACAGACGAAGGTGCACGGATGCCGGGCCAAGGCAAGACAGAGAGCGATCCTGTCGAGTTGGAACAACCTGTCTGGGATCAGGCGTTATCTCTGGCCGGCATCACCTGAGTCGACGACCAACGAACCCTAGAAGCTGAAAGACCGAAAGAAGAGGAAGGAAACGCAAATGGCGCGAATTGGATTTGTCGGATTGGGCAACATGGGCGGTCCAATGGTGCGCAACCTCATTAAAGCAGGTCACAGCGTCAAGGTCTTCGATCTTTCCGAAGATGCCATGAACTATGCTGTGCAATCCGGAGCGCAAGCCGCCGCGTCAGTCAAGGATGCAGCAGGCGGTGTTGAATTCGCGATCACAATGCTGCCGGAAGGCGCCCATGTCCGCGAAGTCGTCATGAATGATGGTGTCATTGCCGGCGCTGACCCCGGTACGATCTTAATCGACTCCTCGACCATCGATGTCGACACGGCACAAGCGGCCTGCGCCGCTGCTAAGGACGCCGGCTACCAGATGCTGGATGCGCCTGTGTCGGGCGGTGTAGCAGGCGCTGACGCCGGCACGCTGACCTTCATGTGTGGAGGAGAACCGGATACCTTTGCCAAGGCCCGTCCAATTCTCGAGGGTATGGGCAAAAACATCGTCCACTGCGGCGGGCCAGGACTCGGGCAGGCAACCAAGATTTGCAACAACATGCTGGCCGGGATCAACACGTTGGCAGCAGCCGAGGTCATGGTGATGGGTACACGCTTAGGCGTGCCGAGGGAGACTTTGTACAACGTTATCTCCACGTCCACCGGGAATACTTTCATGTTTGAAAACGCGAACCCAATGCCGGATGTGGTTGCGACGGCTGCCTCTAGCAGAGGTTTCGCACCTGGCTTCATGGCCAAACTGATGCTCAAGGATCTGCGCTTGTCTCAGTCGGCCGCAATGGTCTCAAAAACCGCAACGCCACTCGGAGCCGCGGCGACAGCTGCCTATCAACAACTCATCGAAACTGGCCGCGGTGATGAAGACTCCTCCAGCGTCATCAAATTGATTGACCCGAATGTGGAATGACCATCAAACCCATCTCCTACACACGCTATCGGAACTCTTCTTATGTCCTCACTGTCACATATCAAAGTTATCGATCTAACGAGCCACCTCGCCGGCCCTTACTGCGCGATGATCCTCGGCGATCACGGCGCAGACGTCATTAAGGTTGAAAACCCCAAAGGTGGTGACCAGTTGCGCCAGACGCCGCCCTTCCAGGAAGGCGAAAGCGCACCCTTCATGCTATGGAACCGCAACAAACGGTCCGTTGCGCTCGACCTGAAGGATTCGACTGATCACGAAACTCTGCTTCGTATGGTCGAATGCGCTGACGTGATGATCGAGAACTATAAACCGGGAACAGCGAAACGCTTGGGGCTCCACTATGAGGCCATGGCCAAGATCAACCCGCGACTGATCTATTGTTCAATTTCTGGGTTCGGACAGACCGGTCCCTATGCGCCACGTGGCGGCTTCGATCTCATCGCCTGCGGTATGTCGGGTCTGATGTCGATTAATGGCCCCCCTGATGGCCCGCCCTACCGTATTCCGATGCCCGTCACTGATGTCTGTGGTGGCATGAATGGTGCGATTGGTGTGCTCACCGCGCTTGCCGCGCGTGAGCAGACCGGCAAAGGACAACATGTCGACACCTCACTCTATGAGTCCGGCATTGCACTTGGTGTCTACGAGGCTGCGGGAGTTTTTGCGAATGGCGAAGTGCCGGAGCGCCTCGGCCAAGCCCATCGTGGCAGTGCGCCCTACCAACTGTTCCCAACTGC
>JBCDBQ010000752.1:0-3480 GCA_039183375.1 Pseudomonadota bacterium
CACAAGAACGACCCGAAGTGCTCTGAAGACGTTGCAAACGGCGTTGTCAAAGCTTGGGTTCCTGTTGACCACTCCTTCTACACTTCGATTGTTAAGGCTCGTAAGGCCAAGATCGAAGCCAAGAAGAAGAAGAACTAAGCTTCTTCTCCAAGTTGGGTCCGGCACGGCAAAGGCTGCGCCGGACCTTCTTGCTTTGTACGACGACCCTTCCCCATAAGCGACCCCGAGCCCAGCCCTCATGTCCGCGCAATCATCTTCTGCAGCGCTGCCCGATCACCTCAATGTTTTCGAGGACCGCCTGCACAGCCTCGAACGCCAGCGAGCGATTTACACGCTGCTTGGCCTCGGAATTACGGCTCTCATTGTTTGGTTCGGCATCAAGGTCGCAAACGAACAGAACGCGAGCCCATTCAGTGTCGGGATCTCGAAGATCTTCGATTATCCTATCGATATGATCGGCGAGGCCTGGGAGGCAGGCTGGAGCTGGCCACCGTTGCTTGCCAAGTACTTCCCGGAGCTCCTCGCCACATTCAATATGGCGTTTTTCTCCACGTTTCTGGGTTTCTGCTTCGCGGTAGTACTGAGCTGCTTTGCCAGCGCAAACCTGATCAAGAACCCCTGGATCGTGCAGGCTGTACGACGATTTTTGGATATCACACGCTCATTCCCTGAACTCGTGATTGCGATGATCTTCCTCTACTTGATGGGGAAGAACGAGTTGCCGGCAATCATTGCCATCACGATCCACACGACGGGTGCTCTCGGAAAACTGTTCTCGGAGGCCATCGAGAACATCGACACCAAGCCTTTGGACGGATTGCAGTCGGCCGGAGCCGGTTGGGTCAAGCGCGTACGCTTTGCGGTATTGCCACAGGTTCTGCCGCTATTTTTCTCGTACGGCCTCCTGCGGCTTGAAATCAACGTGCGCGCCTCAACCATTCTTGGCTTTGTTGGTGCCGGCGGTATCGGCGAGGCCTTGTCGACAGTGATCCAATGGCGCTACGGCGATGAAATCGTAGCGATCATGGTTCTGCTGATCCTGACCATCACCTTCCTGGATTACTTCTCCAGTTACTTGCGTGGTCGTCTGATCGGAGGGGTGCAAACATGACCGTGACATCGATGGAGCGCTCCGAGTTCAGTAAGAAGCTGGTTGAGGTCGACGTCGTTGCTAGGCGCCGCTTCCGCTGGACGATGGTGGCTTTCGGCGTGATCTTTGTCTATTTCGTGGGTTCGTTTATCCAGTTTGATCTTGGCAGTATCGCCCGCAAATGGAGCCCGGAGCGAGCCTCCCTTTTCATGCTCGATACCTATGCCCACAAGGATCACGTAACCTATCGCTGGAACAAGCCGGGCCAGTTCCGCATAGCCTTCGAAGGCGGTTACCGTGAGATCTATAAGACGCCACCGACGTGGTTCTCTGAAGACAAGGCCAACGGTGCTGGCACGGTCCGTTTTGAGAATGGTGGCGAGATAACGATCTTCAAAGATCGCGTTGAGATGGCCAACTGGCCCGGCACCGAAGAGACGTTTGTGTTTAAGCTGAATGCAAACAACAAACCCGAGGTTGTCGGTTATCTCGATCGCAAGCAGGATCTGCCGTCCTGGATGCGCTGGACCGAGAATAAAGTAGAGGTGCGGCCATCTCTCTATGAGCGCCTACAGGTCGGCACCAGTCGCGTTGAGGTGCATCGCTACGAGCTTGGCTGGAAATACTTCTGGTTCGATTTCAATAGCCCTCTCGTCGGTCAAGGGCCGATCGAAGCCATTGGTCTGATGCTTTCCGGCGATCGAATTGATCCAAAGCAGTCGAATGCTTCGCTTGTTCTGACCGAGTTCATCGACAACGAGATTTGGAGCCACGGCACGCTCTTCTTTGCGATGCTGGAAACGGTTCTGATGGCTGTGCTCGGCACGCTGCTCGCGTCGATCGTTGGATTGCCACTTGCGTTCATGGCCGCAAAGAACGTCACGCCATTCGGTGCTGTTCGTTTTGCGCTTCGCCGTTTATTCGACTTGTTGCGCGGCGTTGACATGCTGATCTGGAGTTTGATCTTCCTGCGCGCGTTTGGTCCTGGTCTGTTCACCGGCATCTTTGCAATCGCATTCACGGACACGGGTACCTTTGGCAAGCTGATGTCGGAGGCGATTGAGAATACCGACAGTAAGCAGCGCGAAGGTGTGCAGTCGACGGGGGCGACGAAGGTCCAACAGCACCGCTTCGGGGTCATTCCGCAGATCCTGCCGGTGTTTATATCGCAGTCGCTCTACTACCTGGAATCAAACACCCGTGGTGCGGTGATCATCGGTGCCATGGGGGCTGGCGGCATTGGCCTACAGTTCCTTGGCGCGCTGCAGACCGGGAACGACTTTGAGAACGTGGCCTACATGGCGCTGCTGGTTTTGGTGACCGTTATCGCAATGGACACGATGTCTGCGTGGCTACGTCGTAAACTGATAGGCATCGAGAACGAGGCAACCATACAGCGCGCCCGCCGTTCGAGATCACTGTTCGGACCGAGAACACAAGGAGCTTGATATGCGTTTGACTTTTGCCGTCTTCACCGCTGCTTTGCTTGTTAGCTCATCCGCGCTTGCCCAGACACAACAGGCTGGGTCTGAAGCAGCAACCAATGCCGAAGAGACATTCAAGAAACTCGTCGCCAAGTGCGATGACGTTGATGCACTGGTTTTGCGTGCACGCGTGCGCCTGGCCATGGGGCGCCTGGATGATCAGGCGGCTGTCGAGGAGCTGACCAAGAAAACTGACGCTGGGTTGGCGCTCTGCGGTGAAGGCAAGATTGACGAGGCCAAAGCGTCACTCACCGAGACCTTGGCAGCAGCTGATGCAAAGGTCTCGGAAAAGTTCGGTCAAGAGGGCGACACCAACGAGGTGAAGGCCGCACAATCAGATGCGGGCGGCTCAAGCAAGGGATCCTCCGCCGGAAGACCGGAAGCAAGTGTTGCGTCGACCCAAGGCAGTGAAGCCAAGATGGCAACCGAGGAGAAGACGCCCTGGTGGAAGTTCTGGTGAACTAACAAAATCAAACTCACTTTTGAGAACCAAGGCGCTGAATAGGCCCGCATCATCCGATGCGGGTTTTTTGCTGTGTCGCGGTCTGATGTCCTGTCCGCGCTGGTGCACGAGAGAACTCCTGGAACGAACGACTTCTCAAGACTGGGAAAAAAGCCCTCATGGCTCTCCAACGCTAGCGACTGGCAGCACCTAATCGGTTCAGAGAAGTCTCTGATTAACCAAGATTCGGGACCCCAAAAATTATTCTTGAACAATGTTCGCATATGAGCTACATATTGTGAACAATGTTCTCGTTTGTGCAATCGAAGCCTAGGGAGGCAATCGTTTTGTCTAGCAATCGATTTATTCAGCACCGACCCCATCACGTTCAGCGCCATAGCGCCTTTGTTGGATGTTTCCCGCTTGAACGGTCACTGCATCAGCGAATCAAAGCACAGTGCCGA
>JBCDBQ010000753.1:0-3460 GCA_039183375.1 Pseudomonadota bacterium
ACGCGGGGTTACGGTCGTTGACTGCCCCATCAGTGGTGGCCCACCTGGGGCCCGTGCTGGAACATTGTCAGTGATGGTGTCCGGCGATCCTGAGGCCATTCAACCTCTCATGCCAGTGATATCACTGTGGGGACCGGTTACAA
The DNA here is from genome assembly GCA_039183375.1 of Pseudomonadota bacterium. Taxonomy (GTDB): domain Bacteria; phylum Pseudomonadota; class Alphaproteobacteria; order Rhizobiales; family Hyphomicrobiaceae; genus Tectiglobus. Next base: position 144 of record JBCDBQ010000753.1, read on the forward strand.
ACGCTGGAGCGAAGCCGGGTCTGGCGCAAGTTCTTAAGCTCACTAACAACATTCTCTCGGCCGTCGCCTTCGCGGCAACAAGCGAAGCTTATGTAATGGGCGCCAAAGGGGGTGTTGATCCGGAGGTTCTGACCGAGGCCATCAACAACGGGTCGGGCCGAAACAGTGCCACGCTCGACAAGTTTCCGCGTGCCGTCCTCACCCGCTCCTTCGACTACGGCGCAGAAATGCACATCCTGATGAAGGATATCGATTTGGCCATTGCGCAAGGAGAGCGCCTCGGTGTCCCGATGTGGGTCTGTCAGGCTGCCCGTCTGGTCTATAAGCACGCGGTCTTTGCGGCAGGTGAGAAACCCGACATCACAACCATCATCACGCACGTCGAAAGCGCGGCCGCCTTCGAGTTGCCGAAGACGCGTTAGATGGTTTGCCTCGCCGGCGAGGCTGAGGCGGTCAAGACTATGAGGACTAAACCACCTGGTTAGACTGACGGTCCGAAGCGACTGACTGACAGTTGCTCCTCCTTCCAGACCTCACTGCGCGTCAGCTTGCCTTGAGCAAAGGCCAACATGTCGTCCCAAAACGCTGCGGCCGCATCGTCCAAAGACTGGCCGCCGGTGATAATCGCACTCACATCGACATCAATGTTGTCCTTCATCGTCACGGCCGTGTTCGGATTGCCCGTCAACTTAACGGTCGGGGAAATCGGTGAGCCGATGCTGTTGCCGCGCCCGGTTGAGAATATGATCATTTGTGATCCGCCACCCAACAAGCCAGTCATGGATTCACATGCGGCCGATGGCGTGTTCATAATGACGAGACCTCGCTTCGTCGGGCACTCGGAATACTCAATGACTTCAACGACAGGCCGGGAACCGCCCTTTGCGATCGCGCCGAGAGACTTTTCTTCGAGTGTCGTCAGGCCGCCGGCAATGTTATCGGGCGTTGGGTTGGTTCCCCGCATATCCACGCCATTGCGGATTGCCTCGTCTTCGAACCATTTCACCATGTCAAGAATTCGCTGGCCGTCGGCCGGGTCAACTGCGCGTTCCGCGAGAATGTGTTCACCACCCATGAACTCGGCTGGTTCTGAGAGAATGATCGTGCCGCCACCATCGATGAAACGATCGGCAAACAGGCCAACAGTTGGATTACCGGCCAAGCCAGACGTCGTGTCAGAGCCACCGCACTCGACCGCGATGGTGAGCTCGGAAAAGTCACAAAGTTCCCGTGCCTGGCCTGAAGCGGCAACAACGAGGTCAGCCGCGACGCGCGCACCTTCAGCCGTGAGTGCCATCGTGTTACCGGCTTCTTGCAGACCGAGAACCTCAACAGGCTTACCTGACGGCCTGATACGATCGGCCAGCGCATTTGCCGACGTGAGACTTAATCCGAGAACAAGAACTGACGCGACATTCGGGTGACAACCGATGCCTGCCAAGGTTCGTAGTGTCATCTCGAAATCATGCCCGATCTGGGTTCGTCCAAACGGTGTGGTTATGGACTGCGCATGAGGCACGATACTCGCAATTCGGTCTGCGCAGGGATTGGTGTTATCCATAGCTGAAATCACAGCCACGAAGTTGCGAACGCCGACCCGGCCATCTGCGCGCCGATACCCGAGGAACTCAGTCATGACTTGTCTCCGCGCGCACGGATACTTTCGACATTGTGGATATGGACGTGCTCACCAACAGCAATGGCCTTTGAGGCGGAGCCGATAACTTCGGCGTATTTGATGATGTGTTCGCCTGCAGCGATATCCGAGAGGGCAATCTTGTGTCCGAACGGGATGTCTTGCTTAATCGCCACAGTTGTCGGCACACCCTTGATGCCGATCGTTTCGACGCTACCGGCCTGAATGTCGACGAGACAGGTCGCAACATTGTCCTCTGGCTTCATGACAACGGCTCTATCCAATGCCTATCTCCTCGCAGCGCTTCTTCGACGGCGACACGCGTGATAGTTCACATTGCGCCAAATTCACTCTAGACATTTCCAAAGGCGTTGCGCCAGCTGCCTTTTTTCCTGGATGCTATGTCCAACGGTCACTTTTCTGAACTGAATGAATATCTTCGCACCTCATCTGACGGCTATCTTTTGGTAGCTGAATCCTTAAACAGTTTTTAAGCATCGTAGCTAATGGGACCACCTGAATGTCCAAATTCGACGGCATAACCCCTCGCTTCTGCGAGGCCTGGGAACGACAGGACCTTGAGGCGTCGTTAGAGTTTATCCACCGAGATATCGTTTACTCCATGTTCATTCCCGAGGACGTCGTCCCATTTGGGGGCGAGACACGCGGGAAGCCAGCAATGACAGACCGCATGAAGACCATACTTGAGCAATTCGCGATGGTTCGGTTTGAGCCCATTCTTTTCAGAAAAGACGGGGCCACAGAGTATATGAGGGTCGCCTACGAGTTCCGCCATCGCATGACCGGCGAGACAATTGCCGGTGTCATGCGGATTATTACGAGAATCGATAGTGGGCTGATCCACGACTGGAAGGAATTTCACGATTTGGAGATGGTGAAAGCCTTTATGAGACTAATTGCCTATAAGGCAAGTGAGGCGTGACGCTTGTGAACTGGAAGACATGAGATCACGTAAATAGTTATGGCCCGGGGATTGGAACGAATTCGTCTGGCAAACTTTCAAGACATGCGGTAGCTCGCATTCGCCCCCTGGGAGGATCATGCAATGGATCTTACAGAAGACGAGAGAATTGCTCTTTTTATCGATGGCCCTAACCTTTTTTCGACCGCCAAGGCACTCGAGTTTGGGATCGATTACGGTCAGTTGCTGGCTCTGTTCCGAAAACGCTGTCGGCTCGTGCGAGCCCTCTACTATACACCCATAATTGAGGGTGACGGTCCTTCAGCGGTCAAACCCTTGCTCGATTGGCTCGATTACAATGGCTATACAATTGTAGCCAAACCCGTGAGGTCCGTCGTCAATCAAGACGACCAGCGGCGTGAATACAGCCGCATGCATGTTGAGTTTACGATCGATGCATTGAAGTTGGCACCAAGCCTCGACCACATCGTCATTTTCTCTGGTGACCGAGAGTACACCGCACTCGTTAATGAGCTTCGGCAAATGGGAAGACGTGTGAGCGTCGTCTCGACATTGGAGACACAACCGTCAATGGTTGCAGATGACCTACGCCGGGCGGCTGATCAGTTCATTGACCTTGCAGACCTGGAGCCGATGATTGCGCGCGAGATGGTTGAAGCAAAGGTTACCACATAGGCAATCCCGCCCGGCTACCACGCTGTCAAAGAACCGTCGTTCTTTGGAGATTCACGGACCTTG
>JBCDBQ010000754.1:0-3456 GCA_039183375.1 Pseudomonadota bacterium
TGAAGCCGAGCAACTTGAAAAACTTGCAGCGTGGCGTGCCCAGCGCGACGGGGAAGCTGTCAAGGTCGCTTTGTCCGATCTGGAAGCCGCAGCCAAAGAAGGTCGCAATGTCATGGAGCCTTCGATCGCGTGCGCGAAGGCAGGCGTAACCACCGGTGAATGGGGCGCGACGCTCAGATCGATCTTTGGTGAATACCGGGCACCGACCGGCGTCGGGCAATCTTCAGCTGTGGGCACTGGCAATGTCGTTGACATCCGCAACAAGGTCGAAGGGTTTTCCAAGAAGCATGGCCGCCGGATCAAGTTCCTTGTTGGCAAACCCGGTCTCGACGGGCACTCAAATGGTGCCGAGCAGATTGCCGTCAGGGCGCGCGACTGCGGCATGGACGTGGTTTACGAGGGTATCCGCCTGACGCCGTCGCAAATTGTGCGTGCGGCAATCGATGAAGGCGTGCATGTCGTCGGCTTGTCGATCCTGTCCGGCAGCCATGTCTCGCTCGTCCAAGACGTGATTGCGAAATTGGATGAGAATGGTGCGGCTGGCTTACCCGTCATTGTCGGTGGCATCATCCCACAGGAAGATGCGACGACGCTTAAGGAAATGGGCGTAGCCGCCGTATATACGCCAAAGGACTTCCAGCTCAACGATATCATGAGCGACATTGTCCGACTGGCCGACGCCGGTGCTGAGGCGGCCTGAAGCACCAATCCAGGAACCACTCTGTAATCCACGAAATCCGTCTGTTCATCGCACAATTGTCGAGCTGGGCAGCACGACCGTTGACGTGTCATTTGGTTTGACTATATTGCAGCGCTCTCCAGCACGACGCGACGCATAAGGCCCCTGTGGCGGAACTGGTAGACGCGCGGGATTCAAAATCCCGTTCCCGCAAGGGAGTGTCCGTTCGATTCGGACCAGGGGCACCAGCGACCAATCACTTTCAGAAGCACTGAAGATTTTGCTGGTGAAATGGTTGGGTCCGCCTTTTGCAATACTAACCAACGAAGTTTCAGTCCGTTGATGCGGCGCTACAAAGCAGCCGAAAGGACGAAACGAATTCAATGGCAGCGTCCGGACCGCGTTCAGCCAATACCCGCTCAAGTCTGCGCGATCGATTGATATCCTTAAGCGCTTGGTCGGCGATCGGAAGCCGGCGTGCCTTAAAGGTGATATCAAGCTGACGTCGTCGCGTGATTTCATTGGCTATCATTACTTCCTGGCGGTTAAACAGCTGACCAGCCAGCAGAGCATCCAGCCGATGGGCAACGCGCAGGCTTGCTGCATCCTGCTCGCAGATAGCATAGGAAACAAGTTGCGGGATCGCTTGCGGGGCTGTTCTTAGCCGTTGAATTTTGACCGACTTCCCGCGACGGCGCGACCGTGGTCGCCAGTTTTCTAATGAAGTTTCCCAACTACCGACTGGCATCAGACCGGACGGCGCAGACCGCTCGCGTTGCTGCTCGATTCGAAACATGAACGCTTCAACACGAGCGATCGTCGTCGATCGCTCAGGCTTTTTTGCTTTGGATCGATCAGAAGTACCCAGCAAGACCAGAGCGGCTGCAAAGGTGCAGCCGATTCTGGAACGGAAACCTGCACGCATAGTTCAGCGCCTTGATGCAAAAAACATCACCTTGCTGGATAAATTACTACCCGTCAACAACGAGCCCACGCCATCCGTGCTGTAGTTTTGCCTCTGAAGTCCCAGGCACTAATCAAGGGAATATCTTACCGGGGTTCATCAGGTCATTGGGATCAAGGGTTGCCTTCAACTCGCGCATGACATCAAGCGCGATCGGGTCCTTGTGGGCCTGCATCGCATGCCGCTTGGACTGACCAATGCCATGCTCGGCAGAGAAGCTGCCGCCGAGTGAAACGGCGATCTCGTTGACCAACGTTTCAAACCCATCGGTCTTTTCGATCCACGATTGGCGATCGTCCTGCCATCCTTCCGGTGCCTGTAGCCCAAAGTGGATGTTGCCGTCGCCGGCATGACCGATGGCCGCGATACGGCCGTCGGGCCAACGCTCCTGAGACTTACTGATGGCGCGATTGAGAAACTCCGGTACGGCCGAGACCGGCACTGCCGTATCCGTAGCAGCCATGGGTCCGGCCATCCGGGAACACTCGGGATAGTCTTCTCTGATCTTCCAGATGCCAAGTCTCTGCGCTTCGCTCTCAGCCAAAGCAGCGTCCGTTACCTCGCCGGCTTCCATCGCAGCGCCGAGCGTGTCCTCCATCATTTCCCTGAGAGGCACACTGGCATGCGCCGCGGAAATTTCGACCATCACGAACCAGGGACTATCGAGCGGGATCGGCATCTTGAGGTCGACACCGAAACGCTCGGCGGTCTGCATGGTATGGAGCCCGCAAAGCTCGAACGCGATGAGCTCTGCTCCGGACTCCATCATGCGGCTATAAAGTGAAAGCGCCGCATTGGGACTTGGAACCGCAACGAAGGCTGTCTCTGCGCGCTTGATCTCTGGCTGCAAGCGCAGCGCAGCCGCGGTTATGACCCCGAGCGTTCCCTCGCCGCCAATGAAGAGATGGCGCAACGCATAACCACTGTTGTCTTTGCGAACCCGGCGCAGATCATCAAGGATGCGGCCATCAGGCAGAACGACTTCGAGACCGAGCACAAGTTCACGGGCATTGCCCCAGCGCAAAGTTCGAATACCACCAGCATTGGTCGACAGCATGCCACCGATCTGCGCGGTTCCCTGAGCGCCCCACTGGATAGGAAACAGACGACCGGCATCGCTTGCCGCCTGCTGCACGTTTTGCACCACGCAGCCGGCCTCAGCTACGATCGAGAAATCGCGCGCATCAACGTTGCGGATCTTATTCATGCGCTCCATGGACAGCACGATTGACGGCGGACCATTGGCAAGCGCGACGGCACCTCCACACAATCCGGTGCGACCACCGGCTGGCACAATTGGTGTTTCCTGCTCAGCAGCACGGCGGACAACCTCTGAGACCTCCTCGGTTGTTGCCGGCTTCAGTACCGCGACAGGGGTCGCCTGATAGGCGCTCCGCCAATCCACAGCGTAGGGCGCGATGTCGTTGGCATCCGTCACAATGCCCTTCGGGCCGACAACCGGTTCGAACGTTTCGAGAGCATTCACGTTTGAGATCTCCGCTATTCAAAGCTCGCCGCAGTCAAGCTGCGCAAATGATTTCATCGCTGCCAACCCCACCACTTGCAGATGGCATCGCCCATGACGAGCTGCTTGTCGTGCTCGCTCAGCCAGTCGAGTTCTTCGGTGAACATGGCCACGCAGCGTTGCCAGGAGCAGGGCATCTTGGAAATGTCCGTCCCCCAGAACATGCGCTCCGGACCGAATGCATCGAAGATCTGCCTGAGATAAGTCTGCATGATGGGGAACGGATAGTCTTCATTTGAGTATCCGGGCGCACCTGTTGCCTTAACTGCGACGTTCGGCAAACGAGCA
>JBCDBQ010000755.1:0-3433 GCA_039183375.1 Pseudomonadota bacterium
GCAACTGATCGAGGATCTCACCTTCGCCCTGCCGCCCGGCGGCATCGTCGGCGTCATCGGCCCCAACGGCGCCGGCAAATCGACGCTCTTCAAGATGCTCACCGGGCAAGAGGAACCCGACAGCGGCTCGGTCACCTACGGCGACACGGTGGATCTGGCCTATGTCGACCAGTCCCGCGACGCGCTCGACGCGAACAAGACCGTGTGGGAAGAGGTCTCTGACGGCCTCGACATCATCCAGCTGGGCGACGCCGAGATGAACTCCCGCGCCTATTGCTCGGCCTTCAACTTCAAGGGCGGCGACCAGCAGAAAAAGGTCGGGCTCCTCTCAGGCGGCGAACGCAACCGCGTCCACATGGCCAAACTCCTGCGCTCGGGCGGCAACGTGCTCCTGCTCGACGAGCCCACCAACGACCTCGACGTTGAAACCCTCCGCGCGCTCGAAGACGCCATCGAGACCTTCGCCGGCTGCGCCGTCATCATCAGCCACGACCGCTTCTTCCTCGACCGCCTGTGCACCCATATCCTGGCGTTTGAAGGCGAAGCCCATGTGGAGTGGTTCGAAGGCAACTTCGAGGACTACGAGGAAGACAAGAAGCGCAGATTGGGACCGGATGCGTTGGAGCCGAAACGCGTGAAGTATAAGAAGTTCACTAGATAGGCGCACCGCGCCAATCTTGTGAACCGTGCGCGAAAGCGATTTGGCCAAGCCAAATTGCGTGCGGCGCTTGCATTGGACGTGTGCTTCGGGACGAGATAGTCATCGCAGTTGAGGTAGGAAGGAAGCGCCTGACCTTCAAAGGCTCATCAGGCACGGACCACTTGAACAAACCAACACACAGAACTAAGCTTCTATCGCACGATCGGGTCCAGGACCGAACCACTTGCCGATCCACTCAATCGGCCAAAAAGCGCAACGCATTCACGCTCTGTCAGACTCGCAATGCAATCACATACAAACCGCTCTTTCCGCTGATTGGATAGGTCCCACAGATAAGTTAGACGGTTGGGTAGATACTGTGGGGGCCTGGTTTTTCCTTTTGAGTCTTCTCTTAGCTGCTCAAACAAAAACTCAATGATCTTTTGTTGACCTTTTTGTTGGGCTATTAAAGAGGGGTTCGAGAGAATGTACTTTCGAGTGATCTGTTTGAGCACAAGCACTTCATCAAAAAAATTTTCCGATATGTCCAATCGGGTCGGCGTTTCGCTTGATAGCTTCGTTCCACCTATGTACCGGCTGGTGAGAGTAGACGTAAGCGTTCGGAGTTGCTGTCTTTGGTCTCGGGTCCCAAGGTAGGGTTCGTGGAAGACCGTCGGGAAGAGAAGGAACAACTCATCCACCAGCCGGTCCATGGCCCGGTCAAGTCGCTCTTTCGCGTTCTCTGGCGCGCGGAACCACGCGGTAGTTGCTTCATCAACTATGTTGGTGCGCGTCTTGGCATCCTGAAGCACGGTCGCCCATGGTATGACTTGGCAACGATGGAAATCCTCAAGGTCGTGGACAGAGTACGCTATGTCGTCCGCCCAATCCATAAGGTGAGCTTCTAGCGACTGCTCATCCTTGTCAGACAACGCCCTCGCGAATTCGAACTCTTTCTCCTCGGTTCGATATGCGGAGAACTTCTTGGTCTTCTTTGCATTCTCCTTGTCGCGAAGCCACGGATACTTCAGGCAGGCATTCAGCGTGGCACGCGTTAGGTTCAAGCCCAAGCATTCCGAGTAGCGAACACTTAGTTTATTGACTATCCGAAAGGTCTGCGCGTTCCCTTCAAATCCATCTGGATCATCCCCCATAAGGTTATCAAGGACTTGTTCCCCAATGTGACCGAATGGCGGGTGGCCCAGATCGTGAGCGAGACAAGCGGCCTCAACCGCCTCATGGTGCAAACCGCCAACCTCAACTTCATGCGGGTGATTTTTGATCAGCTTCTGTGCAAGGCGACGCCCGACTTGTGCAACCTTGTATGTGTGTTGCTGGCGCGTGTGAAACACGTCCTCCTCACCCGCCCGCACTATCTGGGTGACACCCGCCAACCTGTGGAAAGCAGACGAGTAGAGTATGCGATCGCGATCTTTCTCGAATGGATGTCGAAAGTCTGCTTCCCTGCCGGCAGAGCCGTCAGAGATGCCATCGGCATGAAACCGCTCCGCCCTAGGGTCGTTCGTCATTCCTAAAACGACGTCTTCGCATCAAGCTGCGGCGCCAACTCGACGAACGTGCAGCTTCATCTTCTCGTCCAAGTAAACTGACCCAGCATCCAGCAACGCATGAACAACCCGCAATGCTTTCGGCGGCTCAATACCTCGTCCACTGAGTTCGCCAATCAGTTCCGAAATTGATTTTCCGCCCGACTTCTGATCGATAATCTTCATCAGATCCTCGTACGGTAGACTATTTATTGCGCTCTCAAATTCAGGCATTTTGTGCTCACGATCATGATGAGGCAGATTATGCATGTATCGCTCCACGAGGCAACGACGTAACAAATCGTGAGGTCTTTTGGTGCATCATTTCCTCACACCTCCATGCGAACGCCGCTATCGGCTCGCGGTTTCCGCAGGGCGCATGCTACCAGATGGGCCCCAAAGGCAAAATAGCAAGCAGACCTTAAACACCGAATAATGGCACGAACGTGAATGAATTGTGAGATATTTGTGCCGCAAAGTCTCTTAACACTATGAAGTTAAACAATTCCAAAAAACGGCGCAACCCGAATATATGCATCAATCTATGCCGCGAACATCCGCTGATCTTCCGCGTCGGGCCAACCAACCGCTTCAGCATCTGTTGTTGCAAGGAATTGGCCTAAGCATCTGGAATCAGAGCAGTTACGAGCAAGGGAGAGACCTGAGCGATCGCAGTCAGAGCAAAGAAGACACAGTTTGGCCGGGGACATTCTGCTAGTCGGGATGCTTCGGCGCCGCCTCACCCCATCACCCGCCGATACATCCACACGTTCATCGACATGCGCATCTCCTGCGCCAGTTGATCGCGTCTCAGGTCGCTGAGGTCCCTCGGATCTTCGCCGCAGACCGGCGCGCCGATCTCCCACAGGCGCATGCCGTTGAGCGGCAACAGGATCAGATGCAGCGCCAGGATCGGCCAGAGCTGCATCTGCCATCCGTAGTAGACGAACAGTAGGTTCGAGGTGATGGCGAACCGGCGCAGCCAGACCTGATCGCGCGCATAAAACGCCAGGATCACGAAGATCCCCGCAAGTGCTCCGGCAATATCGATCGGGGTCATTGTACCACCTCTTCTCTCTCGCGAGGCCGAGTGTAGCACGTTGGGTGCCCGCGGCATTGCCTGAATAATGGGCGGCCTGCATGTCGATCCCCTTGGAAGGATCAAACCGCCATGCATGGAATGGTCGCGACGTCCCCAGCCCGGCAATGCGCGGCGGCCCAGATGCGGAAGGCAAACCTGTCGACC
>JBCDBQ010000756.1:0-3426 GCA_039183375.1 Pseudomonadota bacterium
AATATGATGTATTGTGCCAGTGCCTTCGCGACCGCGGATCATGTTTGGATCAATCTGAATGTCAATGACGCCAGCATCCGCATTTGGCAGCACGAACCGATGCTGGGTTGTTGTCGTGATCTGCTCGACGTTCGATTCAACGTAGCCAAGGGTCTGGGTTAGCAATAAGGGCAGATGAGCAGTCGATTGCTGCGCTAGTGTGATGCCGTAGAGCCCTCGAATTGCAACATCGGAATTGATGTCATTTGTCGTCCAAGGAGTGCGATCATCAGTATCACATTCGACGAACGCGACAAGCAGCCCGCTGGGAAACTGGAAGAGCGCGCGGTCATCGCCAAACAGCGTCTCGTCGACGATATGGTTGCAGTTGTTCTGGCGCAACCGCGATCGCCAAAACCGCAATGCGCCTTGTGGCACTGACAATTGAATGATTGTGGCCTGACCAGCTCCGATCCGACCGGTGCGAGAGTTCTCGCGAGGAAAAACCGTGAGTAAGGTGCCCGCGTCACCTGCGTGGTTGCCAAAGCAAAGGTGGTAGCCAGCAATGTCGTGGTGGTCGACGGTCTTTTTGACAAGCCTGAGCCCAAGCACTGCGCTAAAAAATTGTCCAGTTGCTGCGGCGTCGTTGGAAATGGCAGTAACGTGGTGCAGACCATTGATAATTGTGGTCACTATATTGACCTGTAATGTAAGAAGTAGAACCAAAGGGTCTTAAAGAGACCAATACCTGTCAGTCTGAAAATGTGGCCGATTACCTCAACCCTCCAGTCGGTTGCGAGCCTGGGACTTGTTGTCAAATTTGGGTGGTAGGACTTGTTCTTAGATGCGGTGCAATGATCGGTCGATTTCTTGCAGAGTAAAGGTCTATAGCAATCGCGAACTCGAAACAGCATGTGATCTGCAGAAGCTAGACCAATGAAGCGTAAAGATCCATTGATTGTTTTGGATATGGGAATGGACGACCGTGAGCTCCGGCCGTCCACTTGTGCAAGTCGATACTAGATGTCCAGCTGGTAAGACATTGGGATCCAGCGGTGTGCATCACCAACTTTCTCGACATAACCCATCGCCGGGAAGGGCATATGATACCCGGTAGCTGCGACTTTATCGGCTGCAGCCATATCGAGGATCTTCTTGCGCGAAGCAATCGCGGCGTCTTTGTCCATGTCGAAAATGACATGCCACTCCGGCTTCTGTAGTGATGCTACGTAGTGGTTGCAGGCATCTGCCCAAAGCAGAAGGCGCTTGCCATCGCTTTCGATGTTGTAAGCCATGTGCCCGGGTGTGTGACCGAACGTTTCAATCGCCGTGATACCAGTAACGACGTCTTTTCCACCTTTGATGAAGGTCGTCTTCTCGGCCAGTGGTACAACGTTGGACTGGATTTGCTTTGACCGGCCCATCATTTTCTTGTCGGTGCTTTCTGTGACCTTCTTTGAGGTCCAGAAGTTATTCTCAGCTTCGCCGGTGACATAACGTGCATTTGGGAATGTCGCTTTGCCATCTGCGATCAAACCACCGATGTGATCAGGGTGGTAGTGGGTGATCACCACGACATCAATCTGATCTGGAGATAAACCGGCTGCTTGCAGTGACTTTGCGAGGTGTCCGCGTGTCGGGCCCCGACCGGATCCATTACCCGAATCAAAGAGCACCAGTTCACTACCTGTGTTCACGACAACCGGGGTGAAACCGATTTGCATTTTTCCGCCGGGCAAGTAGTTGGCCTCCATGTGCTTGGAAACTGCCTCAGCGGATTGGTTCTGTCCGAAGATCGGGAAAACTTTTGGCACGTTGGCAAAGCCGTCGAAAACCGTCGTGACCTCGAACTTTCCAAGTTTCACCCTACGAAATGCAGTCATTGAAGCGCCGCTCAAGGGGGCTTTTGCCGCTGCTTGTTGGGAGGTGCCAACCAATCCGGCTGCGGCCAGGCCAGCAGAGCCAAGCATGAGTTCACGGCGAGATAGATCTACGGCGTTACGGGGCATGGGGGATCTCCTCTTTGTACCACAAGGCGACTTATACGGGGAAATTTGGCGATCCGATCACAATTTTCTGTCAGCGGATGTCTTTCGTGACTGTCACGGCTTCATATGTTCTGATCTGAGTCTAATTCAATTCAGCCATCGCGTTGACGAACATATATAAAGTTTATCTCGCAAAGTGTCACAAGCTTCTGACGCGTCTTTGGGTGCCGAGCACTAGTTTAGAGGCTTGTCAGTCTCATCGTCAGGCGGCGATTTATGCTCAATGATCGACGTCCAAGCACGGCCGTCAATAGACTCAACCAGGTTGCGAACTCTTTTGGCGCGTAGTTTGGCAAGTTCGACTTTGCGCTTAGCTGGTGCCAGGTGCGTGACCGGTGGCGTTGGAAGAGCTGTCTCTGGGTGGGCGCGCACAGTGCCATGGAAACCAGCGAGTGATAACTTTGTTGCGGTTTTCTCGCTCTCTTTCAACTTTTGAACCATATCCTCTTGGAGCGGCTGTTGCGGAACCAATGTAAACTTCGACGTTAAGTGAACGACAGAGTAACCCTGTTCTTTAAGACCGGCTAGAATCTCCGGGAGCGCCTTTGCTGTAACACTCTTGATGTCATGAAAGAGTAAGATACCACGCCCTTGGCGCTTCACGCGATCGAGCGTGTTTTTGATGAGCTCGTCGACGTCCGATGTGTAGCTATCATCAGATACGACGTCGACAGAAAACGTCGCGACTTCTCGCTTCTGCAGGTATCGCAATGCTCGGCCATCGTCATTCAGGCCTGGAAACCGAAAAAATGGTGCAATGGGCTGGCCTGCAGCGGCAGCAACTGCCGCAAAGCCCTTCTCAATCTGCGACTCTGCCGACTTGTCTGAAAGACGGCGCATGTTATTGGGATGTGACCAGGTATGGCCGCCGATTGTGTGGCCCTGCTTGGCCATGGCCTGTACGATATGCGGGTATGCGAGCGCCATGCGTCCGACCGGAAAGAAAGTCGCCTTAACGCAATATCTTTCGAGTGTGTCCAGTATTGATCTGGTCAGTCTTGGAGACGGACCATCATCGAAAGTGAGAACCACCTCCTTTTCGCGCAAGAACTGCGGTTCGCTCGCGAATCGACTGATGCGGCCGAACATGGGGCCGGTGGAGGCATCAACCTGAACAATCCTGCTGGTTGGCAACGCATTATCAACGTCCAGGCATGCGACAGCCGGCTGGCTGATCGCGAATGCTGCCAAAACTGATGTCCAGATCAAAAAAGGATGGCGCATAAATCGCCTCCGATGCCACGAAAATCTGCCCACGTATCTCGCGCTTCGGTGGGCTAACCGCAAGTTCTCACTGCTTAGACACGACGTTTGATGCCAAGTTGTTGCAGAGATGACAGTATTATGATCAGTCGTGCACTAATATCAATGCGTGGAACACTATCCGCAATCGGCGTAT
>JBCDBQ010000757.1:0-3420 GCA_039183375.1 Pseudomonadota bacterium
ATAGTCGAACAGGTCCTGGCATCTTGTAAGTTTGAGTGCATCGAGCCTCAGTTTAATCGCGATAATATTGACGACGCCCTCGCCAATCTCTTCGCCACCAAGACAAGCGATACGCCTGAGAGGTCGCATGCGGTCACCCAATTGCGCGAACAGGTCTCCTTGATGAAAGCCTCTTAGATCCTCGCATGCTAGGTTGGAATCGCGCGGTCGGCTCCAACCAAACACGCAAGTATGATCACCACCTATCAACGACCTCCCAGGCGACACCCACGGCTGGAGCATGAGTGATGCTCTCTTTCAGTGATAGTGAGATCGAACCGCGTTGCAGCTGGTCATGTTTCTAGGCAGTGATGTTTTTGCCCGCATTGGTGTAGTGTTGTCGAAATGGTTTTCATAACCACGTCTTCCAATGCTGCGCGCGGAGCACATCAGCCATGAGCGACAACGCCATATCCGGCCACTATCAGAGCGGCAACCTTGAGCAACGCTTAAGCGCTGCATTGCTCCAGGATGGCGTTGACCCAATGAGGCCAACCATCAAAGATCTGACACCCTACGACCAGTTTCATGGCCGCGGGTTGGAGGCGACCAACGAACTTACCTCCAAACTGGAGATCAACGCAGGCGACCAGTTGCTCGACGTTGGCAGCGGCATTGGCGGCCCTGCCCGCTACTTCGCAGATCGATTTAAGTGCATTGTTACTGGTATCGATCTGACGGAAGAGTTCTGCAGCGTCGCCCGAGAGTTGACCAAACGCGTGGGTCTGCAGGATGACGTCACATTTCACGTCGGCAATGCTTTGCAGATGCCCTTTGCAGATGCGTCATTTGCCGGTGCTTACTCTATGAACGTGTCTATGAACATCGCCGACAAGACCGGACTCTATCGCGAGATACATCGCGTTTTACAGCCTGGCGGATGGCTGGCATTATCCGAACTCGCAAAGGGGCCGGGTGAAGAGATGACCTACCCCACGCCCTGGGCGGCAACAGCAGCTTCAAGCTTCCTCGCAACACCAGCCGATACACGAAGCAACCTTGAAGAGTGTGGGTTCACGATCGAGAGCTTCGAGGACGCATCTGAAAAAGTTATTGAATATGGCAAGCGAGCACGACGGATGGTCGAACAAGGGCAAAAGCCGCCACACAGGGCCGTCCAGTTGATCCACGGCGAAGGCGCGACAGAGGCCATGAAGAACACGTCGCGCGGCGTCGCCGAAGCACGCATCGTCCCCATCGAGGTCATTTGCCGGAAGATCTAAGACCCACCCGCAAACTTCAACCTGCACGTTGAACCAACGTCAGTGACACCTATCGATCGTGGAGAGGCACTCCACTGATCAGCTATAGCGAGCCATAGCCTCAAGACGCGACGACGTGAACTCGATGCCGAACGTATGCCCGTTTTGATGACGCACGTCTCCGGTGGCGTCGAATAGGTCTCCGAGAACTTGCAAGCGAACCGCACGCGAAACGATCATCGGCTCCTTGACCCGCAGTTCGGCGCCAAACGGTGAAATGTTGATAACCTCACAGTCAATCCATTCAAAGCTCCCGCGGCATTGGAACTTCGCAGTGAGACAAACCTTGCGACGGGTTGTCGGGCGTCTATCTCGGCCAATCTGATAAGCGCGCCTGTATTTCAACATTGTTCTACCTCGCACGTTAAAGCCAACCTGCCAGCTTCCGAGCAAGAAGCAGACCGAGGAGCGAGTGAATAATTTTCGACGCAATATCAGAAACTTAGATCTTGCCAGATTTTATCAAACATACACGGCTTTGCAGATCGCATTTGCAGATCGCTAACGACACGTAGCAAATTTGAAATGGTTGGCTCGCGTTCAGGCCCTTCACAGCCGAGCCAGGCACAGCATAGTCATCTGGCGATGGCGCCTACTCGGCTAAGTGGCCCTTTGCGACGACCAAAAGTACCTGGGACGAAGAAGTCCTCCCCGAGGAATGTCGCAGACCGTCGAGAAAAATTAACGATGTTGTATCCCGCGGAACTGACAAAACGGATTTGTGTGAAGCGGCTCACAGCGGCCTGCCGATGAACTCTCTATTCCCATGGTTATGGACTGACCACCACACCATGGAGATCAAAAATGACGAACACGGCACACTCAACAACTCACCGAAATAGCCCACTGGCCATGCTCTACAGTGCCGTGTTTCTGTGCTTCGCTTTGCTGACAACCGGCTTGACGGCAACCGTTGCCACGACAACCAATGTTGAAGCAGGTGTCCTCAAGAAGGCGAAGAAGGGCTTGAAACTCGGCCGGAAGGCAACACGCTTCATCCGCAAGGGCGCGCGCAAACTCGAGAAAGCAAGCCGTCGAATGGGCAAGCCAGGCCGCGTCATTGGTAAAGTTGCACGCGGTGTACGTAAAGGCGCCGGGAAAGCCGAACGCGGAATGCGCAAAGCCGAACGCGGTGTTGGTAGGGCGCAAAGGAGCATTGGCCGCACGGTTGGCCGTCATTGCCGTGGCGCTTGTGGCAAGGTCCTGAAAGCCGGACGCAAGGTCACCCGCGCTGTGCGCCATCTCCGACGTCAAGCAGAACGCAAGTGCCGCCAGTTCGGTCACAACAGCCGCGCCTGCCGAATGGCGCGCCAAGCCATGGAACTCGCATCACCGATCTAATGCTGCAAGTGAATTGCCAGAAGACCGCGCCCGGGCTCTACACCGGGCGAACTCCTAGCGGCGCTTCGCCTTGGCCTCAGTCTGGGTCACACGCCGCTGATCACCAACATCCTGCAATCGCATGCGATCACGTGGCTCGACACGCGAGTAGCGCGCACGCCAGTTCCCCGTATCCCACCACTGATAGGGCGCCTGGCTTGTCGTGCGCGGCGCCTGTGCCGTCTCAAGCATGATGAGTGCCCGACGAACAATATTGCGCTGCATATCGCGTTGCCAGGGATGACCGCACGGATTGCCCAGTGGGAAGTCAGTAAACAGGTAACGCGGCACACCACAGTGCTCGACGATGTCGACAGCCGATCCGATGATGACCGTTGCAATGCCTTCGGCTTCAATTTGACGGGCAACCAAACTCACGGTTTGGTGGCAGACCGGTCATAACGGCGTCAGAACGACGGCCTCAGCACCATCCTCCTTGAGGCGTTTGACGATCTCAGGAGCATCGCGCTGAATGGTTTTGGATTGGCTGTACTCAGTCGGCACGCCGTGAAACCGTTCTGCGATACCACCAACAAGACCTTCTTGCGCTAAGGCACCGACTGTCTCAATGGGGAGAAAAGACTCACGATCACGCGTGTGCGTCGACTCCTTGTCCCAGGCGACGTTCATCGTGAACAACTCATCGGGAGCTGGCGATGTCGGACCAGACCAAACATCCTTGCGGCCCTTGTCGTTGAAGTTCGGCCCAGCAGCCGGGCTCGCCGTCGTCACGAAACCA
>JBCDBQ010000758.1:0-3419 GCA_039183375.1 Pseudomonadota bacterium
TTCTGGTTTTGAAACCTGATCCAGTACGGCAAGCCCGGCCGCGCACATCAGTGGGTTTCCGTTGTAGGTCCCGCCTTGATCACCATGTTCAAAACAACTGACTTCGTTGGTCGCGAGAAGCGCACCAAGCGGCACACCACCACCGATACCTTTCCCAAGCGTCATGATATCGGGCGTGATACCGGCTTGTTCGTAGTGGAACAGCTTTCCTGTCCGTCCGATACCAGTCTGGATCTCGTCGACGATCAGGAGCAATCCCTGATCCTTTGTCAGCTGGCGAAGGTGCTGCAGAAAGGCGTTCGTCGCAGCCCAGACACCGGACTCGCCCTGCACCGGCTCCAGCATGACGGCAATGGTATTGTCCGTGATCAACTCTTCAACTGACGCGAGATCGTTGAGCTTTGCTTTGAAGAACCCGGGGACTTTTGGCTCAAACAGCGGCTCGAAGGCTGCCTTGCCTGACGCCGACATGGTCGCCAGGGTACGGCCGTGAAATCCGCCATCAAATGTAATGATCTCAAAGGCCCCGTCGCGATGCTTCTGGCCATACTTTCGCGCCAGCTTGATGGCGCCTTCATTGGCTTCTGCCCCTGAGTTCGTAAAAAACACCTGATCGAAACAACTGAGAGAAACCAGCTTGTTAGCCAACGCGATGCAGGGACCGTTGAAGAAAGCCGGACTTGGCGTGATGAGTTCGTTGGCCTGCTTCGAGAGCGCATGGGCGAGATGCGGAGGTGCATGCCCGAGGCAATTGACGGCCCAGCCTTGAACGAAGTCGAGATAGCGCTTGCCGTTGCTATCCCAAAGATAGGAACCCTCCCCTTTCTCGAACACGACGGGAGGCCTTGCCGTGATCTCCATCAGGGCATCAGCGGTCGGGTTGTGCTTTTGCATGGCTGTCTCCTTTTCTGGGCTGGGCACAACAAAAAAGGCCACACGGGTCGCGTGTGGCCTTCGGAAAATCAGCTGGATCTATTGAGGGATCAGCGTTTTCGTAATCGGACACGGCGCAACCCGGCGGCGTCGATGGTGCGACGGCGCAGACGGGCGCGCAGGGATGTCCGTGTGTTCAACATGACGCGCGGTATGCCGATGTCCCACCGCGCTGTCAAGTCTTTTAAGTGCAAGTCCTATCGAACAGTGACAACCCGCTTGGCTGAGTCTGCCATGTAAACGCCATGGCAGATTTCACCTCCGCCAGGAACCTTGGAGACAATAACCCATGGATGAGTCATGTAGGTCGAGATGCGCTTGGTGTCGCCGCGGTAGACGTTGCCGTAGCTCTTGCGGCGACCCTGATAGTCCAGCCAGTAGACTTTGATGACATCCTCTTCGCTGGTCGCGCGGTTGCGGATAACAATCGACGTTTTCACCTTGCCATGGACGGAACGCATCATCCCCTCACCACGGCATCGTGTCTTGCTGAGATATTGGTCGGGTGCTCCACCGGCAACTTTTAACCGATATTCCAGTTGACCGATCCGATCACCATAAAGCGTCTCAAGACAATCGCGGCTCGCATTGCAGCCATCGCGTTCTTTAATCCATTGACGCTGACGATTGCGGATCTTGCGCCAGGCGCGCTTACCAATGCGAGCCCGAAGATCCTGATAGACCTTGTTCAAGCGCTTATCGAGGCCTGTCAGATGACGATTGGTGCAGACAGCAAACTCGGACGCCATAGTCGTCGTACGTGCACAGAAAGCATCGCGATACTCAGACTTGCTTCTGGCTGATGCTGCGCCAGTTAATGCTGAAACTGCGATGGCGAGCGTCATTGAAATCAATATTGTGCGCTTCAAGTTGGCCTCCTGCCGGGATGAGCTTTTCAAACTATGTTCGTGCTCAGTAAGGTAGGCCTCAGGCCGGGAAGCACATCCCAAGCGGCCGGCATGCAACGGAAACCAAGCGGAACTTTCCGGTAATTTCCGGTATGAGATTCGAAGAAATATGAACAAACATACAGAGAAGGGACCCCAATGCGCGTTGTCGTAACGGGCGGAGCATCTGGTATCGGACGCGCCATCGCTGAGAAATTCGCGGGCCAGGGTGCAAACATAGCTGTTTGCGATCTCGATGAAACCGCTGTCGAGAACTTCCGAAGAGATCAACCCAACGCCGTTGCGCGAACCGCGGACGTGACCAATCAAGACGACATGGCAGCTTTCCTGGATGAAATCGAAACCCGTTGGGGCGGCGCCGATATTGTGTGCGCAAATGCGGGAACAGGCGGCCCCGCCGGCCGCATCGAGGATCTGGACTACTCAGAATGGCAACAGTGTATCGCAACCAACATCCACGGTTGCTTTCTGACCTGCCGGTGGGCCGCCCGCATTATGCGCGCCCAGGGCAATGGACTGATCGTTCTCACGTCATCAACGGCCGGGTTGTTTGGTTATCCCCTGCGCAGCCCTTACGCGGCAGCCAAGTGGGCGATTGTCGGCCTCACCAAAACATTGGCGATGGAGCTTGGTCCTGCCGGGGTCCGCGTCAACGCTGTCTGCCCCGGCGCGGTAGAAGGCGATCGAATGGATCGCGTGTTAGCCAACGAAGCACGGGCTCGTGGTACCAGCGAGGCCGAAGTCCGGCAGTCCTACGTCACCGGTGTTTCAATGAAGACGTGGGTGACAGCCGACGATATTGCTGAGGCCATTGTCTATTTCTCATCGCCGGCCGGAGCCAAGGTGTCAGGTCAGATACTGGCCATAGATGGCCACACCGAAACCTTGGCACCTTGATGATGTTACGAGCTTGCCGATCTCGATTGGTCAGCGGTCAGCGGTCATAATGCTGAAGCCGACCTGTGGCATTCCGAAAGTACCAAGCGAACGCGAACTTCGCCGAGCGACAACTGGTGTAGAGATTGCACCAGAGCTCGCCTGAGCGACTTTGTAGGTGCCCTGCTTTGCAAATCCGGTTACCACGATACGTGTTCGTTTCATGCCGTGGCGTTGCACCAACTGATAAAACTTTCGCGCATTCGGTGTCGTCAGACGAATACAGCCATGCGAAGCAGGATGGCCGAGGCGTTTCACTGCATTCGTTCCGTGGGTGGCAATACCGCCATTGAAAAATACGGAGTACGGCATCGGCGCCATGTGATACTTGCGCGAATGCCACATCTTGGCTGACCAAGCGGGCGTAAAACGCCCAGTTGGTGTTTCGTGACCAGTTCGGCCCGACGAGATAGACCAATCGTGAAGCGTCTGCCCGCCCGTCTTTACGGTCATCCGTTGTGCCGTCAGATCGATATGGGCATGAAGGGTAGGAGCCAGCGGTTTTGGCTTGACGTTTGGCGCAGAACTCAATGAGCCTTGGCCAAGAGCGGCTGAAGTGGATATCGCAGCAACATGCTGGGCATCAAGCTCTGGCATCGCAAATGCGGAAGTGCAGAAGCAGAGGGGAAGGGAAAGCGCAAA
>JBCDBQ010000759.1:0-3414 GCA_039183375.1 Pseudomonadota bacterium
CCAGCCCACCAACCATTACCCAGGCCAGCAAGATTCTCGCGCACCATGCTGCCCCAGTCACTGGTTGGTGGCTGCACACCCAGCCCAAGGAAACTCAAGCTGGAGATAAAGAGAATGACAAACACAAAGCGCAAGCCGAAGTCGGTTGCCAATGGCATTGCTGCATTCGGCAAGATTTCCCGTGTGATAATCCACCAAAGTCCCTCGCCACGAGCACGTGCGGCCTCTACAAAGTCCTGCACCATGATGTCTTGCCCGAGGGCTCTGGCTATTCGAAAGACACTCGCCGCGTAGATCAGGCCCGCCAGCCCTATCAGCAGCGGTATGGAGGAGTTAAACGCGGCAATCACGATCAGCCCGAGCATGATATTAGGAAACGACAAAATCGCATCGTCGATCCGGCTCATGATGCTGTCGGTCCAGCCACCCGCAACAGCTGCAGCAATGCCCAATGTAATACCCACGAAGTAGGCAAGAAGGGTCGCCGCAAACGAAATTCCGATGGTCGTCCGTGCGCCCCACATGACGCGTGAGAGAACATCGCGGCCGAGATAGTCCGTGCCGAGATAAGCGAGCTGGCTCGGTGGCAGGAAAGATGGATCGAGGATTTCCTGTCCCTTGAGGTCCTGTTCAATGAAGAAGGCCTCATCATAAGGCGCGATGTAGGGGCCGAGAAAAGCCATCGCGACCCAGAACAATGTAATCCCCACCGCAATCCGTCCTGTCCAAGACAAGCGCAGACGACGTTGCGGTGGAGCATCGGGCAGTTCGTCGAACTGGCTTGCCATGCCCTTGTCGTTGCCCTCAGCCAGCTCAGCGGTCGCCACTTCGCCACGTGCTGGAACGCCGGCTGTAAGATCCTTGTCGCGGTCTTGCTCGCTCGTGCTCATTTTGGATGCCTCAGGCGCGGGTTGGAAACGATGGATGCAATATCGGCGATCAGGATCAGGACCACATAGGTGCCGCAGAAAATCATGGCACAGGCCTGCACGAGGGGAATGTCACGTGTCTGGACGCCATCCACCATCAGCTTGGCCAACCCGGGATAAGAGAAGATAGTTTCGACAACGACAACACCACTCACCAAGTAGGCGAGGTTAAGAGCGATAACGTTGACGATCGGACCAATGGCATTGAGAAGCGCATGCCGTAGGATAATCCGCTGCCGCGGCACCCCTTTGAGAATCGCCATCTCTATGTACGGAGAACTCATGACATTGAGCACACCGGCTCGCGTCATCCTGATCATCTGTGCCGAGACCACCACAACCAGGGTCAGAATTGGCAGCGTCAAAATTTGGAGCGATCTCCAAAAACCCTCAGTTCCGCTCAAATAACTGACTGCCGGAACCAAGCCGAGCTGGACGGCCAAGATCAGGATCATAACGATCGCGATGAGAAAATCGGGCACCGCGATTAGACCCAGAGTTCCTGATGTCACGACCCGGTCAAGCAAACGACCAGGGTTCATAGCGGCGACGAGACCAAGAAAAACCGATAACGGAATTGAGATTGCAGCAACAATCCCCGTCATGAAGATCGTGTTCCAGATCCGCGCATCTATGAGGCTGGCAATTGTTGCGCCGCCTGCCGCGGAAATGCCAAGGTCACCTGTAAACAGGTTCCCAATCCAACTGATGTATTGCACATAGAATGGACGATCCAAGCCAAGCTCTTTGCGAAGAGCGGCAAGCGACTCTGGCGTCGCGTTCTGTCCAAGTCGGATTGTGGCTGCGTCACCAGGAAGAACGGCGGTGACGAGGAAGATCAGAAGCGACACAACCCAGATCAGCACAATGCCGATCCCGATGCGTCTCAATACGGTGGCCCACATAGAAAGCTAATACCCATTGGTGGCTTGCTGGCGCCTCTTGAGAACGCGGGGCCGGCAAATTAAAGGAATTCGCTGGCAGGAGTTGGTACCATCCGACAAGTTGATCGCCAGTGATGTCCGGCCTCGCGAATGGAGGCCGGCACTGTCATCATCTTACCAGGATAGCATCCGGACCTTATGCGTCGATCCAGATGAACTCCGGCCATTCCATGCCACCGAACGTCGCGATTGGCACCCGAGGGAAGCCTTTGACGTTCTTTGCCTTGGCATCGATATAGGCGCGGTGCGTCGCGATCAGTGTACCTGAACCTTCGTGGATCAGCTTCTGCGCGGCACAGCTGTACTCATAGCGCTTCTTCGGATCCAGTTCAGCACGCATATCAGCGAGCAACTTATCGATCTTTGGCTCTTTCCAAGCTGACTCGTTCCACTTGGCATCTGACTTATACGCCAGCGTCATCATGATGTTGGCGCTTGGTCGCATGTTCCAAGACGAAACGTGGAATGGATCTTTGTTCCAGATCGCTCCCCAGTAACCGTCATTCGGAACCTTCTTGATCTTGAGGTCAAAGCCAACCTTCTTACACTCGCGCTGTAGCAGCAAACAAATGTCGGTCAGGCCAGGTCCCACTTCGGCAACTTTGAGTTCAGCACCTGTGATGCCGGCCTTCTTGAGGTGGAACTTCGCCTTGTCAGGGTCATACTGACGAACTGGCAACTCCTTACAGTGCATCGCACCATAAGCAGGTCCAATCGGGTGGTCATTACCGATGTCACCAATGCCCTTTTGTACAACATTCAGGACGCGATCACGGCGCTGGAGATGTTTCAGACCCGTGATAAAATCGAGGTGATTTGCGCCGGCAGGACTGTTGTCGTAGCGGGCAACGATGTCCATGTAAGCGCCGGATGGCATTGAGAACACTTCAGCATTGGCACTGCCTTTGACCTGATTAACGGCCTTAGGATCCAGGTTACCAATCATCTGCACGTCGCCGGACAGCAACGCATTGGTGCGAGCCACACTGTCGGTGATACCGAACAGCTCGATTTCATCGATATAAGGCCGACCATTGTTCCAGTAGTTGTCGTTGCGCTTGTGAACGGAACGAACGCCCGGCTTAAACTCGGTGAGCGTAAACGGTCCCGTACCGACCGGCTTCTGGAAGTCAGTCGTGCCGTTTTTGATGATCTTGAAGTGGAATGTGCCAAGAATGATAGGCAATTCCGAGTTTGGTGCGCTGAGCTTGGCCTTGACGGTGTAGTCGTCATCCTTGACCCACTCGGTGACGGATTCGACCAAAACCTTTGCTTTGGATTTTGAGTCTTTCCCGAGGTGGCGCATCATCGTGTAGACGACGTCGTCGGCTGTGAACTTCGAACCGTCGTGCCATTCGACACCCTTGCGCAGCTTGAATGTCCACTCAGTTGCGTCTTTATTCGACTCGAAAGACTCGGCAAGCTCCGGAGCCGCCGTCAGGTCTTCTTGCAAGCGCGTGAGGTTATTGTAAATCACGCGTCCACGACCATAATCGAGCGACGACGTAAACAAGATCGGATCAAGTGTGTCGGACGGACCG
>JBCDBQ010000760.1:0-3413 GCA_039183375.1 Pseudomonadota bacterium
GGTCGACACAACAACAAACTTCGTCGAGCACCCCGAACTGGTCGCCCAACGAGTCCGCACCTTCACCGACATCGTCGGCCAAGACCGCGTCATCGCCGGCTCAGACTGCGGCTTCGGAACCTTCGCCGGCTTCGGCGCAGTGGACCCGGACATTGCTTATGCGAAGTTGGGAGCGCTTTCGCAAGGGGCTAGGCTGGCTTGAGAAATTCGAACACAGACAAGAGGCTCTCCTAGATGAATGCTTCTTCTATAAGTAAATAAATGGAATTGAAAGAGTCACCAATTTATTTTATTTTGAATACAAGAGTTCTATAAATTTATAGAGCTAGTCAATA
The DNA here is from genome assembly GCA_039183375.1 of Pseudomonadota bacterium. Classification (GTDB taxonomy): domain Bacteria; phylum Pseudomonadota; class Alphaproteobacteria; order Rhizobiales; family Hyphomicrobiaceae; genus Tectiglobus. Next base: position 336 of record JBCDBQ010000760.1, read on the forward strand.
ATTGCGTAATTCGAGTAAAAAACTTCAGATGATAATCAACCTTGAAGATATTGACAGTTACGACTAACATTGATATCTCTATAATCGAAATGAATTTCCGGATTTTTTATTGACCGAGACAGGAGTTTCAAATGGTTTCTTTGTCCGATCCCCATCTTCGCATTTATCTTGATTTTGTTAGTCAACAGTATCACTTATGGGATGGTAGCAATCTCAATTCCCATAGCCTGAGTGTTTTTCCGGGGTTCAGTGTAGCGCGTGCAACTGAGGCAACCGCATGGACGGTCGGTCCGACTCTGACTTCATTTGCCGCCCAAGCCGCCCGTGTAGGTGCCATTGATCCGGCGAGCGGACAACCGCTGGGCGCACACATAGAGCCCGCAAGCACGAGAAAAAGCCGATACTTTGCGACACCCTATGCTGACTGGGAGACGGATGGTGCCGCGGGAATACAACCAGATACAAATACTTATCTTGGTCAGTTCGCCAACGGCGCCGTCATTTCAAGCAATGGCGCAGTCGGGGACAGCCTCAAACCCAAGGAAGGCATAATCCTCGTTGGCGGCAGTTCGTACGGCTATCAGTTCTACTACATCGCCGGGTCATCACCCACCGTTGGGTTTCTGATCCGCAAAGACGCCGGCGGAATTCCGGCATCACTCATAGGTCGGCCGGGTGACCTCAAAATTGAGAACGAATTGAGTGGGTCAATAACCAACCTGACACAAGACTTCATTGTCGACTCTGGCACAACAAAAGTGCATCGCGTCCGCTTTACATTTACACCCAATTCGCCCGGTTCTCATGCTCATCGGCCTTATGTTGGCCCTTACTCGACTGGCGTCTCAGACAGCATGATCTTTTTGGGAGGCGGTGTTGAAAGCAACCCATTCCCAACGACGCCGGTTTTGCATCAACCAGATCAGTTAGAGGTCACCAGGGGTGCTGATCTTCTCGAAATTGGAAGCCTGGGATCTATTTTCCCCGCCTCAGTCGCAATAACGGCCGTCGTTGATTCCAACCTTCAGAGATCTCAACTGGGCGCCGGTCAAATTATCTCGCTCAGCAATGGAACCGCTTCAGAACGCCACCGTCTCCTAACCGATGCCAGTTCCATCCTTGCCGGTGCCACGACATCCAATTCTGCCACCGCTGGCGAAATCACGGGACCTGTTTTTGGTGGTCGAAACAAGATTTGCTATCGGGCGAACAGTGCCGGTTTTTCGCTTCATCGAACCGGCTCAAAGCTGGGTGACGGTCCATCTGGCAATCTGCCAACCCAGTCCCTGACAAAACTGGAGATCGGACATAACGCGGGATCGGACGTATTGGATGGATCGATCCGGACCATCGAGATCTACGCTGGTCCGAAAGACGACCTTTGGGGCACTGAAAACTCCAGAGTGCCCGGAATGGGAACCGCGGTTGCAGGTCATCAGGATTTCATCCCATACAAACTGGACATGTATGAACTACCGGATCTCAACAATGGCTCCCCAGCCTTTGACTCTCTCAACAATGCCTACCTTCGATACGACGGGAAGTTTGTCGCCATCACGTCTGAAGGCACGGTTGTTCAGGAATTCGAAGAACGTGCTGCGCCTGCTATCGACGCATTGATTCCCGGTACCGATAAGTGGGATCGAGGCTGGGATAAAACCTTCTCCGTCGATAACAAAATCTATATTGATGATAGTGACAGACTATACACACTTATTATTCCAAGAAATTCGAACATGTCAAATCCTGCGCTCCTTTGGAGCGACGATCAGGGCGCGAATTGGTCGGCAGTCTACCTCAGCCGAAGTAATTCGACGATGGAACAGAGAGATTGGAATAACGACCTAACCAACGTTCCGACAATTCTCAGCTATGACTCATATTCTTCACTAAACCCTGGACTTTGGCTAGAAAACTTATCATTGAATAACGGTAACGTAGTTGTTAATTCACCAACACTGATTGCCAACAACAGCATCTTGATTGCCAATCACTCTGGCGGCGCTAATTCAACCTTTACAACCTCGGATAAAATATTTGTAGTATACCCCACCAATGAAGATCATGAAAGTGGAACTCAAGCAATGGTGGCGGAGGTCACACGCTCAACTGGTAGTCTTGTGGGTGCCGCTAATATCGAGTTGGGCTGGAGTACGACATCAAACACTCTATTACCGGACGTGCATAATATTCCAGCAATAACAGGCGACAGCAAAGGGCACCTTCATGTCGTCCTTGGCGCTCACCAGGCTCGCTTCAAATATACGAAATCAAGTGTGGCAAATGATGCTCATTCGGGCTGGAGTCCTGCGATCGAGATCGGTGAAGAGGTGTTTGAGGATGATTTTGGACTTCATACCTATCTTTCGATACTCATGATGCCCGACGACACAATGGTCATTGTGTGCCGAACGGAGGGTGATGGGTACCGTTTCCGGCTTTCGCAAATTACACTAGACCCATCGAGCCCCACGCCTGACGTCGAAGTGAAATGGGGCCCAGATGAACGAAAGCACAGGCAGATCTTGGGCGCATACCGGGCATTTTACGGAGCGTATAGGCATCGGCTGACGCGGGATCGCCTTGGAAATCTATACTTGCACGCCCGCTGGTGGCCAAACGAGCTGACTAACGATGAGGCAAAACAGATCGGCCTAGACCCAACCGTAGGCGATCCGAGACAACGCACCGATGGCCGGCTCTGGTACTACCACGCCCCTTACTTTGGAATTGCGACACTGGTTTCCCCCGACAACGGCCAAACCTGGCAATCCCTCAACCCAAAAATCTAGGCCACCCGCGTGCTCTATTTTGCCGACGACAACTCAGTGCGGTCATCGGCAAAAAAGACCAACCAACCTCAAGGCGCCGAGCCATATTTTTCCGTGTGGAGTTCGTGGGCTTGTTCGACCCAGCGGTCTCGGCGGATGCGGTCGGGGAAGGTTTCGATGTTAGCGGAGACCCATTCGATGCCGGCAGCGTCCAGGCGGGCTACTTGTCGGAAGTGGTAGATGCCCAGTTCGTTCATCGTGCGCTCCATCACCGGGCCGACGCCTTTGATGCGCTTCAGATCATCGA
>JBCDBQ010000761.1:0-3412 GCA_039183375.1 Pseudomonadota bacterium
GCAGAGAATCCACCTCCATATCATCACGAACAACAATTCCGAGATCATGCAGCGCTTGTTCAATTTGCTGGCCAGCCCAGGTTTTCCGGCTGAACCAGATAAACGGCAAAGATGCCAGAACATCCTCGACAGGTGCCTCCCCGACATCGCGAGGCGCGATGACAAACAAGGGCTCATCGACAAACCCGCGAACCTCCAATCCGTCCAACGACCGTTTTGGCGCTGTTGAAACCGCAACATCGAGTTCGCCACCGCGCACCAGAGACGCCAGGTCGCCGGACAGCGCCGTGTGAATACGCACCTTGAGCTTTGGATGTTGGGCCCGCAACTTGGCCAAGGCAGGCGGCATGAGGTCCGTCATTGCGGACGGCACAACGCCGGCGTTAATGGATCCAATCAGCTCGTCTTCAGAGCCCAGCGCCGCCATTTCATCGAGCAGGTCAGCAAGCCGGCGGCTGTACGACACAAGCGCCGTGCCCCGATCTGTCAGAACAGGCGGCCGGCGGCTGCGATCAATAAGCGAAACGCCCAGCTCCTCCTCAAGGGCTTTGACATGCAGGCTAACGGCAGAATGACTAAGGCCAATGGCATCCGCCGCTGCCGACAACGTCCCGGTTTCGGCAATGGCAACAAAGCTTCTAAGCTGACGCAGGTTCATCTGGCCTCTTTCGTGAGTTTTCCTAACAGTAACCCTCAAATAAAGTCGTTTTACATAGCAAAACATTCAAACTAGAGTGCTCCCGATAACATTTATGTAATCGCGCTGTGAACGTGCGTGGCCAAATGCTCTCGGGGAGAATTGATATGTTCGAATTGAACGAACGCCAGGAAGCTCTGCAACTCCAAGCCCGCGAATTGGCCCAGAGCACCATTGCCCCCCGTGCTGCCGAAGTTGACCGCACAGAGGAGTATCCTTGGGATAACATCGAAGCGTTCACCAAAGCCGGCTTTATGGGCATGACGGTACCAGCTGATCTCGGCGGTCAGGGACGTTCATACCTCGATACCGTGCTGGTCATCGAGGAAATGGCCAAGGTCTGCGGCATCAGCGGCCGCATTGTTGTCGAAGGCAACATGGGAGCGATTGGCGCTGTCCTAGCTTACGGGTCACAGCAACAACGCGAGCTTGCAGCCAAGTATGTGCTGAGCGGCGACAAGCCCGCAATTTGCATTACTGAGCCGAATGCTGGTAGCGCAGCGACAGAGATGACGACCACTGCGGTCAAACACGACGACCACTACATCCTCAATGGTACCAAGCATTGGATTACAGGCGGTGGTGTTTCCCGCCTCCATCTGATCTTCGCCCGGCTCGTCGAAGACGGTGAGGACAAAGGCATCGCCGGCTTCCTCGCATTCCGCGATGAGGACAAAGGCCTGGTCATCGGCCGTCGCGAACATGCCATGGGTCTGCGCGGAATCCCTGAAACAGAAGTGCATTTCCAAGATCTGAAGCTCGGCCTCGACCGGATCGTTATCCCACCCGAAGGCGTCAAGCGCGGTTTCGCCGGCTTGATGAACGCCTACAACTCGCAGCGCGTTGGTGCCGGCACAGTCGCACTCGGCGTCGCCCAAGGCGCCTATGAGACGGCATTGGCATTCGTCAAAGAGCGTCAACAGTTCGGACGCCCCATCGCAGAGTTTCAGGGTCTTCAGTGGATGCTGGCAGATGCGAAGATCCAACTTGATGCGGCCCGATTGATGATCTGGCGCGCAGCTGCAAGCGCCGAGACATCCGGCTCCGGCTTCCCAGATCCGCTACTGGCAGCCGAAGCCAAAATCATCGCATCTGAAACCGCGATCAAAGTCACCAACGATGCACTGCAACTGCACGGAGCCAATGGTTACGGACGATCCTTGCCCCTAGAACGAATGGTGCGGGATGCGCGGATGTTCACAATTGGCGGCGGAACAGCGCAAATGCTGCGCAACCTGGTTGCTGGCCGCATCCTCGACATGAAGACACCGCAGACCCGCGATGGTTACATGCAGGAAGCCACAAAAACTTCCAGTCCATCTCCAAGACTCGTCGAAGCAGCCGAGTAATAAGAACAGCTTGCTGAAACAGCAAATGTCATCAAAGACTTGATTAAGAGGCCCGCCGGCAACGAGCGGGTCCACTCGTGTGCGCTGACACGAGGCTCGCCACGCTCGCCTGGTCTTTCCAACTCGAATGAACTTGCTCTAGGTTACCGCCGTCGCAACCCTTCCGGTGGTATCCTTAATGGCCTTCACGTTCGCTCACTCGCTGACACGCATATTCCTCGCGTTTATTGCATTCCTTTTGCTTGCGCAGCCGATCAGCGCTCAGGTTGCAAACCCGATCGCCGGCAAGACGCAGACCAGTGCACCACCTGCTCTGCCCAGTCCTTTGACCAAGGAAGCCATCCGCGACCTGCTATCGACCCTCGATGACAAACAGGTGCGCAATCTCCTCCTCAATCGCCTCAGTGAGCAGGCGGACGCGCGGGCTAAGGCAATTGCAGAACAAGACAATCGATCGCTCACCCAGATCACAGGCGACTACGGCGCAGCACTCTTGTCATCGATCCACATCACGTTCTCAAAGGCGAGCGAGTTACCCGATCACATTGCATCCGCCCAGGAACAGTTCTCGCAACGTCGTCAGGGCGCGCCTCTCTCATCATTCTTTATCGCGTTGATGGCAGCTGTTCTCGGTGGCTTTATCGCAGCCTTCGCCTTACGCAGGGCATCCGCTAACCTTGAAGAAAGCGTTGTTGCAGCTGTACCTCGCTCGCTATGGCACAAAATCACGCTTCTGGTCTGGCGGTTTGTCTTCCAATTCAGTCGAGTCATCACCTTCTTTCTCGTGGCAACAGTTATCACTTTGGCCACAACACAGTCCGCTTCGCCGGATCGCTACACAATTCAACTGATCACCGAGTCGATCGCATGGGTTTGGCTGATGATTGCCGTAACCAGATTCGTTCTTGCGCCGTCGCGCCCAGCACTTCGGCTCTGCCCCTTCGACGATGCGACGGCCAACCTCCTTACATGGCGTGCCGGTTTGATCGCCGCGATCGCTGCAGTTGGCTTCGGCTTGTTGGGCTGGATGCTTCAGTTCGGCATGGAGTTTGGTGCGTCACGTTTGGGCTTCTGGGTCAGCCTCGCCATGCATGCCGTCATCATCGCCACCATCTGGCAAACACGCCGCGGCATAACGGAGATGCTCTCGATCGGACAGACAAAACCCGGCGGAACTCTCAGCTTGGCGAACGCATGGCCTTGGATTGCGATCGGCCTCGTTGTGGCCCACTGGTTGACCGTCGAGATCATCGTGGCCACCGGCAACGCAACGCCGCAATTGCTGCCAGTGATGATGCTGACCCTCGCAACTCTGATTGGGCTGCCGATGATCGAACACGGCATGCGTGCCATTATCCTGAATGCC
>JBCDBQ010000762.1:0-3404 GCA_039183375.1 Pseudomonadota bacterium
AATTGAGACGCCGACCCAAGCGGTCATGCCACTCGGATCGAACGGCGGTGAGACCTCAACCAAATCACAGGCGGCGATATTCACGCCCGACAGTCCGCGGCACAATTGCTGCGCTTCGAACGTATTGAAGCCGCCAATCTCTGGCGTGCCCGTTCCAGGCGCATACGATGGATCAATGCCATCAATGTCGAATGAAACGTAAGTCGCATCCTGCCCGACGATGTCACGCGCTTCTGCCATGACATCGCTGATGCCGCGTTCGAACAGCTCTTCGATCCGGATCAATCGCACACCGTTTGCGAGCGCAAAATCAATGTCCTCCGTATCGTAGCCGGTGCCGCGAATGCCGATCTGTACGATCTTCTTCGGATCAAGAAGCCCCTCTTCGACGGCACGGCGAAAGGGGGTGCCGTGGGTATATCGGAAGCCGCCGAAGTACTCGTTGTAGAAGTCGGTGTGGGCATCGAAATGGATCATGCCGAGTGGTCGGTCTTTTGCCACCGCCCGCAGCACCGGAAGCGAGACCAGGTGGTCACCGCCAGCTGTGAACGGCCTAATGCCGGCCGCGACGACCTTCTCATAAAGTGACGTCACACGCTGAAGCGTATCCATGACATCGGCCGGGTTCACAGCCACATCGCCGAGATCAGCACAGTTTACGGCCTCGAATGGATTGAGGCCTGTGACCGGGTGGAATTGCCTGATCATGGTCGATGCGTCACGCAATGCGCGGGGACCGTGGCGGGCACCCGGACGATTGGTTGTTCCGCCATCCCAAGGCACGCCAACGAAGCCAATCGCCACGTCGGTCAAGTCCGGCTCTGCCAGTTGCACATGCGGCAATCGCATAAAAGTCGGCACACCGGCGAAGCGCGGCAGTTCAAAGCCTGACACGGGCAAGAACGAACGCGACATGGTCTTCACTCCTGACGCTTGCAGATGGATCAAGATTTGCGGGCTTTCAACACGATTGAGCCCGCGGGCCTAGAACATGGCTGGGAAGACGCGATCCGGTGGAGCATGGCCATCCATGAACGTCTTGATGTTGATAATGACCTTCTCGCCCATGTCGACACGGCCTTCGATGGTTGACGACCCCATATGAGGTAGTGCCACCACGCGGCTGGAACTCAGAAGCTTTGGATTGACGGCCGGCTCGTGTTCGAAGACATCGAGGCCAGCGCCAGCAATGTTTTCTCCCTCGATCAACCGCGACAACTCGTTTTCGTCAATCACCTCGCCACGCGCCGTGTTGACGATGAACGTGGTTGGCTTCAATAGCTTCAGCCGCCGGGCCGAGAGGAGGTGATAGGTCGCCGGTGTGTGCGGACAGTTGACCGAGATAATGTCCATCCGGGCCAGCATCTGGTCGAGGCTTTCCCAATAGGTCGCCTCGAGTTCCTGCTCGACTTCTTCCGCGACACGGCGGCGGTTGTGGTAGTGAATCTGAAGACCGAACGCCTTCGCCCGCCTTGCAACGGCCGTCCCAATGCGGCCCATGCCAATGATACCGAGGCGCTTGCCGTAAATCCGGTTGCCAAGCATCCAGGTCGGTGACCAGCCACCCCAGGCTGCATTCTGCTGTTTGAGGTAAGCCGTTCCTTCAGCCAGGCGACGCGGCACCGCAAGGATCAGCGCCATCGTCATGTCTGCTGTATCCTCGGTCAGCACGCCCGGCGTGTTGGTGACAATAATTGAGCGGTTGCGCGCTGTGTCGAGATCAACGTTGTCGACGCCGGTGCCGAAATTGGCGATGAGCTTCAGCTGCGGACCAGCCTGGGCCAGAACGGCACGATCAATGCGGTCTGTCACTGTGGGTACCAACACATCAGCCGTTTTCGCTGCCTCGATCAGCTCAGCTTGCGACATCGGAGTGTCATCAATATTCAGCTGTGTTTCGAACAGCTCACGCATGCGCGTCTCGACGATGTCCGGCAGCTTCCGGGTGACGACAACTTTGGGCTTGCGGGCAGAACTTGGCATATGGGCACTTCGATGATGATAGAATTGGCGGATCTTGCTAATCTGGGCACCGAATCCAGCTACGGACTCGCTAGATCAGCGTGTCTAACAGATGGGTCCCAGCTTTACAAAGATAGTGAGTCATTTGCGTCTAGACTAGGTTTGACCTCTCGAAGCGTATGCAGCTTTCGCCGCGTTTCCAGTCTGCGTCAAAAGCAATAGCCCAATACAGCAGCTGCCTTAGTTGTATAGGTTTGCAAGCATTCCTATCGGCTTCGACATTTGCTTCGTATCGCACTGCAACTTAGGGAATTTGTGAGCCCGGGAATTGTAGCGACGACACAAGTCTGACGCAATTAGACGTGCGATCTAGTGTAACTGACTAGTTGACTGAAAACCATGGGAACCATCGGGATTAACCTTTGATTCAAATGACTTGGAAACTTGCCCTGGCTAGCTTGCTGCTTTGGCCACTGGTGACGGCACAGGCACAGCAGCGCAAAGGACAAAGCGGTCTTGCATTGCCGCGATTCGTGAGCCTCAAGTCAAACCCTGTGAACCTTCGCACCGGGCCCGGGCGGCAGTATCCGAAGGCCTGGGTATTCCGGCGGGCCGGACTGCCGGTCGAGATTTATGAAGAATACGGCAACTGGCGCCGCGTCAGAGACTCTGAGGGCGCTTCAGGCTGGATTCTACGGACGCTTTTGTCGGGTCGGCGAACAGCACTGGTCCTGCCTTGGAACAAAGCGAAAGCCGGGCAACGGACATATGCGAATTTGCTGTCCCGCGCCAGAACCAGCTCAAGCCCGGTAGCGAAGCTCGAAGCCGGCTCGCTTGTCAGCATCAGATCGTGTGATGGGCGCTGGTGCTTTGTCGCCGTCAGTAAGTACCGCGGTTTCATGGAGCAGAAACTGCTTTGGGGCGTCTATAAGGACGAAGAACTCAACTAACCGTCTCGTACGAGAAGCGTCATCATCGGGAAACCGCGAAGACGCGGTGGAGTCCGCGGAATTACTCGCGCACCAAGCGGACCACGACGTCCACATGCGAGATCCGCATGCCCGGTGGCGGCTTTGGCAGCCCTTCAATCCTCACCGAGTCATCCGGGATGTCGATCAGCGTGGCTTGCTGCTCATCGAAGAAGTGGCTGTGGTTTGATGTGTTCGTATCGAAGTAGGTCTTGGAACCATCGATAGCCAGTTCACGGAGCAGGCCGGCCTGACGAAACTGATGTAACGTATTGTAGACCGTGGCCAAAGATACCTTTTCACCTGCGGCAACTGCCTCAGCATGCAGATTTTCAGCCGTCACGTGCCGATCACCGTTGCCGAATAGCAAAAATGACAGCGTGATACGTTGCCGCGTCGGGCGCAGATTGGCCTGTCGCAGCAGTTCAATTGTACATGCTTGTCGCTCAGTCGATGGGTGTGTCATCCGCCGAT
>JBCDBQ010000763.1:0-3401 GCA_039183375.1 Pseudomonadota bacterium
CGCCGACCATCGCCAAGTGCAGCTATCCTCGCAGATCAAAGTTGAGCCAGGTAGCGAGCGTTTGCACACGTTCAATTTCAAAGCCGGTGTCGTCCGCTTTGATGTCACCGTTGCCGGCCAGCCAACGAAAGACCAGCTGGGTTTGAATGTTTTTGCTAGCAAGGCCGATCTGGCTGGCAAGCGAAAAAAGATCGCCGGCTTCTGGCGCAAGCAATCCGGGCACATCGCGATTTTGCCGGAAGGTGACTACGCGCTCAACGGCATGCTCGCCAATCAGCGTGATGTCACAGGTAAGTCGACGTTCCAAATCACAGCCGGTGACGAGAAGCCGGTGGCCTTGGACTTGCAGAAGCAGTGATCCCGGCTGGACGCGCCACAAACTGAAAAGGAGCCGTTGAGGCTCCTTTCTCGCGTGCAACGGCGAGTAACGCCCGGTGATCTACGGCTCCTTGTAGATCTCGATGGTGGCTGAATCGATATGATAGCCGACCGATATGTTAGCGCTGCCGTCAATCAGCGTGAGCTCCCTGCTTGATGCCTTAGTCTTCATTTCACCGGTTACCCAGACTGCTGTGTAGAGATCGTTGATCTGAAACTTTTTACCCAACCTCACGAAAACGATCTGGTTGGCTGGCGGCGGCGGAACGTGGATGCATGCGCCGACATAAGGGACCAGCAGAAAGTCCGTCACACCTTCCTCTGAGAATTCCAGTGGCAGCAGATAACCAGGCATGCGAATGCGTTTGCCGTTCAGGTCTTGATTGACCTGCTTCTGGCGCTTTTCGACGTCGGACTGCCAGGATCGATACTTGACGAGCAAATCGTCAACGCTGATGCCAGCCTCTTTGAACTGTTTTTCGTACTTTGCCGCGTCCACAATACCCTGTTTGTTCTGGACCAGCTTCTGTTCCTCTGTCGAAAGTGCTCTCGCCCAGGAAATTGTCTCAATATCAAAACGCTGATCCTGCGTCAGACCTTCGAGCGGATCTTTCAGCGGAGCCAAGTTGGGGCGGAGGTTTTTCCACTCGATCCTTTGTCCGGCTTGGACAGCAGTCAGCCCGGTCGCTAACGCGAGAACAGCCACAAAAAGCCATGATATCAATGATCTAATTCTCATTGTGTTCTCGTCGTTATTCGTCCGATAGATGCTTTCATATAACGAAACTGGACTGTAAATGGGCCAACAATTGTTCAAAAGCTCGCGATTTTCTGCTTCGGTACCGCATGTTGGGTCGCGCCACCGCGTTGCAAGCCCTTCACTTAGCATTTAAACCATAATCAGCGGACTTCGGGGAGGAGAACGCCTTTATTTCCTTTGCGCAGGTTCCGGTCGGCACGATGTTGCAGTGCCGCTGACAATCCTCGTCAACAAAATAGTGGATACAGAATGTCAAAGAAATACAACGTTCTACTGATGGGCGCATCCTATGGTTCCTTGCTGGCGACCAAACTCGCATTAGCCGGTCATTCGGCGACAATGGTCTGCCTGCCAGCAGAGGTCGAAGCGTTCAATGCTGATGGTGCGGTTGTTCGTTTTCCGGTGCGTGGGCGCGAAGGCCTGGTTGAGGTCAGTTCCAAGTCGCTTCCCGGCTCAATCAAGGCCGCGGGCACGACAGATGTTAATCCGGCCGATTATGACCTGATCTGCCTCGCTATGCAGGAACCGCAGTATCGCTCGCCGGGTGTACGGGAACTGCTTGATGCCGTGGCGAAGTCAGGCAAGCCGTGCATGTCGATCATGAACATGCCACCGTTGCCTTACATGAAGCGGATTCCGGGCCTGGACGCTGCGGCGATCGAAAAGTGCTATACAGATGCCGATGTTTGGTCGAGCTTTGATCCGGCCTTGTTGACACTCTGCAGCCCTGACCCGCAGGCCTTCCGTCCGCCGGAAGAGCCCGTCAACGTCTTGCAGGTCACGCTGCCAACGAACTTCAAGGCGGCCCGCTTTGATGATGAAGGCCATACGCAAATGTTGCGTGACATGCAGGCCGACATCGAAGCCGCGCGTTTCGAGGTCGACGGTGAACAGATCGAATTGCCGGTGAAGCTCAAGGTGCATGACTCAATCTTTGTGCCGCTCGCCAAGTGGGCGATGCTGCTGACGGGCAATTACCGCTGTGTGCAGGACGGCGATGCTCGTTCGATCAAGGAGGCGGTTCATACCGACCTCGATCAGTCACGCGCGGTCTACGATTGGGTCAATCAGCTCTGCCAGGCGATGGGCGCGGATGCGGCCGACCAGGTCCCGTTTGAGAAGTATGCGAACGCTGCCCAGGGTCTCCTGAAACCATCTTCTGCGGCGCGGGCGCTTTATGCCGGTGCACCGAACATCGAGCGTGTCGATTGCCTTGTGAAGACCATCTCAGGTCAGAAAGGCATGCAGTCAGACTCTGTTGATACGACGGTTCGATTGGTTGATACGCGGCTTGCAGCCAATCGCGAAGCCGCCAAATAGAGACTGCTGATCACCTGGGCAGCTGACGCGTTCAAATCATAGCGACAGCTGCCTGGGCCATCGGCAAAACTTCCCTGACTGCTAGGGAATTGCGTCGTCAGAAATCTCGTAACGAGGCAGGTCACATGGCAGGCGAAGAGCGCGATAACGACTATCTCAAGAAGCTTGCTGAGGTGGATGACAAGGTCAAGGAGCGACTTGACCAACAATTTGGCCAGCTCCGCGTTATAGCGATTTGCGTAGCTGTCGTGATTGTGGTGCTACTTGTCGGCCGCCGGCTGCTTGGCATTTGATTGGTACGCAACTGCATTGAAGCGACTTTCGCTGTCGTTTAACACACCGATAAGCCTCAGCAATTCTTCGCGACGTCCACTGCAACTATAGTCCCGCCTGCTGCCGCGCCAGGATACCCATGGTGCAAAGGATGAGCCGAGACACGACAAGCGCGCCAAGACCATCGACATCGACTTCCGGCATGAACTCGACAACGTCGACGGCCGCAATGTGTCCCCGCGAAGCTGCGCCCTTGATCAAGTCCAACGTCTGGTAATACGTCAGTCCACCCGGCGCGCGCCCGATGACGCCGGGAATGATTGACGGGTCGAGCGCATCAACGTCCAGGCAGATGATGATTTCGCCGTCTTGTGGGATCAGGTCCAGTGCCGCCTGTACGCCATGGCGGTGCAGAGCATAAGCCGGGACGAAGTAGGCACCCCAGCTCACGGCGTCCTCGTAGTCCCGGACATGCGCGGAACCGATGCCCCGCGCGCCGACCTGGACGATACGCTGGATGTGCGCCATTTCGGACGCCCGCCGCATCGTAGAGGAGAGCCCCATGTCCTCATCCATGTGTGACGTTCGCCAATCAATGTGGGCGTCGATCTGTAGGATCGTGTAATTCTTACCTGTGCCAGCGAGCGCCTGCAGCATCGGGATGGGCACG
>JBCDBQ010000764.1:0-3388 GCA_039183375.1 Pseudomonadota bacterium
AGCCGCATCGAGAGCCGCTATTTCGCGAAGCTGGCCGTGACTGACGAAGCGAAACAGAAACTGACAGCGTTTCTGGCGGCCTGATGATGGCCGTCAACATCGTGTGATCTGAAGAAAAAGTTGGTGGCAGGCTCGACTTAGAGGGCAGGCCCCAACTAATTCGACAAGAAGTCCGCAACAATCTTAATCTGTTCCGGTACGTTAAGCGCTGGAGAGTGACCGCAGCCTTCGATGTCGACAATTTTTGCGCGCGGGCCACGTTGAGACATTTCGGCGGCGATCTCTGGCAGCAGCAGATCGGAATCAACCCCGTGCAGAACCAGTGTCGGACTGTCGATGGCATCCCAATGCGGCCACTGTTCGTAGTCATCCGGAAAAACGAACATCTGTCGGACGATTGTCGGATCATAGTGCGTCGTGAACTTGCCCGATGGCAGTCGCCGCGATGACGTCTCTGCCATATGCCGCCACTGTGCATCGGTGTGATAGCCGAACGGTTGATAGATGACCTTGAAGTAGGCCTCAAGCTCACCCATCGAGTCGAACTCTGGTGGACTGCCGATGTAGGCCTTGATGCGCTCATAGGGAGCGGTTGGAAACGTCGGCCCGATATCGTTGATGATAAGCCGGTCGATGCGTCCCTTGAGCGTTGTCGCAGCCGCTCGGATGCCGAGTGATCCGCCCATGGACGTGCCGAGCCAGTGGCATCTTTTAAAGCCGACGGTATCTGCCAGATCTGCCGCCCAACGTGCGTAGATATCGAGGCAATAGTCTTCGTCAGGCTGGCTGCTCCACTGCGACAGACCGCGACCGACCGTGTCAGGACAAATGATGTGGAAGCGGTCGGAGAGGGTGGCCGCAATGGTATCGAAGTCACGTCCGGTACGGGCCAAGCCATGCCACATGATGAGTGGCTGCGAGCCGGGCGTGCCCCACTCCGTGTAGTGCATCTCATAGTTTTGGATCTGCACGTAATGTGATCGCGGTGCTGCGGCGGCTGTCGTCATGGCAGTTTGAGTTGTGTTCTATTCGGTTGGACGGATGGGTGGTAACGGTGGAGGACCTCTTAAGGATGAGGACCCCAGGGTGCCGCCGTCAGGAGCTTCACTTCCTGACTGATGACCAACGGCCGAAACTTGGAAGCGAAGCCCTCGACAAAGTCCTTGTTGGCGAAGACGCCGGCCCAATGCGCTCGTCGGTCTGAGTCGTCTTCAAACTTCCAGATGTGGACCAGTTGATTGATCATTCCGGTGTCGGCCTGGAAATAGCCGATCAGCTTGGCGTCATGGCCGCCCTTCTGCAGCGCCGGGAAGCCGAGCTCCTGATAAAGCTTGGTCGCTTCAGCCATCTTGCCGACCTGGAGATTGTAGGTGCGCATTTCATAAACAGCCATGACCCGTTTCCTTTTCCGTTTACGCTTCGGATGTGTCGGTTCGCACGGTTCAAGCCGTTGCGGTTTCCTTTGCCTTGGTAAGCTTGAAGCCTTCGTAATCGTTCGCGGCCACGTCGGCGCACTTCTTGCGGTAGACGTCCATGCCACCGGCGTAAGGCATGAAGACGCGCGGTTTTCCTGGCACGTTGGCTCCCAAGTACCATGAGTGCCCGGCCTCTGGCAGTAGCGTGGCATGGGCTGCATCGTTGACGTGCGTAACCCAGGCATCGACGGCATCGGGCTCGGCTTCGATCTGCTCAATATCATTGCTGCGCAAGTCATCGATGCACTGGGTGATCCACTCCACATGCTGTTCAATGCAGACGGGCATGTTGCACAGGACCGATGGACTGCCGGGGCCGGTCACCGTGAACAGGTTCGGGAAGCCGACGGATTGCAGCCCCAGGTATGTGCGCGGGCCCGCTGACCAGGCATCGCTCAATTTGAGGCCATCGCGGCCCGTGATGTTGAGGCCCAGCAGAGGGCCGGTCATGGCATCGAAGCCGGTGGCGAAGACGATGATATCCAGTTCGAACTCAGCACCGCTCTCCAGCTTCACACCCTTCGGCGTGATCTCTTTGATCGGGTCGGCGCGGACGTCGACAAGATCAACGTGGTCTTGGTTGTAGGCTTCGAAGTACTGGCTATCGATGGGTGGCCGTTTGGCGGCATAGGGGTGGTCGATGTTGGTCAGTTTGTCAGCTGTCTCGGGGTCTTTCACGATCTCGCGGATCTTACCGATGATGAAACTCTTGGCAGTGTCATTCGCGGTTTTGTCGAATAACAGGTCTTGAAAGCTAGCGCGAAACTCCAAGCCGCCCTTCTCCCACGCCGCCTCATAGATCTCTTGGCGTTCATCATCTTGAACATCAAATACGCTGCGATCGCGGATCCGGAATGAGTGACCGTTCGGCGTCGTTTGCATGCACTCCTTGATCTCGTCGAAGTTCTCTTTGATGTAGGATTTGAACTCGGGTGTCAGTGGAACGTTGCGTGCCGGTACCGAGTAATTGGCCGTGCGCTGGAACACCGTCAGATGTTCGGCGGTTTCAGCAATGACCGGAACGGCCTGGATGCCGGTCGAACCGGTGCCGATCTGGCCGACCCGCTGGCCGCTGAAGTCAACGCCTTCATGCGGCCATTGGCCGGTGTGGTACCAATTCCCCTCGAAGCTATCGCGGCCGGGAATGTCGGGCACGTTGGCGGTCGACAAACAGCCAACTGCGGTGATCAGATATTTGGCTGTCAAATGTCCGCCATCCGCGGTTGCGACGGTCCAGAGATTGGCTGCGTCATCAAACGTGCAGGCCGTGACATTCGTGGAGAAGCGAATGTCACGCTTGAGGTCGAATTTATCCGCGACAAAGTTTAAGTAACGGCAGATCTCAGCGTGACCTGGATAGCGCTCCGTCCATTCCCATACCTGGATGAGTTCTTCCGAGAATGAGTACCAGTAGGAGTGACTTTCGGAATCGCAACGTGCACCCGGATAACGGTTCCAATACCACGTGCCGCCGACGCCATCAGCGCGTTCCAGAACAACAGCACTCATGCCCAGCTTGTCGCGCAGAGAGTGCAGTTGGTAGAGGCCGGAAAATCCTGCACCAATGATGATGGCATCAAAATCAGGTGTGGACTGTGAATTCGTCGATGGATTCATCGATACCGGGGCCGCATCGTTCGCCATTTGCTCTTCTCCGTCTATCGGTCGGGTCGCAGCTCATTCTGTGCTGGTTTGACCCTTAACATTTGCGCCGTGCATAGCACGAAACGGGCCATGAGTTGAGGTTGAGCGCAAGCCGGCGCACGAATATCCGCGTTATGTTGGATTCCGGTGGATTGTTAGGGATTTGCTTGCTTTTTCGGCAGTGTTTCCGGCGCCCAAATGGCGAAGGCTGCACCAACAACAAACATCAGCGCGCCGCACAAGAGCAGGGCGACCGTCGTGTCATAAAA
>JBCDBQ010000765.1:0-3369 GCA_039183375.1 Pseudomonadota bacterium
CCTGATAGCGATCATCAAAAAGAATGTCTATGAGGATCGGACCGCTTGCGAACACGCCACCCGCAACAAAGAGAACACCAATATCTAACGGCCACTTCAGACTGAAGTACTTGGCAAGCATGGTCTGGTGGCTCTGACGATGTGCCTCACTCAGCGCGGCCAGGAAGATCCCCGACACGCAGGTACCGACCAGCAATTCAACGATCATCGCAAGATTAAGGGCAATCGAGTAAAAGCCGAGCGTAGCGCTATCAACGGCGCCGGCCAGAAAGATGCGGTCAAACTGAGTTGCGACTATGAAGGCCGCCGATGAAAGGAACACCCAAGAACCGTACTTGATGAGCTCGCGCAGCGCCTGCCAGTTCCACATCAAACGGTTTCGTATTCCTGGCAAGGCCGTATGTGAAAGAGCAGTCACCGCCAGTGACGTTACAAGAACGCCGATCACTAAAGACCAGATCGATCCTGTCCACCAACCAATCAAAACCATAACAAAAAAGCTTAGAAGCTGACCAGACAGACGGACAATAAACAGGCGCTTCAGTGCTAATTTGCGCTCGGCGGTTATGATGTTTGTGGAATCAAAACCGGTAATCACGCCGGCAAAGCTAGCAATGATAAGTACCAAAGGTAATTCCGGTGCGGCCCACGCCGAGTCCGCTGCGACCCATCCGTTGGCAACGATCGTCGGCAGCAGTGAAGCAAGCACTGCAATGAATACCCAGATCAGAAAACCGCGAATAATCTGGACCGTCCACGCCGTATTCAAAAACACCGGATCATTGCCGCGCGGGCTTTGAATAATAGCTGGGCGCAAACCAATATCCAAAAACAATGCGATCGTGATCTGAACCGACAGGACGATACTCATGGTGCCGAACATTTCTGGCACCAGAAGCCGCGTCATAATCAAGCTTGTGATCAGGCGGATGATCTGGCTGAGGACCGTACCAAATGCCGTCCAACCGAACGCAATCGCTATGCGGCCCGCCATGGCATCCTTAAGGCGATCAAATAGGACGCTCAGCATCCCTTCCGCCTTACCGCCAGATGCTGCGTTCGCATGACTATCCATCAAATGATACCGCCGGAACGCGTGCAATCCATCTCGACGCAGGTTTTAGTCGACCAATCGACTGCCCACACCTGAGCGCAGCAAGCAAACATCTTGGATTGATCGAGCAATTCCGCATACCAACTCGCAAGCATTGCTCCACATCAGTCTCAATCACTGTTCAACAGAGCGTTCGATAGGATCTAACAGCAACCTGAACCGACCGACATCACAACCTTAAGGAAAAGTTATTAAGCTCGGTGGCAGCTCGCTGAACTGCATTGAGACCTCATGGCGGCCACGCACAGTTCTACCACGTTAATATTTAACAAAACCCAGAATGGGCCGACTAAGCCGCACGAATTATCATGTGAAATTCACGTGCATTCAAAGCCGCGCCATCAAATGCGCTGTAAATCGGCAGTTAACTTGGTCAAACGTCATGCAAAATAAGATTTCATTTACTAGAGCCCTCCTTTTTGCAATCCCCATTTGCACTACGTGGGCGTCGACGCAAGCAAGCACGCTGGAGGCCGATAGCGCAAAGAAGAGCAACTATGTTCGCTTCTTCGTCTCAGGTCACAGTCTGACCGACAATCCTTATGGTAACTATCTCTTAGGCTTATTCAAAAGCGCCGGCTCCAAAGCGCATTGGAACCAGCAAATGATCCTTGGCTCGCCCATTCGGGTGCGCACACGGGGCATGCAATATGACTCGAATTGGACTGGCTATCGCCAAGGCAAGAATGGCAATGGCGACTATCATGTCGACGTCAATCGGGAATTCAGTGTCGGCTCCCAACGTCCTTACACCCACATGGTGATCGCTGAGGCGAACGACGCCGTTCTCACTGTTATGGCCAACGAAACCCCGCGCTATCTCCGCCATTTTCATGAGAAATTCATGGCTCACAATCCCGGGGCTCAGACGTACCTCTTCCATCCCTGGGAATTCATCAAGGACAAGAGCAACCCAAAGGATTGGATCGCTCTGGAAACCAATGCTCGTACCATATGGTCCTGCGTGTCACAGAGGATCAACAACAGTCTGAAGCAGGAAAAAAGGGCTGACCGCATCCGTGATCTTCCCATCGGTCATGCCCTTGCAGTATTGCTTAAGGAGACGACCGCCTCCAAAGAGCAACCCTGGTCTGGCATGAACACACGCCAGATCGTCAACCGCTTCTTCGTTGATGAGGTTCATCTCTCAAACCTCGGCAAGTACTACGCCGCGCAAGTGACCTATACGACGATCACCGGCAAGCATCCCAAAGGCACCTGGGCGCCGTCCTACATCAGTGCTGCCGTCAAAAGCTATCTTCAGAATGCTGCCTGGAACTTCTACCGTTCAGAAGTTCAGAACAAACCACCGGTCACCATGCCGCAATGCAGACAGTACTTGGTGAATACGTTCTGCGCGCAATGGGATGCTTATCTCGATGAGCACCAGCTAACCAACAGCTGCAGGTCATATTTTTCTTCAACATCGGAATTGCCACGCGGTGAGGATCCACCCAATCCATTTATCGTGCCGTCCGCTAAAAATGACGCCGCCTACTGGTTCACCACCAACTAGAGCTAATTAAATCAAATGGAAGCGCTCCGACTTAGGCTCTGACGGGCCAGGCGATTGCGCCAACGAGGTTCAATCAACAGCTGGCTCGACGATGCCTGCCTTCAAAGCCGGTCTATTCTGCCCTTCACGACAGAGAAGCCAATGCTTCAAGTTGTTGATGTTTGAGCTTGTGGCCCAGCGCCCGGCTGCAGCTTCTTAATGAACTCGATGTCAGGGACAGCTGTTGAAAACGCGACCTTCCGACTGGGCCTCCATGTTCTCCGCTTGAGCCGGATGCCCTCACCAACGGCCAGAAGAAGTAAGCCGAGGTGCATCGTCAGTCCCACGTCGCTCGTCGTAGCAATCAGCAGCAACCAGCCAACATATCCGGCGCTGATTGCGATACACGCACCACGCATCTCACGTCGCTCCGGATCACCATTCCGGGACAAGGACATCGCGCGGAAACTGAGCTGTGCAATAACAAGGAAGATCGGCCCGAAGAGCAGCAATCCGCCAATCAGGCCATGCTTGAGGAGCACCTGCAGGTACAGGTTCGTGACATCAACAATTCCCTGACCTTGAACCAGATGATCAAAACGTCCTGATTGCAGGAAGCGCAGATCACCGAAAAATGGATGGTCAGCAATGTACTTGATCGAGGTATCAATCAGCATCTGGCGATAGACAAAACTGCCATGCGCATCAAATTTCGCGACATCTCCAAACATGAGGATATAGCCCCCGATCGCACCGCAAA
>JBCDBQ010000766.1:0-3364 GCA_039183375.1 Pseudomonadota bacterium
ATCGCTGCGGTCGGCACAGCGCGGGCTAGAAAGTCTGTGATGATTCACGCCAAGTCTGATGGCGTGATTATGGATTTCCGGACCAAAGCGGGACAGCGTCTCAGCAAAGGTGATCTGATCTTCGAATTGGATTCGCGACAGGCCGAGTTGACCGCTGAGATCGCCGCCAAGAAAGTCACCGAGGCAGAACGACAATTGGCAAGGGTGCGCCGGCTGAACCAGCGCAAGGTCAATTCGGATGCACGCGTCGCCGATGCCGAGATCGCCCTGGATCGAGCCAAGCTCGAACAGCTGCAGGCCAAAAAGGCGCTCAGTGACCTCAAAATCGTAGCACCGTTCAGCGGCATCATTGGATTGCCCAAAGCTGAAGTCGGTGATCGTGTGACCTCGACTACGCCCATCGTGTCGTTCGACATGCGTCGTGTTTTGCTCGTCGAGTTTCAGGTCCCGGAGCGCTATTCAGCGCGCGTCAAATCCGGCAAGAAGATTGAAGCCACGACGCCAAGTTATGAAAGGCGCAAGTTCTCTGGTCAAGTCGAGTATATCGACAGCCGGGTTGATCCAACATCCAGAACGGTCACCGTTCGCGCCATCATACCCAACGCCGATGACCTGTTACGACCGGGCATGTCGTTCGCCGTCGAGATCAACCTACCCGGCAAAGGCCATGCGGTGGTGCCGGAGTTGTCTCTTCAGTGGCGCAAGGGCGAAAGTTATGTCTGGCTGGTCCGTGAGCAAAAGGCACGAAAGACGCTCGTGACAACGGTGCGCCGCCGCAACGGTATTGTACTGGTTGAGGGTGACATTACCCCGAAAGACCTCGTCGTTACCGAAGGTGTTCAACGACTCCGCGATGGCCGCAAGGTATTCTACGACGCACCGCAGAGCGAACCGACCGATACAGACCCCGTCAAGCGCTCAGCCCGAGACCGCGACGCATCGAAGGGGTGATGATGGCATGAGCATCGCCAATAATCTCCCGGCTGTCAGCGTTCAGCGCCCCTACCTTGCCGTGGTTCTCAATCTCCTGATCGTTATTGCAGGACTTGCTGCGGTTTTCGGCGTTGAAGTCCGCGAACTTCCAAATGTTGATCGGCCGATCGTCACGGTGCGGGCAAACTTTCCCGGAGCTTCACCGGAAACGGTGGATGCGGAGGCAACCAGCATCGTTGAAGGGGCTGTCGCCCGCGTCAACGGTGTCAAAGAAGTACGTTCCTCTAGCGAGGAAAACAACTTCCGTATTCGCATTGTTTTCCGGCCGTCTGTCGATCTTATCACGGCCGCAAACGATGTCCGGGAAGCTGTCAGTCGGGTTCAGCGGCAGTTGCCGGACGCGGTTGAAGACCTGTTCGTGGTCAAAGCAGATGCCGATGCTGTTCCCGTTGTCAGGTTGGCTGTCTATAGCGATCAGCTGGCGATCTCAGACGTCACGCGCACTGTAGAAAATGAAATAGTTCCAGAATTGACATCGATCAGCGGCGTTGCAGACGTCACGCTATGGGGACGTCGGGAAAAGGTCCTGCGAGTTGTTGTCGATCCTATGCGATTGGCGGCCTACAAACTGTCCATTGCCGATGTCGTGCAGGTTCTGAAGAACGCGAACTTTGATATTCCAAGCGGCAGTTTCAAATCGCAAGAACAGGAAGTGATCGTGCGCGCCGACGCGTCGGTCACGAAACCGGATGCAATTGAGAAACTGATTGTTCGAGATCCGATCCGTATTCAAGACGTTGGTCACGTGCACTTTGGCCCGGCAGATAGTGAGAGCGCTGTTCGACTCAATGGGCGGACTGTCATCACGCTTGGTGTCATTCGCCGGGCACAATCCAACACCGTCGAGATTTCTGCAGACGTCAAAAAGACCGTTGCTGCACTTAATAATCGTTTCAAGAAGCTCAACATCGTTGTCACTTCGGACGACGCAGTCTTCATCCGTGGTGCCATCGAGGAAGTACTGATCAGCCTGTCGTTGGCCGTCATGATTGTCGTGCTGGTGATAGCGGTGTTTATCGGCCGATTGCGCGCAGCACTGATCCCGGCGGTGGCCATTCCTGTGGCATTGGTTGGCACAATCTCGGCCATCTGGTTGTTGGGTTTTTCGCTAAACCTTATCACGCTGCTCGCTCTGGTGCTCGCCACCGGTCTCGTCGTTGATGATGCAATCGTCGTACTTGAAAACATTCAGCGACTTGAAGCCAAAGGCATGCAGGCCCGCGCTGCAGCCGTCGTCGGCACCCGGCAAGTGTTTTTCGCCGTAGTCGCAACGACGGCCACGCTCATCTCAGTATTCACGCCGATTTCGTTTCTGCCATCAACGGCGGGGCGCCTGTTTGGTGAATTCGGGTTTGTGTTGGCTGTTGCCGTTTGCATTTCTTCGTTTGTGGCATTGACGATTGTTCCGATGCTCGCGTCACGTATTGGCGCGACACAACCGGCGCAGCCATCCCGCGGAACACAGCCAGGACGGTTGCAAAAGGCCTATGCCACTGTCGTCGACAAGGTGCTCTATGCACCGCTCGTCGTTGTTGGTCTGAGTGGCCTGATCATCGTTGTCGCGGCGATTACCTATCAGAACCTCGGCGAGGAACTGGTGCCAACGGAAGATCGTGGCCGCATAACCATTCGCATGCTTGGCCCGGACGGCACCAGTCTCGACTATACGGATCGCCAGGTTGAGCAGGCTGAGTCGTTTCTCAGACCGTATGTTGATAAGGGGACAGCCAAGGACATATTTTCAGTTTCCGGTTGGTACGATCTCAATCGAGGCTACATCACTTCGGAACTGATTGACTGGTCGCAGCGCACCGAGACCGAGGGCGAAATTGCCAAGGCCCTCAACAAGAAACTGGGCAAGATCCCGGGCGCCCGCGCGCGCGTCAGACGAAGCAATAGCCTGAAGCTGAGAAGTGCAAGTGGAGGCCTGCGATTTGCCCTGACGGGTGCAGACTATGCCGTGATCGCCGACGCGGCAGACAAATTCGTTGTCGCCATGGAAAAGCAGGTGCCTCAGGTTCAAAACCTGCGTGTCGAGTTTCGAGCAACCCAGCCGCAGCTTTCAGTGAAGATTGATCGCCGACGCGCCACTGATCTTGGTGTTTCGATAGAGTCTCTTGCGGAAACAATGAAGGCTTTAGTCGATACGGATGAAGTTGGAGAGCTCGTTGTCAATGATGATCGTATTCCCATCATTCTGCAGGCGACAGCGGGCGCGATTGATGATCCCTCCGATCTCCAAAACCTTTTTGTTACTTCAACTTCCGGTCAGCTCGTTCCGTTATCGCAATTGATCAGCTTCAGCGAAACGGCTGTGGCAGCTGAGTTGGATCGTCATGGACAGCGCCGCGCAGTCGAGATTTTCGCCGAC
>JBCDBQ010000767.1:0-3362 GCA_039183375.1 Pseudomonadota bacterium
CAATTTCGGTGACAGCCTGGGCCAAAAACTCAGAGAGCTGATTACGAATATCTTCATCGGAGATACCAACACCCTTATCACCGAAGTCTTTGGCTATCTTTCGAATGACATCTTCGTCGCCAGCTTCCTCGAAATCTGCCCTACGCACAGCTTTCACATAGTCTTCAACTTCAGAACCAGCCAGTCCAAGCTTTCCAGCTGCCCACTCGGCAATCATCTTATTGCGTCGAGCTTCAGCTTTGAACTTTAAGTCTTGGTCGTGTGCGAATTTCTTCTCGAAGCCTTTTTCACGCTCATCGAAAGTGGACATATTTAGTCTCCTGAATTCTTTGCAAGACCTACCTCTATACTTGGAGCGGGTGAGATAGATTACAAGATTAACCTATTTGCCAGGAGCCATAGCGCGTGATGAAACAGAAAGCAACGCGATAGATCAAAGTTCACCATCGCTCTTTACCTCGCTGTCTCTATGACGTTTGTTAACATTGTTTCGGTCGCGCGATTCCGCTAGGCTCCGACCAAGAAGATGATGTGAGAGCAACATTGCCCAGCCGTGCCGAGGGTCGGCACGCAGCACTATCAAATCACGTGCCTCACCGCCGGATTCCACCCGGCCTTCAAGGGGTCAGTCGCATCCCGCAGAGAAATTAAAGTCGCAACTGTACTAGTCAAAGGGCTGGCAGCATGAACAGGCGTCGCCGAATTTATGAGGGTAAAGCTAAGGTCCTATACGAGGGTCCGGAGCCGGGAACGCTCATCCAGCACTTCAAGGATGATGCGACGGCCTTCAACAACCAGAAGCACGCACAGATTGATGGCAAAGGCGTCATCAATAATCGGATTTCAGAATTCGTATTTGAACGTCTCGGCGAAATCGGCGTGCCAACACATTTTATTCGCCGCCTCAACATGCGCGAGCAGTTGATCCGGGAAGTCGAAATCATTCCGCTTGAAGTGGTTGTTCGCAATGTCGCCGCAGGCTCAATCGCGCAACGCCTGGGCCTCGATGAAGGGATGCCGCTTCCGCGCTCGATCATTGAGTTTTACTACAAGAACGATGATCTCCAGGACCCATTGGTATCGGAAGAACACATCACTGCATTCGGATGGTCAAACCCTGCTGAACTCGATGAAATTATGCAGCTCGCTCTGCGTGTGAACGACTTTCTAGTCGGTCTATTCCTGGGTGTTGGCATCCGACTGGTCGACTTCAAGATCGAATTCGGACGCCTCTGGGACAACGAACAGCTACGGATCATACTCGCTGACGAAATCAGCCCCGACAGTTGCCGCCTTTGGGATATCGAGACAGACAACAAGTTGGACAAGGATCGCTTCCGCCGCGATCTGGGCGATGTACTGGAAGCATATCAAGAAGTTGCCCGCCGCCTGGGTGTCCTGAACGAAAGCCGGCCACCACAAGGTATGGTTCCCGTGCTGGTCGCATCCAATCCGTCCGGGAGCGGTGACTAGGCCTCGCTGTGTGATCCACTCACACCATTGCGCGACTGTGCGA
This sequence comes from Pseudomonadota bacterium, assembly GCA_039183375.1. GTDB lineage: Bacteria > Pseudomonadota > Alphaproteobacteria > Rhizobiales > Hyphomicrobiaceae > Tectiglobus. Next base: position 1,517 of record JBCDBQ010000767.1, read on the forward strand.
CACGCTTGTGCCCGGCCAAATAGCCGGGCATTTGTGCGTCTGGCACACGACTCGGTTATGCATGACAGAGTACGCGCTTGGAGCAAGCCGACGCCACCATCTCGCTCATGCATCTTCCAGAACCTGAGCGCGGCCGCGTGACAACGCAAGCAACGGCGGAGATTGAGCTATGAAGGCCCAAATCAAAGTAACATTGAAGCAAGGTGTTCTGGATCCGCAGGGCAAGGCCATTGAGTCCGCGCTTGGCGCTTTGGGCTTCGACGGGATCGAAGACGTCCGGCAAGGCAAGTTTATCGAGGTCGAGCTGTCAGAAAGCGACGAAGCCAAAGCGCGCGAGAAAGTTGACCAGATGTGCCGCGACTTGCTCGCGAATATGGTGATTGAAAACTACACCTACGAATTGGTGAATTAAATGCGCACCTCCGTCATTGTCTTTCCCGGCTCCAATTGTGATCGCGATGTCAAAGTTGCATTGGAGAGGTTTACGCAAGGTCCCGTACAGATGGTCTGGCACGGTGACACAGAGGTTCCAAATTCGGATGTCATTGTATTGCCAGGTGGATTTTCCTATGGCGACTACCTGCGTTGCGGCGCCATGGCAGCCCACTCTCCCATCATGAAGGATGTCATCGCCAAAGCGCGTGAAGGTACACCTACACTTGGCATCTGCAATGGCTTTCAGATGTTATGTGAAACCGGTCTGCTGCCAGGCGTCCTAATGCGCAACGCCTCACTAAAGTTCGTCTGCCGCGATGTCCATTTGCGCGTCGAGAACAACAAAACATTCTTCACAAACCGCTACACAGAGGGTGCAAACGCGCGCATTCCCATTGCCCATCACGATGGCAACTATTTCGCTGATCAGGAGACTTTGGACCGGCTAGAAGACGAGGGGCAGGTTGTGTTCCGCTACGTCACACCGGAAGGCGACTTAACGGCAGAAGCCAACCCAAACGGTGCCCAGCGAAATATTGCCGGCATTTGCGATCCAAGCGGTCGTATCGTCGGGATGATGCCACATCCAGAGCGCTTACATGAGGCAATGCTTGGCGGAACCGATGGTGCCCAAATCTTCGAAAGCACGATCGCAAGCCTCGTTGCCTAGTTCGGCGTGAAACTTCTCCGGAAACACACATGACAACCACTGCCATCACACCCGAGCTTATCGCCGAGCACGGCCTGAAGTCCGACGAGTACGATCGCCTGCTAGAGATTATGGGGCGTGAGCCATCGTTGACCGAGCTTGGTATCTTCTCGGTGATGTGGTCTGAGCATTGCTCTTATAAGTCTTCACGCTTTTGGCTTAAGACACTGCCGACATCAGGTCCTCAGGTCATCCAGGGCCCCGGCGAGAACGCGGGCATTGTCGATCTCGGTGATGGTGACTGCGCAGTCTTCAAGATGGAAAGCCACAACCACCCGAGTTACATCGAGCCTTACCAGGGCGCCGCAACCGGCGTCGGCGGCATTATGCGCGATGTCTTTACAATGGGCGCAAGGCCGATCGCAAATCTAAATGCGCTCCGCTTCGGTGATCCATCGCATCCCAAGACCCGGCATCTCGTATCAGGCGTCGTCGCTGGTATCGGCGGATACGGTAATTGCGTGGGCGTTCCAACAGTTGGCGGCGAGACCAACTTTGATGCAGCCTACAACAACAATATTCTCGTCAATGCCATGTGCGTTGGTTTGGCCAAGACCGATAAAGTGTTCTACTCCGCCGCCAAAGGTGTGGGCTTGCCCGTTGTTTACGTGGGTTCGAAAACTGGCCGTGACGGCATCCACGGCGCAACGATGGCGTCAGCGGAGTTCGACGACGAGAGCGCTGAGAAACGCCCCACGGTGC
>JBCDBQ010000768.1:0-3350 GCA_039183375.1 Pseudomonadota bacterium
CGAACCGACGATAGAGACGATAGACATAATTTGAAAATCGCAGCGCGGGGCCGCAAAATGCAGCGCGTCGCTCAGCACTAGTTGCAAGCGCCAAGCCAAAAGAAACATAAGGATCAGCGTCTTAATCCGGTTCTGTTGATTGAATCGCTCTCTGAGACTTACTCACTAACATGAGGGAACTCGTCCTCTTTATAGTCCGGCCGACTGTCGAGGTCACAAGAACGACAACTTCCGCAGATGGTTTTGCGGGCAGCGTTAGAACGCTGGAAATACGATAGACAACAACACTTTTTGAGCATGAATAGTACCACGAACCAAAGATATACTCTTGAGACAGATTTGAGATGCCAAGCGTACTAAACTTCAAAAATGACGCCCGCAAACGCCGTGCGTATTCACACGAGTTTTTGAGCCAAGACCTCTATACGCGTGCGCAACATCTGGACGACCAAGACTTCTTGGCGTTTCAGCTCGATTACATGCGAGAGGTCTTTCCTCACTTCAGGCCAGACTGCTTCTCGGTTTGCCTAGCATCTCATGAAGCTTCGGGAAAAATTATCAACCCATCAAGATATGCGGCAATCAATCACGAGAGAAACACAGAGAGGAAATACGTTGAGTTCGGCCATTTAGATGTCATGGATCCATTCATTTTCCGTAGTCCTGGGAATGCAATCTACAACACGCATTTCAAGCCGATGACTGATTGGTACGATGATGAGTTCTATCAGGGATTCAAAGTGCCACTCGGCTTACATCATACAATTCTCTTGTCGTTTCACTTCCCATTTCGTTCTGATCTGAGAGTAAGGTTTAGCTATCAAACACAGCATCCAAACCTGTTTTCTGACGAGGTCTCCAAGCACGAGGTGGAGTTCTATACGCTGCCATTCTATTACTCCTGGCTGCATCGCTACGGCGCCATCGATGATCGAACCCTAGGGCGCTGGCTCAACAAGCTCGTCGGAATAACCCCGCTTGGACTATGCCTGCTCCGTGACATGTGCACATCGGAGATTTACAGCAAGTCGCGAACGGCAGAGAAATGGAACATTTCCAAGCGTGTTATCGATAATCAGTTCTACAATATCTACAGCTCGATCCGCCAAGATTTTGAGCCAGAAGGCGCCAGCAGCTATGGCTACAGATCACAGCTTGTCGATTTGACCAATTACTTTAGCTTTTTGCGGTTTTCCGGATATTCTCAAATCGATCAGGATGTGCGTACGAATCTCTCAACAAGCTAGTTTGTTCGCGTCTGATTCTACGCTTAGCTGCTGACCTTCTCTAACACTTGCCTTGCCGATCGGCACCAGAAGCAGATCGCATTACGCGTTTGCTTTGATTTTATCGCAAGCTGCCTGGACACTTCAAAGATCTTGGACGAGGTAGCTGAGCCGCACGCCCAACTCAACAGACAGAGCCAATAACGTCAGCGCAACGGCACGTCGGCGACCAATCTCATAATCTTCAAGGTCTGCCACTGTTATACCAACTCGCGACGCGACTTCGCTCTGTGATAATCCGGCACTCAGTCGCGCCTGTCGGATACGCAGTCCTATCCTTAAATCTGCTTCGTTCAACTCTTGGGCACCTTGAGCGCTAGGCACTGTTTCGATCAACTTGCTCGCCCGACCAGCCAGCATCACGATTGCCCTTACTTGCTGTTCATCGATCTGCATACGGGGCTGATGATCCATCACACACAAGGAACCAATGGCAAACCCGTCTGGCGACATGATTGGTGCACCGAGATAGAACCTGATATGGGGGTATCCAACTACAAACGGACTCTGGCTGAACCTATGATCCAGAAGCGTATCTGGAACAACAAGCGATTCTGTTGGCTGGCAAAGAATGGTGTAGGCGCAGATAGTGACTTCCCGTGGAGCATCGGCAAAGTCCAAGCCAAACAGCGACTTTGGCAGTTGTCGACGATGGTCGATAACCGAAAGAAGAGCCATGGGGCAATGCGATTGGTCTGCAGCTTCGCGAGTCAGCTTGTCAAAATCATCGTGGGAGCGAGTGTCCAACAGACCTGAGCTTCTCACAGCAAGCAGGCGTTGCTGCTCAAGAATAGGCACCGGTGGCGCCATACTTGCAGTCTGGATTGCCGCCATGAGCCCAGGGATTCCCTAAGTGTTGATCTAACAATCTGGCCAAACACCAGAAAGAGGAACGCCCTTCTCTGCCGGCCTCCCCGCATTGTGGGAATGCCCGATACTGGTGTGAGCACGCGCATCTTTCATGAGTGGAGAGACGAGGATCAAGATGCAAATTTACTTAGTGTTTGACTTGAGCCTCAACGACTAGGCGACATCATAATTTTGTTTGAAGCGCGCCTTCCAATCCGAAATGACTGCAACCGGCACCATTTGGAACTCTCCTGGATCGGAAGCTCTTGCTCCCGGACGCAATTGAAATGTGCATTTGAGGCCTATCAGTGCAAGCCCAGCAGAACCAATCCCCCACCCACAAAGCGAGTGGCAGGCTTCGGTTGTTGATTGGATCACTGTTACGCTACCTGCCAGCGACGATACTCTTCCCAGGACGAGGATGGCGGCTGCCTTCTTCCAATTAATCGCCGCGTATAAGTGAGCTGGGGGAAACTGGAAAGCACGCTATTCGGGCAGTGCTTGCACAGGACACCGTACACAATCAGCCGAATTTCAGGGCAGAACGCGATATCGGCTGTTTCCGATGTCGCAAACAATAATTGCAGAATTCTGCAACACCTGAGCCATAACTTCGCCTGAAGTTCGATTAGAGCAGCGCCGATCGCATCTTGCCAGCCTAAGACTCCAGCCAACGCAATAGCAAACGTCATCGGAAATCTTCTCGCTATCAGAGAAGAAACTCGCTGTACAAAAGGGGTTTCGAGGCTACACGAAGATCCAATTGCGCAAATTCAATTCGTCCACTATAAGAACCATATGGATCAGTTAGTAGACACAATCGATCAAGCATTAGCCGCCCGACTGCATATGGAGCGTAAGGAGCGAGGATGGTCGATGCAGGACTTGGCTAACAAGTCAGGCGTGTCAAAGGCCATGGTTGGTCGCATCGAAAAAGGTGAGGTCAGTCCGACGGCCAATTTGCTATGCAAGTTGTCCGATGCGTTCGGAATGACATTGTCGACCCTTTTGGCGCGTGCCGAAAATGGGCAGGGCGAACACCATCCATTTGCCAGTCAGCAGATCTGGGTGGACCCGGAGACCAGATATGTGCGCCGGTCCGTATCACCGCCAGGCGCCAAAGGTGCCGAAGTCACACATGTTACTCTTCCTGCAAAATCAGAAGTTCACTTTGCCGAACAATCCCTGGCTATCTACACCCAGCAAATCATTGTC
>JBCDBQ010000769.1:0-3343 GCA_039183375.1 Pseudomonadota bacterium
GGGGTGGCACATCATGTCATGAACTGTGTCGAGTGTACCGTAGGTGTAGTTGGACAGCGGTCGGTAAAGGATCGTCTTGCCATCATTTTCCAGCAGCATGTCGTAAGCGACTTCAGCTGGATCACGACCTTCACGACCCGCGCGGGCTGCCACACTGTCCTCCGCTGGTGGTTCATAGTCTGGCGGATCCCCGAGCGGGAAGATGCGATCCCATTTCGTAACCCGTCGATTGAGCACCTCATCGTCGATGGTCTCCGACAGGAGCTTGGCCCGAAACTCAGGATTGCGGAGATGCTTCATCTTTTCTTCGAGCGGAAGCTTCTCGATCTTGATCCAGCTCTCGCGCCCGACGAATGGGTTCTGCGAAATCTCGAAGCCGAGCATGATGCCGGTAGGTCGTGTGAGAACCTGGCCCATCATCGGCAAGCCATCGTTCTGCGCATTCGCAATGCGCTGCATCAGGAGTCGCCATTCTTCAGGGCGGCTATCGCGCTGTAGGACCGTAATTGACATCGGCCGGCCAGACTTTTCAACGAGACGCCGCAGCAGTTCAAACTCTTCTTCAGGCTCATCGAAGTCAGAGATAACCTGCAGCCAGCCAGAACCAACACCAGACATAGCAACCGCAATCTCACTCAGTTCCTGCTCGTCAGCTTGCAGTGTCGGAATGTAGCGACCATCCAAAGTCTGGTGATTGATGGTGCGAGACGTCGAGAAACCCAGCGCACCCGCCTTTACGCCCTGCGCCGCGAGTGCCGCCATTTGCTCGCGGTCCTCGGCAGTGGCTGGTTCGCGATTAGCGCCACGATCACCCATGACATAAACGCGGAGCGCGGCGTGTGGCACCTGGGTGACGACATCAAGGTCGTACTGCCGGGCATCCAGTGAATCGAGATAATCCTCGAACGACAACCAGTTCCAAGGCAATCCTTCGGTCAGCACAACTTCGGGGATGTCTTCAACACCCTCCATCAGCTTGACGAGCATATCGCGCTCTTCCGGCTTACAGGGTGCAAAGCCGACACCGCAATTCCCGATCACTGCCGTTGTGACACCATTCCAGGATGAGGGCGTGATTTCACTCGACCAGGTGACCTGCGCATCATAGTGGGTGTGCAAATCCACAAAACCGGGCGTAACAATCTGGCCGTTGGCGTCGATCTCGTCCGTGCCACTGCCGCTGACTTTCCCAAGCTGCGCGATCTGCCCATCCTTGATGGCCACGTCAGCCTCGAAAGGCTCGGCGCCGGTTCCATCGTAAATGGCTCCATTCCGGATAACGAGGTCGAACTGTTTGTCCATGGCCATTGCTCCTCTTCGACGTTGTCCGAAGCTTAACTCGGCGCGGCGACCGGTCAATTCGCACGGTGATAGTTGTATGTTGGGTGATGATGCATCATCGCCTATGGAATTGTTTCCAGCCGTTGTGCGCTGCAGCAGAACGCGCGCTTGGAACAGTCGATTTTTTCGCCCACTCTTTATGGGTTTCGTCTTGTTTTGACTTAGGGAGCATGAAGGAAGCCATGGCGACAGACGTCTACGATTACATCGTAGTGGGTGCCGGGTCTTCCGGGGCTGCGGTCGCTGCTCGGTTATCGGAAGATGGTCGTTTCACGGTCCTGCTTCTGGAGGCGGGTGCACGCGATAGCAACCCCTGGATTCACATCCCGCTCGGCGTCGGCAAGCTTCTCACCAATCCCTACTATGCCTGGCCGTTTTACACCGAGCCGGAACCGGAACTCGATGGCAACCAGATCTATTGGCCACGCGGTCGGATGCTTGGGGGATCAAGTTCGATCAATGGCATGCTTTATGTGCGTGGCGCACCGCACCGCTATGATCAATGGCGCGATGGGAATTCGCCGGGCTGGGGTTATGACGAACTTCTGCCCTACTTCAAAAAGCTGGAGGACCGTAGCGAGAGCGACCACGAGGACAGAGGTCAAGGCGGACCGATACGGGTCTCTGACGGATCTTATCGCGATCCTCTGTCACAAGCCTTTCGCAAGGCCTGCATCGCCAATGGCGCGCCGGCCACCGACGATTACAATCTGCACCACTTCGAAGGTACGAGTTGGCTGCAATACTCGGTGCGCAACGGCCGCCGCAATTCGACGGCCTACGGCTACCTTTCCCCAGCGCGTGGTCGCAGGGCACTCAAGATTGTCACCAATGCTGAAGGCGAGCGTGTAGTCCTTAATGGCAAGAAAGCAATCGGCGTACGCTACCGCGTTGATGGCAAGACAATCGAGGCGCGCTGCCGCGGCGAAGTCATCTTATCCGCCGGCCCCATGAACTCTCCCAAATTGCTGGAACTCTCAGGTATTGGGTCCGGCGCGATCCTGCAAGGTTTCGGTATTGATGTGGTCCACGAGCTGCCGGCGGTTGGTGAACATCTCCAGGATCACTTCCAGACGCGCATCACCTATGAGACCAACCTCCCGGTCACAATTAACGACATCCTGAACAGCAATTTGAAAGGTGCCAAGGCTCTTCTGCAATGGATCTTCCTGCGCCAAGGGATCATGACGATATCGTCGGCAACCGTGCACTCGATCATGCGGAGCAGCCCCGGTATCCCGCATCCCGATCTCAAACTGCAAATCATGTTGATGTCTGGTAAAGATCGTTATGCGCGCGATCGTAAGATTGGATTGGACCCGTTCTCCGGATTCAACATTGGAGTTTTTCAGCTTTACCCAGAGTCACGCGGTTCAGTCCATATTCGATCGACCGATCCTCTGGACCTACCGAAGATCCATGCCAACTATCTCAGCGCAGAAGTTGATCGCCAACTCATCGTCCGCGGACTTCAAGTTGTTCGCGAGGTGGCGGCGCAGCCAGACCTGGCGCCTCTGATCGTACGCGAAGTCCGACCAGGGCCGGAGACGTCTGACCCTGAAGCCTTGCTCGCCTACGCCAAACAGAGCGGCCAGACGTCATGGCACCCCATCGGCACCTGCCGGATGGGACGCGGCAGCGATACAGTGGTCGATCACGAACTCAAGGTACACGGCATTGATCGCTTACGGATCGTTGACAGTTCGATTATGCCAAACATGCCCACATCAAACACCAACGCACCGTCTATTGTTATTGGCGAGAAAGCTGCTGATCTCATTCTGAATGATGCGCGTCGATCTTAAATACGAATGAAAGGAAAGCCCATGAACAACCCGATGAATCTCGCAGGTCACAACATCATTGTCACTGGAGCCAGTCAGGGGATCGGTGCCGAGGTCTCGCGCCAGATCGTGGCACTTGGCGGCAAGGCGATCATGGTTGATGTCCAGGGTGATAAGCTGGAAGAGATCGCAGGCGACATTGGCGGATCAGTGGAAAC
>JBCDBQ010000770.1:0-3331 GCA_039183375.1 Pseudomonadota bacterium
AGGCTTCTGCCATTCCAGCCGCTCGGACTGTCCCGGCAACATCTTGACGTCTGTGTTGGTGCAGATCACCGGTCGCCCCGACGTGCACTGCTCGCACGTTCCGCAGAACACCGAAAGACAAGTAATGACGTGATCACCTTTTTTGACATAGGTGACTTCGGAACCGACCTCTTCGACAATGCCGGCGGACTCATGGCCCAGAACTGTTGGCAGCGGATGCGGATAAAGCCCTTCGATGAAGTGCAGATCCGAATGACAGAGGCCGGCGTAGGCCACGTTTAGCAGCACCTCACGCGGACCCGGCTTTTTGGTCGAAACGTCTTCAATCACCAACGGCTTGTTGGTCTCATATAGCACGGCAGCTTTCATCAGGTGTTTCCTCCAGTCAGAATGGCGGCTTTTACTTTTTGCGAAAGCGTAACCCGCTTCGCAGGCACTTGGCTATTGCGAATTCAGCCGGCACCTTCGGTCATTTCCATCCGACAAGTGTTTGCGGTTAGAATGGGGCTGACTTGAGAGATGCCGGAAGCGAAATTGGGAGTTGCGATCAATGAATTCGGTCGGACATCGTTCAAATGTAGGAAGCTGGACGCGCTGCAGCCCTGAAGACGCTGGCTTTGATTCCGAAGCACTATCCGTGGCCACAGAGTTCGCAGTATCGAATGAGTGCGAGTGGCCACGAACCATGTACACAACAGATGGTCAGTACATTGGCACCGCCTATCTCGGCGAGCCACCGCCACAGAACGAAGTTTTAGGCCCTGTCCAACCACGTGGACCGACAGCAGGCATGGTCATTCGCGGCGGCCGTCTGATTGCCGAATGGGGCAACATTCAACGACCAGATATGACATTTTCAGTGGCCAAGAGCTTTCTCGCCGTCCTAGTTGGTCTGGCCGTTGAAGACGGTCTCATCAAAGACATTAACGAGCCAGTCGTTGCCAATCCCGCTTTCAATCCAGAAGCACGGGCCTTGTTTGCAGAGGCACAGAACGCATCGATCACCTGGGAACACCTGCTGCACCAGACCAGCGAATGGTCCGGCGAGCTATGGAACAAGCCCGACACAATCGACAGCAACCGTCAGACCGATGCAGGCGCAGACGTGGACAATTCACTCAAAGGCAGCGTACGCGAGCGTCACGCCGCCGGCACCTATTGGGAATACAACGACGTTCGGGTCAATCTCCTCTCATTCTGCTTGCTTCAGGTTTTTCGTCGGCCACTTGAACACGTGCTCGCAGAACGCATCATGCGGCCCATCGGTGCTAGCCCGACCTGGCGATGGGCAGCCTACGCCAACGCAATCACAATGATTGACGGTGTACCCATGCCATCTGTACCAGGTGGTGGCCATTGGGGCGGCGGCCTGTTCATTAGCACCGGCGAACTTGGGCGCTTCGGACAGCTAATCCTTCAGAATGGAACCTGGAACGGCAGGAGCCTCATCTCCAACAATTGGATCGACCAGATGAGACAGCCTTGCCCGCTTAATGAAAACTACGGCTACATGTGGTGGCTCAATACCAATGGCAAACAGTCCAAGAGAGCGCCGGACAGTGTATTCTACGCAGCTGGCGCCGGCGGCAACATCGTCTGGATCGACCAAGAGCACGACCTTGTTGTTGTCTGCCGCTGGATGGCCAAGGACAAGATTGGGTTGCTCATGGACAAGATCACGGACGCAATCAAAACATAACGATGATAGTGGTGGCGCGCACATCCCCTTGCCCGGCCCGCTGATCAGTCCATAATGCTGTGATCCGGACCCAACCAACGTCAGGGGGACTAGGCAATGGCAGCAAGCGATCTCACATTCGGCTGGTTCCTGCCGACGAGCGGCGACAGCACCTGCCTCGGCGATCCCTCCGGCCACATCCCGCAGAGCCGCGCACTATTTGATGAAATCGTCGACGTCGTCGACAACGCTGGCTTCGCCTACATGCTCATGCCGGTCAATGCCGCCTGCTGGGAAGCAACCGTAACCGGCGCTTACTACCTCGCCCGCACCCGCAACGTCGCGCCTCTCGTTGCACTTCGGTCGGCCTACTGCAATCCGGTGCTGTCAGCAAAAATGTTTGCCACCCTCGACCAACTCTCGGGCGGCCGCCTTTGCATCAACTTGATTGCCGGCGTCAACGACGACGACACGCGCGCCGATGGCATTCCGGATACGAAGGAGGTTCGCTACGAGAAGATGGACGAGGAAGTCCAGGTCATGAAGCAGCTTTGGGCGAGCACCGATCCCATCGGTTTCGAAGGTCGGCACTATCAAGTGAATTCGATGATCGAACCGAAGCCACTGCAGAAACCACATCCGCCGTTCTTCCTCGGTGGTGGCTCAGAGCAGGCACTGGAGATCTCGGCCAAGCACTCTTCGGTTCACCTTTTCTGGGGCGACCGTCCGGCAAGCATCGAGCAGAAGATCGCCGATGTCCGCGAACGGGCCAGCCGTTATGGCCGGCAAGACTGTATCCAGTTTGGCATGCGCCTGCAGATCGTTTGCGCGGACACCGAGGAGCAGGCCTGGGCTGATGCCTACAATCTGATCGGTAATGTCGAGGGCATGCAGCTCGCCAATATGCGCACCAACGCCAGTGCCGTCGACGGGATCCGCCGCACCTCGGAAGCCAATCGCCAGGTTTGGAAGTTGCTCGAAGAGTCCGGTGAAGACATGCGCATCGGTCCGCACCTGTGGACCGGCATTTCAAAAGTCCGCGCCGGTGCCGGCATTGCAGTTGTCGGCAATCCCGATCAGGTTGCTGCAACCCTCAACGAGTTTGTCGATGCCGGCTGCACCAGCTTCTGCCTCTCTGGCTACCCCCACGCCCATGCTGCCCGCACCTTCGCCGAAAAGGTTCTACCGCAGTTCCAGGCACGGTTATCTCGCGAGCTGCCGAGAGCCGCCTGACCGGCAGCTCTTGCGGCAGTGCGAATGAAGAAGTCAAAAGGAAGCGCGGCGAGTCTCGGAACTCCCGGGCATGTTCTGCCAAAAGCGGACATCAGTTGTGCGGTGCCTATCAGCGCTATTGCACCGTTGCGGACCATGGCATGCTCGGACCATCTGCATCACGCGCTACGGGGTAGCGTCCCAGTAGCGGAAGTCAGGCGTCGCGCCATTGTTAACGCCTACTCTCCAACTTGTATGTCAGCCCAGCGGTACAGTGCAGACAGTACAGTTCACTAGGCTAGCACTATTTCACAGCGGCGTTGCCACCATCGGCATAGAGTGCCGAGCCGGTTACAAAACTTGCCATTGGACTGGCGAGGAAGAGTGCTGCATTCGCGATTTCATCTGGCTCCGCAATCCGCTTCATTGCATGGAGTCCTG
>JBCDBQ010000771.1:0-3318 GCA_039183375.1 Pseudomonadota bacterium
CGGTCGACTGGTGCAGGCTGGTTCCAATGGGTTAACTACGCAGTCCAGCCACAAGTTGCGCCCCGCATGATTGGTCTCGCGATGTACCGACTGGACATTAACTTTCGCGAATCCGCCGTCGTCGGAATCGTCGGCGGGGGCGGTATTGGCGCAACTCTGTTGACATCTTTCGACCGCTACGAATTCCAAACCGCTGCTGCCATCCTAATCACCATCATAGCCATCGTCATGGTGCTGGAATACCTATCCGGCTATCTTCGCAAGTGGGTGCAATAATGCCGGTCAGCGGAACACCTGATAAGCCAGTTTGGAAACTCAGAACGACAACCGCGGAGTGGCTTGTCTGGGGCGGCTGGTTGGTCGGTCTCGCCATTGTCGCTTTTGCTTGGAAGCTCATATCCGACAAGACAATCTGGGTCTTTGTGTGGGATGCCGGTACCCAGGCAGCCGATCTAGCAACACGCATGGTGCCGCCAAAGTGGTCGTACATGGACAACCTTTGGCTGCCGATCTGGGATACATTCAATATCGCAACACTGGGAACCTTGTTGGCGCTGATTTTTGCTTTTCCCATCGCCTTCCTGGCAGCCCGTATTACCACACCGCATCCGACGGTTCGTGCTATCGCGCTGCTGGTTATCGTGTCATCACGTTCGATCAACTCACTGATCTGGGCGCTAATGCTGGTTGCCATCATCGGACCTGGTGTTCTGGCCGGTGTTATTGCGATTGGTCTGCGCTCAGTCGGCTTCTGCGCCAAGCTGCTCTACGAGGCGATTGAGGAGATCGACTTGAAACAGGTCGAGGCAATCGAGGCGACAGGGGCGAGCGGAACACAGAAGCTAGCTTTTGGAATTGTACCGCAGATCTTGCCGACCTTCGCCGGCGTGTCCGTCTTTCGGTGGGACATCAACATTCGCGAGTCGACAGTTTTGGGGCTTGTCGGAGCAGGCGGTCTGGGCCTTCAGTTGGACGCATCTATTTCAAACCTTGCCTGGACTCAGGTCTCACTGATTCTACTCGTGATCCTCGGCACGGTCGTTATAAGCGAATGGGTCTCAGCACGCGTCCGTCACGCCATCATTTAGCCTACCAGGCCAATGACTGCGCGCTGTTTTTTATTCAGCCGTACGGGCAAGCCCAGCTCTTGCAGAAAATCGGAAGCAGTGCCGCTCTTGGCTATCGAGTTGTCCGTTAGTCATATGTCCAGTTTGTGGACCTTTCGATGTTTGTGCGTCGCAGCGACTTGAGTTGAGGTCATGTCCGCTTTTGCAATTCACCCTGGATCGAAACCATCGAGCATGCTGCACCCGCTCAGGTCTGGACATGGCCCATCGCGACTGTCGCCCCAGCGCTGAGCCATGTCTGCTGTGCAAGGGCAAAGCAGACGCGATGTGCTTGTATTGGGATTTACTTTTCCTGACCCGTTGCTGACACTGCTTATTCCACAGTCGTGTGACGCTTTGATCGTGTTGGTCAATGCTGGTTGGTCTTTTTCATATTGAGCGGATCGCGGCGACATCGAGTAGTCAAATTGGCATCGCGGAGGTCTTTGCCTGTGGTTCTGGTCAGAACTAACAACCAGTGAAGGTTGAAAGAAAGTCTTGTTGAGGCGAAACCTCCAGCTGCCTGCTCGAATTCATCGGCCAAAGCGCAGAGTTCAATGATGGCAACGAGGAGGCGCGGTCTGGTCCCCCGGTTGCGCCACTGAATGAACTCATTGAGTGCGAGATCGACCTTTGAACGGGTTGCTTGTAACCGACCTAGAAGGGCGAGCCATAGAGCAGAGTCGTTTTGATCGGTCCAGTGTTGCCTCGCTTCTTCGATACCGGACCGCAGCGATGGTGAATAGCTTTGCCAGTTAACGCGAAACTTGTTCAAAGAATTCCAGCCAATGGGCGCGACAAATCGGAGATGTGCCGACGGTTCAAAAGCGCAATTGCGGAACTCAGGCAGTCGAGGAAAGAGTAGGGCCAGATCCTGGGCAAACCGAACGTCGTGGGTCCCAACGGTCATGAGCTCGACAACGGAAGCAAATCTAACTCTAGCCGGGATCAGGAGTTTGCGGATATTCGTACAGTATTGCTGCAAGTGAGTGCGGATGATATTCCAATGCGCATCCGTTGGGCGTTTCTCTAGATCCTGTAGCGCATTCTCAAGTTGCTGGGTCGATGCGGCTACTTTGCGGGCGAGCCCTAGCTGCGGGGAATTTGATGCCTTGAGTTCGCTGATAAGTGTTGCTTGCCCTTGCAAAACTTTGGCCGCATGTACACGCCACAGGTTCCGAACTTGATGTTCTTCACGGAAGGCGCTGGTTTCGCTGGTTTGTACCGGCAAAGATGTCGCAAAGCTGATGCTGATCGCGACGATAACCGTGGTGATGAGGGCTGTTATCGATCCAATCAAATCATTCACTCGGCTTACCGGTCCGGACCAAAATTGATTGGTTGCCCATTGCAGATGTCCCAACCAGCGCCAAACAAGACGGTTGCAGGCGTGGTTATGGAATCCCGGTTCATGTCATACTTGTGCGCCTCGAGCCACGAAAGTTCCGGCGCTACGATCGGCCGCCTGGTAAACCACGACGCCTTCCTTGTTAGGTAGGGTTGGTCCAAGCTTAGAATGACTTCCTTGAGCTCATCATAATCTTCATCCAAACCAAAACCATGGTAGACGTGCGTTGCATCTCCGCGGGTAAGGAAGGCATCGAACTGATCAATAGAGCAGTCACAATCGCTCTTGAAAATCTCGGATAACAAAGATGATCGCACGCTAAGGTTTGACCGAGCCGATGATATGTCTGTTGCAAGGCACAGGTCTGGTGGCTCGCCTGACCGTCGCAGCAGGCGATGCAAATCATTGATTGTGAAGAGAGCCAACCATGCTGGGCAGTACTCTGTCCGCCAATACTCTAGTTCATATCCGCAGAAGTCATAGTGATCCCCCCTCCCATAGTGCTGGCAGTCACAGGGATGTACCCCATTGGTTAGAAACAGGATGGAGTTGCCGTCGCCCAAATTACGCCTCCGCAGCAACGAGAATTGATGCCTGGGCACACGACTATAGGGCTGAATAATTGGTAGAGCCAGCACCTTCCCAAGGTGCAATGCCCTATAAGGAGGAAAGTACATGTTCGGGCGGCTGATGTATGATTTGGCGGCAATCTGAATGTCTGCTCTTGATGCTGTGGACGGCTCCTCCCGCCGGCATCTAGGTGCCAAGATGGTCGCTGTTGAAAGAACCATCGAAAGAGGAGCCGACCATGAAAGAGATTACCACGATTGGGCTTGATACTGCCAAGTCTGTTTTTCTAGTGCA
>JBCDBQ010000772.1:0-3314 GCA_039183375.1 Pseudomonadota bacterium
CCGACGTGCACCGCGACCTCTGCGACTACGCGGCGGTCTTGGGCCACCAGACCGGCCAGGATCTGGAACCTGCGCGCCTCGTCGCCCCCATGCTTGCTCGCTTCATGTCAACCGACCGTGGGTTCGCAACAGCGCGCAAGGTGGAGTCGCGGGCCAACCGCAAGAAGCCGCCCGAAGCGCACGCACAACCCGATGGCGAGCAGGGTTAAACATCTTTGGTCGCAGGCACTGTGGCGGATCAATTTGCACACGGATCGCACATCGGCGCGCCCTAGCCGCATCAGGTCGCTACGGAGTCGGTCCGATCCTCCACAATTGCTGGCGCATCTAGGAAACCGGCATGCAGTTCTAACACGGCGAATAGCGGGCCGCTCATCTGTGCGGCCGAGACTGTGGGGGACGCACAAATGAACGGACACGGTTGAGACCACAGTTTGCCAGCGGCTGCGACGCGGCTATTGTCTACCCCAACAAATTGGGAGGACTATTATGAAACGCACGGTAGTTGCAGCAGCTGCACTCGCTGCCTTGGCGACACACGGGTCGGCAGATGGCCACAAGACACCATACCCTGAAGGCGCGTCTGTCTACTTCATCAATATCGAAGACGGAGCCAGTGTTTCTTCACCTGTGCTGATCCAGTTTGGCTTGCGTGGCATGGGTGTTGGGCCCGCCGGTACAGTAGACTGGGACAATGTCGGTCACCATCATCTGCTCGTGAATCGAGCGCCGATGGGCGAAGGCGAAAATGCCAACGAGTGGGACGAGACATTGCCCAACAATGACAACCACCGACACTTCGGCGGTGGGCAAACAGAAGTCACGCTGGAACTGCCTGCAGGAACTCACACTCTGCAAATGGTCTTCGCAGACTATGCTCATGTGCCTTTTGGTCCGGATCTGGTGACCGATCAGATCACGATTACTGTAGAGTAGGGTTCAGGGTAAAACTGGAGACCCGAGCCGGGCGTTCGCTGCCTTGTCCAGTAACGGCTTCGGAGGTTGGCCTCTGATCGCAGACATCCTGGTGCGCATTCTGGGCACAGGCAGATTTCCTTATTACTGTTTGCTTTGAGTGGCCCGTAGCCTTTGGGGTTTCCTGGGCAAACTGCTTATTGCCCCGGCCTGCTAAAGTGGGACAACGTGGCCCAGTTTTCCTTACGCCCCACAGCTCTTTCCGCTTGGCTAAATGCTCGGCCTGTTGTGTGGTCGAATGCTCCGCCCGCATCAGGCCCTTATCAATGTCCCCCAGGGCCGCCGGAAGACTCTTACGTGTTCTCCAGCGACTTTGAGGCAGCCCTCACGGGGCGCTACGGCTTCCTTGTGACGGATCGAGACCTGGTGTTTGCAACGGCTGGCCTTGCCCTGCTCGAAGGGGAACAAGACTGGCGGTTTGGCACGGACACTGACACCATCAGCATTGATACAACCGGTTTGACGTTCGGCATTGGTTGGGAACGCGCCCTAGGGCGCGGGCATCTCCGAGTCACAGCGAGCGTGACGCAGTATGACGAGAGTGACAGCTATACATCGACGCTGTTTCCCGGCTTCGAGTACGTTGATGAGCCGGAGAGCTTTGATATCCGCGTTGGGTATTCCATCCCGTTGCTCAAGTAGTGCGGCGCTATCTCCCGGACTTGTTGTGACGATTCAATGCGCCCAAACCCAGTTATGGGGCTGACGCGCGAGCGGCAGTTTAGCCGTATCGCGCGTCAGCTATCTCACGTCGCCACTTCCGCTTCCGGGCTAGTTTCCGAATGTCAGCGTCTCGATATCCTCGACACGCTCTTGATCCATCATCCGTGTAACCGGCTCGCCGCCAAGAGCATCGAAATCGACATCATTCAGGTCAACCATCCGAACACGTCGGTTGTGCTGCGTGTGGTAGAAGAACTGCCGTGCACCCATATCGACCGCCGACGTGAATTGGGTGGAGCTAAGCACCAGTCCCCCGTGATCATCGGCATTGTGGGTGACACCATGGGCTGGCACGTTGAAGTTATCGAGGATACGAAACGCCTCGCGTACGGTGTCATAGCCACCAGTTGTTTGACGTGCGCTTTGAGAAAAGGCAACCGCACGAACAAATCGCGACGGAGGCGTGAAGTCGCCTGGGAGCCCAATCATTCCGCTTCCTGATCCCAATGGTGAAAAGTCCGTTTCGGCGACAGTGCGCTGAGGTAGTTCGGTTGCCGACAGGTTGAGATAGTTCCGCAGATTTGTCA
The DNA here is from genome assembly GCA_039183375.1 of Pseudomonadota bacterium. Taxonomy (GTDB): domain Bacteria; phylum Pseudomonadota; class Alphaproteobacteria; order Rhizobiales; family Hyphomicrobiaceae; genus Tectiglobus. The sequence goes on from JBCDBQ010000772.1 coordinate 2,226, forward strand.
TGTGCCAATCGTAAGATGGCGCGTTGGTGATCACTCCGAGTGGCGCCTCGTGCAAATGCACCTCCTGATCCACCACCTCAATGACAAGGCGTTCCCCGGTTGGATCTGCTACGAAGTAATGCACGGGTGCGGCAAAGCCCAAAGATGGTTCAACCACGTTGACGATGCGCAAATCCTCCATCGCAGACCTTACTTCTTCTACCGTTGCGAAATTTGCGAGCACATAGTTCACAAAGTCGGTCGGCGACAGCGATTGATCTGCGAGCGCCGGATCAAACTCCGGATACTCGGCAAAACCGGGCAAGTAGAAGATACCGCTGGACAAGCCCGCCGTGTTCACACCATCGGTGGTGAGCAGACGTCCGAGACCCGTTGCCCCGACAAAGCCATACTGCACCGTCCAACTTGCCCCGGTCGATCCATCCGGCATAATCGATGACATCTCATAGCCTGGCGGTACGATGCTTATGGCGCCTTCGATATCAAAAGCCCCCCACTCCATTGTTCGCGCACGAACGACAGAACCGTCGCTCCCCGCAAGCATGATCCCGGTGCACGCGTAAGCGACTTGTGCAACTCCCAGAACGGCAGCAACGGCGACGGCAAAGACGCTTTTTTGTAAGGCTCGCATAGATAGCTCCTTTAGACCCACAGTGATTCCTAATGGCTAGCATCGGTGGCTTGACCGCATATGACACTAGTCGCCAAAACCCCCTAACGTGCAATGGCGCTCTGGACTTTCAGCGCGTCATCTCATGTTTGTCATGCTCCGACCTTGTTGCTGTAGTGCTGCAAAACGTCGTCGTCAGAAAAAACCCGAAATGCCTAATTTCCGAGCCCTCGAAGAGTTTCCTTTGGATGAAGTCAAATACTGTCAAGAGCAAGAGTGCGTCTTTGTTGCGTGAGCAGTCTTATCGAGTATGTTGGTGCGAGAGCTAAAACGTGTTTTTCCCTCATTCCCTAAGGCGCAAAGCCCACCGACCTTTCGGGGTCGGTGACCCTTTTCACGTGGCGGGTGCGTCATATGCCACCGTGCGCTGATTGGTCCGAGCAGATCAGCAGATTCCTGGCAGTAAGATGTTCCGTGGA
>JBCDBQ010000773.1:0-3312 GCA_039183375.1 Pseudomonadota bacterium
ACGCCGCCGGCCTACTCAGCTAATCTTCGATGATTGGATCGGCCGATGCCAGCTTCAACTGAATGCCGCTCTATCTGAGCTTGAGGCGGTAAGGCTGCAGCCCCCCAACAACAAGAACCTTCGTCAGATTGACATCACTACTGCGTGCGCGTTGGCGTACATCAGGCGCGTCGAACCGAACGCCACGCAAGTTGGGCGCTACCCATTGCTCGAAGCGCATAGTTCAAGCTGCGAGATCCGCGATGAATTTATGGCGTGCCCGCAATAGTCTGGATTGGTAGCGGACTTACGCAACTGGTCAAATTTTGACTGACCAATGTAAACATATCAGGCTCAAAGATAACTCGAAAGCCAACTGACGTGAGTGTTTCTAGCTCTTACAAGATAGCTATGCGGGATCTTTGCCAGTGAAGATGCTGGCGAAACAAAATAGGACGTAAACCCACCCCAGTGCCCCCAGAATTCCGATAACAGCAGCTTGTACAGTAGGCAGATCCGCATACAAGCCCGCAAAGACTGCGCCGGTGGAAAAGAAGCCAGTGACAAGGGTGAGCATGAGTGCTTTCGCCCGGACATTGATCAATGCCAATATCATTAGACCGCCAAAGGCTATGAAACCCCAACCAATTTCGACGTGGTAGGGTATTTCTTGAGGCATTGTGCCTGGACCGTAAATAATCACAGCCCCGCCAACAAACGTGCCGAGGATACCAAATCCATATTTAATCTTGTCAAATATTGAGGGGGCATTGCTCATGGTTTGGAGTCTTACCGAATATGCTTGCAGGCCACCATGAGAAAGTTAGCATCAGCTGCGAGTCATCAAGTGGAATGTCCAATCCCAACACATCACTTCCGCTCCACCCGTTCTAAGCAGACACGCCTGAGCGCCAGGACAACGGTCGAGGAGCGCCAAATTCGGAAACGGCAGCCCGTTCTGTGAGCTACCACCATCTCAGTCGCTAAGGAGCCGAATTGGTGGATTAGAACTCAGGAGGTTATTTAGAGGCGTCGGTCGCAACTATTTCCCGCTTGTGTGGCTCCGCAATAATTGTCTTGTTCAGAATGCGCACTTCACCAACCATTAAAAGCCGCATGTCCTCGACGATATACGTTGCGAGGTCACCGTCCGAGATCGAATCTCCATCAATATCGAGCCGAAACCCTTGCCCTTGGATGCCGCCACCATTCGAAAAGTCGATCTCAAAATCAAAGCAAACGCGCTTTTCAACCATTGTTCAATCCCCTCTTCGGTTGGCTCGGTGTCGTCTGACTTTCGCCCGGTTTCCGCAGCCTGATTTGGAAGAGCACCATTTCCTCCGACCAGGACGCGAGTTGTCCCGAAAAAGCATTCCGCAATCTGGGCACTGTCGCAAACGTGCTCTGAATTCCGGCCGTAAGTTATTGATTGCGTCGGCGGCTATCGTTGAAAGTGCAGCTGAAGACGCGTCAGCCGAACAATGAACGACCGCTCCGTGTTTGAATTGGGGGCGCAAGTCAGGCAGAGACGCAACGGCATTGATTTCTCCGATTGCAGCCGGAGGCAGCGCTCGGTCGTCGACTACCGATAGCATTAGTTTGTAGATCGTGTTTCTAAGCCGCTTTGCTTCATGCAGATGGCAATCTCTGATCGGCGCGCTGTCCAACAACCCAGCCTGTGACAACCATCGCTTCAGATCCTCAGGCTCATCAAACAGATCCGTCGGGTCCGTTGCGCGCCTGGCCACAGTGTCGATGAAATCCAGTGACAATGAACCCGCACAAAACTCAAACTGTCGCTTCATTTGTAACCTTTAATATAGGTTACAAATCAACACAAGTGCACTTGGGTAAAGTTGGTCGACGTCCCCTCGGGATCAATCGCGGCTAACGCCATACGGAGTAAATCGTGTCGGCTCTCACTGCCAACAGCGGACAACATCCGGCCTTTCCCGGTAGTATTGCCGAAACTTCAAACACAAACGCAGAAGATCATCTCATGTTCATCCTTCTGCCCTTCTCTCGCCACCAAACACAACGATCTTTGGATCGTCGCAACTGCTCTAGCGAGCAGGTCTGCCCAAGCGACAAGAGGCCAGACACTGTTCGCGTTGTTCCTGACTTAGTATTGCGTATCTGGCCTACCGCTTTCCCAAGAAATTGAAGACATTGGACTGCTTCAAAGGATTACCTTGTAACCGTTGTTCTCCGTATCACGAATGTTACTTCAGCGTGTTGGAACGCCTAGATAGTTGTATCGGCAGCAGAATAAAAACCCTATCAGAAGTCGCCTTCTAATACGCACATGCAAAACCGATCGCTCAACTGCATATTACTGGGCACCGCGCACGGCTGATATCAAGGCAGGTTGTCCGATCGGCCGAGAAGCGCTTGGCAAAAACTATGGTCAGGCCTGCGAACGAGCACGGTTCCTAAACCTACATCTGGATGAATGGCGCGCAGGCATTAACGCCGTCAAAGTTCCGGAAGCCATGCCTAGTTTTGGTAGCGCTGAATGGCTGTTCAACACATACCTGAACTCGTCCGCGTTCATGAACCGCGTGTCGGAACGCTCGAAGTCTGTATACCGAAGGGCACTTCGGCGTATCGAAGACATCGATACAAAGAATGGCGACACTGTAGCGGCGCTCCCAGCCCTTAGCATCTCGCCTGGCGCAGTCGATAAGATCTATTCCCGACTTCGCGAAGGCAGAAAACGACAGGCCAACCTCTCAGTTGATATCGCGCGCAGAGCATTTGATGTCGTCTGGCGATTGTACCCAGCGCATGTGCCTGAAAAGAACCCCTGGAGAGGCGTAGAATGCGATCTGAGCCGCACGGCTAAGCCAGCTGCCAGGTGCGAAGAAGCCTACAAGCTTGCATTCGAACTTCGAGCCATGGGGGAACCACATCTAGGTGCTGCCGCTCTCATATGTTTCGAGTGGCACCAGCGCCCTGAGCACGTAAGGAATGGCGACATTACATGGCAGGACTATTGCCCGCCCTCGCATCCCAACTCAGTCCAAATCAGAATTGCCAAAACTGGTGCCAAAGATTGGATACCGCTGGAGCAAGATGGCTTCGCTCTCTTCAGTGATCCTGAGGCTTACCTTTCGGACCTCCCTCGCGTTGGCCTACCGATCGTCCTAACGGCGGCACATCGCGGGACAGCTCGACCATGCAGTGCAGAATATGCACAGAGGAAGGTCAGGGAGGCTCGTAGGCAGGCCGGCCTCGGCGATCACGTCACGCTCGATTCATGCCGTCATGGTGGATTAACCGAACTGAGCAATGCCAGCCTCACAGAGAGCGAAATCACGGCCTTGTCGATGC
>JBCDBQ010000774.1:0-3307 GCA_039183375.1 Pseudomonadota bacterium
CGTCAATCAAGCCGCAGAACGTTTGCGCCTGGACCCGACGACACTGCCAAGACGGCTTAGGCGTATTGAGAAGTCGCTGGGTGTAAAACTCATTGAGCGGGTGAAAGGTGGCGTCGTCCTTGCTCCCGTTGCGGATGAATTGGTCGAGACGGCAAGGCTGGTTGAGGAGGCCGTCAATCAAACGCTCTCCTCTGACGAGACAGTGGATGAGGTTTCCGGCATCGTGAAGATATCCGCGACGGACTTCATGTTTGAGCTGGTTTCCCCAGAATTCGCCTCATTGCTCAGCGAGCATCCAAGTATGCAACTCGATATGCGCCCTGGGAACACCTACCTAAGCATCGACAAACGGGAGACCGATGTCGCCATTCGGCTTGGTGGTTCGCCGACGGAAGGGCTTGTGGGACGGCGGTTGTCAGCAGTTGAGACGGCGGTCTACGGGATCGACGCTCATCGGCTAACTGACGATGGCTCGCCTTGGCTGTCGTGGAATTTCCCCCGTGGCCTCGTCGCTAACGACGCCTTTGTCAATGACATTGACCCAAAGGGCCGCGTGATTGCGAGGGTGGATAGCATGATTACCCAAGCCCGTTACGTCTGCCAAGGATTGGGGCTGGCAAGGCTGCCAATCGCGTACGTCGAATCGAGGCCAGATCTTGCGCATCTCAAGAGACTGGCTGATGCACCAGCCGAAGAAGCATGGGTTGTCACCCACGAAGAATTACGGAACGTGCCGCGCGTCAGCGTCGTTATGCAATCCGTGGCTGCAGCCTTTGGCAGATTTTCCGATGCTTAGTTGGAAAATGACGCTTAGCAGTTTCCGCCTTGTTGATTGGACCTAGCAGCGGCTCTCCCTATCCCCGCGCCCCCTATCGCTTGCTTCTATCGCAAAACGAGCAATGCAGCCGTGAGTTTTGGAGATCGCAACGGCTTATTTGTCCGCATGCGAACTTGGCTTTCGCTTGAGCCTTTTAGATAGCCGAATTTGTGCGGTTATTCGACCATGGGGTTCTTGGAATGATGCTAAGCAGAACGGTCAATCATTCTTCATTTCGCTTGAAAGATGTGATGCTTAGCCATTTGACTCTTCGTAAGCGATTGCAGCTTCGTTGAGGTATCGGACGGCATCATTCAGCTCCGACTGACTGTAAACTGAGGCCCGTTCGTGAAGTTTGCGGACCGTGCCTAGGTACAAAGGTCCCACGGTCTCAAATAGATGTTTCGTCGGATGCACGATGATCCCGCGTCGGTCGTCTGGATCGCGATCACGCTTGATCAGATTGCCTTTCTCCAACCGGTCTAACAGGCTGGTTATGGACCCCGACGTCAGACCTAGCTCTTTCCCGATCTGATTTGGCTTCATCGGCGCTGTTGCAAGCAAATTCAGGCAGCGCAGGTCATTGCGGCTTACATTGACGAGCGCAGCGGCCTGCGTGTCCAAGCGATCTATGGCGTCGTATAGGCGACGGCAGACATTGACCAAGTCCTCGGCAGTTTGATTGCGGTTTTGGTCATTCTCGTCAGGCATGCAACATTACCTTGATTGTCAAGTTAGTTGATAACGATGTATAGGTTTTTTGGCCCATTACCGCAACAGATCGCACACAGATGTCCTATTTCACACACGAATTCGAAGACCAGATTTCGCTGCAAGGCGTAGGCATCAAAAAGGTTATCACCTACAAAGTGCTATTCATGCCTCCGCGCTTTGAAAATGAACTACCTTTCAAAGAGTATCCCCGCCTACGGGTCGAGGGCGAGATTGCTAATATCCCTGTGCGCGGGGCTTGGATGCCCGTTGGCGATGGGCGCAGATACTTCATCGTTTCGCCAGAAGTCAAAAAACAGACAGGCTTTGATGTCGGAGATGTGGTCGAAATGCGGTTCCGCATTGATGACCAGGCTTACGTCGATGTCCCGGCGAGTTTGCAGTTTGCACTGCGTGACGACGAAGCGGCCAACGCCCTTTGGGACAAGCTAACAGCGGGCAAGAAGCGTATGTTCACGTTTCATGTGTCTTCGGCAAAAACCGCCCCAACCGAAGCGCGCCGGGTGTCTGAGGCCATGGAGGCCATCGGGCGCGGTATCACGCTGCGCGATCTTCAAAACGAGAGGAAGGCGAAGAAATAGTTACCAAAAGCCTTGATTGACTCTTTCAGCAAGTTACTTGATGATCAAGTTATATATGCGAAAGTGCGGTGTTGCACGCCGCACGGGTCAAACAGGAGTTCTCAATGCTTTCAATCCTCACCGCCATTGCAGCTATCATTGGCTGTCTTGCGCTTCTCATCCTCCTCCTCTCAGCTCTCTCGCCGAGGAAGCTGGACTACGCGGAAACCATCACCATCAATGCCCCCGTAGGGGACGTCTATGATGATATCCGTTTTCAAGATCGCCTGATGCGGTGGTCCGCCTGGCCGAAGGAAACCAAGTCAAAATGCGCGGTCGATACCAGCCACACCATTGAGGGCGAAGACGGCACCGTTGGCACCCGCACTGTGTTTTTCTCAAAAGGCAAGCCGATGGGGTTTCAAGAGATCCAGTCTCTCAAGCCCAATCATTCCGTGACCTTCACACTTGAAGGTGCTGGCCCACCCCATTTCCCGACAATGGTGTTCAAACTTGAAGAGTTGAGCCCTGAGAAAACGAAAGTGGTTTTGGCCTTCACCAACCGGATGCCGCCGCCCCTTAACTTGATCTGGAACTTTGCAGGCATCAGCAAGTGGACACGCAAGATGCACGCCAAAGACCTAGAGGGCCTGAAAGCGTTTTCGGAGCCACCGCACAAGGATGCAGACGGCACGGTCGTCGGGCGCGAAATGTCGGTTCCGAACCCCTATGAAGTCAAGATGCCGGAGGTCGCGTAGCATGGCACATGCACCCCACCTCCCTTCCGAAGCGGCACCGGACGATGCTGCACCGTGGAGCAACAAAGCAGCCATTGGCATTCTCATGCTGACCATCTTTGTGGACCTCTTGGGGTTCGGGATAGTGATCCCGTTGTTGCCTGAGTATGCGCGATCTTTCGGCGCGACTGCAGGCATCGTCGGCGCGCTCGTCGCTGGCTACAGCCTCATGCAGTTCATCTTTGGGCCGATCCTTGGCGCACTATCCGACCGCATTGGCAGAAGGCCAGTGCTGTTGGGCACTATCGCGATCAATGGCCTCGCCTTCATCATCTTTGGATTGTCCGGGACGCTCGCGATGCTCTTTGTCGCTCGCCTAGTGTCGGGTATCGCTGCTGCCAACCTTTCGGTCGCTCAAGCATCCCTTGCAGACATGACGCCACCGTCCGAAAGGGCCAAAG
>JBCDBQ010000775.1:0-3306 GCA_039183375.1 Pseudomonadota bacterium
ATCGCGTTTATCTGTGGGCACGGTGCGCCAAGCTCATTTGGTCAAGAACGTCAGATGAATCCGTTTCTGCAGTGACGGCTGGGTGATGTGTGAGGTTGTGCCTGAGCCGTTCGATGAGGCGCGATCGCGTTGGTGCTCGACCGGTTTGTTGACGACCGCACAATGAGACTTTCAGATTAGGACGTAGCCGCTCCTGATTTTGCTAGTGCAGAAGGACTCGATTCCATGAACTTCGCAGCGTCACGTCTATCAGTCGTTAAGCCATCTGCATCGGCGGCCGTGAGCGCTACGGCGGATGCCCTCAAAGCGGCGGGTCACAATGTTGTCGATCTCGGCTTGGGTGAGCCTGACTTTGATACCCCCCAGCATATTGTCGAGGCTGCTTATCAGGCAGCTCGCGCCGGCCAAACTCGTTATACGCCCACGGGCGGGACAATTGAGCTTCGAGAAGCTGTCGTTGCCAAGTTTGATCGCGAGAACGCGCTGACGTTCACCGCGGATGAAATCATTGTCTCGAATGGCGCTAAGCAGGTGATCTTTGATGCCTTCATGGCGACCATTGAACCTGGTCAGGAAGTCATCCTCTGTGCGCCCTACTTCGATATCTATAAGACGATGACGTCTGTGATCGGCGGTACGCCGGTTACCGTCCAGTGTTCAGCCGATGACCAATTCCGATTGACGCCGGAGGCGCTTGAAGAAGCCATCACCAGTTCGACGCGATGGTTGCTTCTCAATCTGCCGTCAAATCCTGCCGGCGCCTGCTACACGAAAGATGAACTCAGGGCGCTGGGTGATGTGCTGCAACGCAATCCGCACGTTCTGATCCTGGCGGATGAAATTTATGAGCACATAATCTTTGATGATCGCGACTTTGTCTCGTTTGCGAGCGCCTGTCCCGAACTCAGGGATCGCACGCTTGTCGTGAACGGAGTGTCCAAGGCCTATGCCATGACCGGTTGGCGGATCGGCTATGGTGCTGGGCCTGCCGGGCTCATTAAGGAAATGGTCAAAGTGCAGTCACAGATCTCTTCCGGCAGTTGTTCCGTTGCCCAGGCAGCGGCGGCCGCGGCGCTCACTGGGCCGCAGGATCACATCGAGCAGTTCAGGGCTGCCTTTGAGCGGCGCCGCAACATTGTTGTCGATGGCATAGCCAAGATACCCCGGCTGTCACTTGAGCCACCAGGCGGTGCCTTCTACACGTTGATCGGTTGCGACAACGTTATTGGCGCAGCGACGCCCGATGGCAGTGTCATTCACGATGATGCCGACTTTGCTCGGTTCGTGCTTGAAGATGGCCACGTCGCATGTGTTCCCGGCGCTGCTTATGGATTAAGCCCATACATTCGCTTTTCGACAGCGACGTCGGATGAGAACTTGACTGAAGCGGTTTCGAGGATCGAGAAGAGCGTGGCCAAGCTCACACTGCGCGATGGCATTAACGCGTAAAGTCTTTAACTCCCGAACTGGTGCGCGGAACTAACCGTTTTGGGCGAGGAATACGTTTCGGGTCAGATCGTCTGCCGGAAACATGAGCTCGATCTTGAGATCTGCAAGGGCAATGTCTTCTGCGGTACCGAACTGCGCAATCGTTGAAAAGAGCGAGAGTTGGATCTCGCCGGCGCGATAGATGGTCGGAACAATGGCTGGCAGTGTCTCGGCTTCCTGAGTGGGTTGGACCTCATTGGCCAGCTGATCTGCTGCAGCATCCAGGATGGTATCGCCTCCGAGATATGCGCTTTCGGTGCGCAGACGGACGAGAATGTGGTGGGCGACATCCGGCCAATTGACGATGCTATTGCGCAATGCATCCGAGTTGAGGGCGGCATCAAGCATACTGTCGCCGATGTTAATGCCGATGCCTGTAAGAAGTCCGGTTGCAGACTTGTTGGCCATCACCAGAGACCAATGACGGTCAACTGCTAGAGCTGGATAAGGATCATGACGCTGGAGGGTCCAGGTGACGGCATCGCGGACATGAACCAATTCGGCGTCGTCGAGATCGCGACGTTTGTACGTTTGGGCGAAGCCGGCTGCATGCAACAATGCATTGCGGTCAGCGCGGGGTATCGAGAGGGCTTCTGCAAGTTGCGCAATCATTTCCCTGCTGGGCTTTGATCGGCCAGTTTCGAGAAACGCGATGTGGCGTGCCGAAACGTTCGCCGTCAGTGCCAGATCCAATTGGCTGAAGCGGCGTTTGCCACGCCAGTCTTTCAATTGCGTCCCAAAAACCGCTGACATGAGTAAGCTCCGATCGGTGCTGGCATTTCGCTCTTGGCAAATGTCCACATGCAGGTGTGGTCGTCACTTACCTCGGAGGTAATTGTGGTGTTGCAGTGGCTCGCTGTAAGTCCGCTGCACTGTCCAAAAAGGGAGTGTTGATCATGCAGCATCAATCAACCATTGTCTGGCTCAAGATTGGCGCCGGACTTGTCGTGGTCTTTGGTTTCATTACCGCGCTGGGTGCCTATCCGCCAACCGCGGGCGCGCTTGGCTTCCTGGTCGATATGATTAAGTGGCCGATTGATGGTTCGCAGACCATAGCAGGAGAAGAATTCCGATTATTAAGCGCTGTGTCCGGTGGGGTCATGGTTGGCTGGGGACTTTTGATCTGGCTGATCGCAGAGCGTCTTTATGAGCGCGAACCACACCTGAGCCGGCTTATGATCATGGTCAGTGTTGGTGCCTGGTTTGTCGTCGACAGCCTGGCGTCCATCATGGCAGGTGCAGCACTTAATGCCGTGCTCAACATTTCGTTTTTGGTGTTGTTCTTTATGCCGATGATGGGAAAGGTCGCTGACACACCAGCCAGGGGCGAACAGCGCTGAACATTTGTGGGGCGAGCATGGGAGAGCCTGTTCCATTGTGAACGGGCTTGCTCTAACGTGTTCAGGCTGTCCTATGTGGCTCTTTGGAATGGTCCATGAAGCGCTTACTCATTGTTGCCCATAGCCCATCAGATAACACGCTTGCCTTGCGCGACGCTGTTGTGCGCGGTGCCTCGCATGAAGATATAGATGGGGTTGACGTGCGCGTGCTGACGCCATTTGAGGCGGGCCCTGACGATGTCCGCGCAGCTCATGCTGTCGTTCTCGGGACGACAGAAAACCTTGGTTACATGTCCGGCGCACTCAAGGACTTCTTCGATCGCACATACTATCCGGTCCTCGAAGAAAAGCAGGGGTTGCCCTATGCGCTATACATTCGCGCCGGCCATGATGGTACTGGAACGCGCCGCAGTGTCGAGACAATCATCACCGGACTGCGGTGGAAAGAAGTGCAGCCGCCGCTAATCTTCAAGGGCGC
>JBCDBQ010000776.1:0-3299 GCA_039183375.1 Pseudomonadota bacterium
GGCTTTGAGACATGGCGGGATGTCTGAAGGTGAGCCAGGTCCAAGGCCGCACTATGGTCCAAACTACTTTGCAGCCTACGTTCGTGACCCTGACGGTAACAAATTGCAGGCGGTTTGGTATTCAAGTGACTAAAAATCTGAGAGAAACCAGCGCATGTTCGATTGGTTCAAAGGCCTTGAGGGAACGCTAAGACCCTCGAACGGGCGTGCGTCGCCATGATGGCCATAGGGCGAGAGATAGGTTCAATCAACGCGACAAGTGACCATCAATGCGCCTGAGGAGGTCTCCCATCGGTCGAAGGCGTCGGCTCGGGCGTTACCACTTTGGCGGTAATCCCTCAGCTTAGAAGCCCATCAGCGATCATCCGTCTTTGATTACAGCGATACGCGTTCGGGATTTGCTGGGTCCTTAAGGTTCTAGCTGCGTCTTGGTCATAGGAATGTCAGCAATTGGGAGAACCAGCATGCGTCTGCAGCTTGCGTTGAATGCAAGCGACCTTCGTCATTACGAGACACTCTTTGGCGCCAAGCCCCCTAAAAACGAATCAGGCTATGCTAACTTTGCCATCGACTGACCACCGTTGAAGTTGGGCCTCTTTGAAAGTCCGCAGGCTAGCGCAGGCCTGAAGCATGTGGGTATCGAGGTTTTCGACGAAGCAGAGTTTGACGCCGCATACAAACGGCTTTCCCAAGGTGGCATTCTGGATCGCGTGCAGATTGAGACCGTCTGTTGCCATGCCGCTCAGAGTAAGTTCTGATCGAACGAGCATCGGGGCCTCAGCTGGGAGTGGTATCGCATTCTTGATGATCATCCAGCTGCAGCGAATGTCTCCAAGGACGGTGATTGCTGTCGTCGAAACAACTGGGCGATGGAAACACGTTGCGTCGCAGCTTTAGGACCCTTGCCTGACGAAAGAGAGATCGATCCTTCCGCGTGGCCAAGCTTTCTAGAAAGGCTCGAGCGCTATGTTGCCGCACGCGTTCCCCAAGGACGGCACAACGATGTTGTCGGAGAGATCCTGCTCAAAGTGATGCAACACAAAGAGAAGGTTGCATCGACCCGCGATCCGTTTGCTCGGATGAAGCGGGTCATCGCCAATTCGGTGACGGATCACTACCGGTGATGTGCATCGGAACGGCGTGCGATAACCGCTTATGCATCTGATGCTTTGCTGCAGAATGAGATTGATGAGAGACAATGGCCCGACGCCGCGGCGCCCGAAGATCTCACCGACTGCGTGTTATCCTTTATTGAACAACTACCTGCGCCCTACTGTGATGCCTTCAAGCTGGTCGAGATTGAAGGACTCAGCCAGGAGGACGCGGCTGGCGTGCGTGGTCTCTCAGTAACGGGAATGACGTCGCGTGTGCAAAGAGCGCGCTGAATGGTCAAGGAATCCATTCTTCGATGCTGTGCCGTTCAACTCGATCGAAGTGGTGCGATTATGGCGTACCGCCCACGCAGAGTTGCGAGCGCCAAGCGATGCTACACAGATAGGGTCTGCTTCTAGTCCAAGGTTTTTGTCTCTCCCTAGACAGAGATGTGTCACGATTCGCTCTTGCAGCCGCTAGACAATATCTCCTTACAGCTGGCTAGCAAGATCTCAACGTGGCCGAATACCATTAAATCGCTTGGATCTACTGGGTGAGTTCCATCTCTATAACGCTGCAGATTTGGGACAGCTTTCCTTAGAAAACACAAAGTCGTTCATGACCGGGGTTAGCGGGTCACATAGCCGCCGTTGACGAAGAGTGTCTGGCCATTTGTCCAACCGCCTTCTTCGGCGACTAGATTGGTAACCACAGGAACGATGTCGGCCTCTGTTCCGAGGCGGCCAGATGGTGCGAGTGAAGCAGCAAATGCAGCGCTTTCTGGCGTTTCGGCAGCGTGGAAGAAACTGTTGTCGAGCGGACCTGGGGCAATGTTATTGACGGTGATGCCCCGTGCACCAAGCTCTCGAGCCATCATACGTGTCAGTTCTTCCACAGGTGCTTTTGTGCACGCATAGGCCGCGTAACCAGGTGCCGTTCCCGCCGTGAGAGATGTCCCAATAGCCACGATACGACCACCGTCGCGCAGGCGCCGGGCACCTTCGCGCAGCGCATAGAACGTGGTGCGCGTGTTGTCGTTGAGAAGGCGTTCGAACTCGGCGTCGGTAAACGCAGTAATTGGCTTTTTCAAGATGGCTCCAGCGGTGTGGATCAGGATGTCCGCACCACCGAATTCAGCATCGGCAAGATCGAAAAGTGCTGCTGCGGTAGCGGGATCTCCGAGATCACCCGAGCCAGTGACGGTGCGTCCGCCAGCCTCTCCCACCAGACGCGCAGTCTCGGCAGTGTCTGCGGCGCCATCCGGTCGATGATGATGCAATACGATGTCAGCGCCCATGGAGGCAAGCTGAACGGCATAGGCTCTGCCCTGGTTACGACGGGCACCGGTGACCACTGCGACTTTGTTGGTCAGTGGGCCTGGTGTTGTCTCAGTGGTTGAAGCACTTGTCGTTACCATAGTGGCGCCCGCGGCGGCGAGGCTGGTGAAGGCGGCGCGACGGCTGACATAGGCCATTGGTCAATGCTCCAATTTTGTGGATCAGATAGATGTCGAGGTCTCCCCAGATTTTGAGGGGTACATCAGATTCTTAAAATTAGCATACCCATCAGATAGATCGATTGAACTGCGAAAGAATTGAAGTTTATTATCAAGTTCTTTGATGAGAAGAATCCATGCTTGAGAGCGTTACGCTTGATCAACTTCGAATGCTGGTAGCCATCGATGATGCCGGCAGTTTCACAGCGGCAGCTAGACGACTGGCACGTGCACAATCAGCTGTCAGTCACGCCATCACCCGTTTAGAGGTGGATCTGGGAGTGAAACTTTTTGACCGAACAACTCGGAAGCCGGTGATCACATCTGCCGGTCAAGCTGTGCTGGTCGAGGCCCGGACAATTCTTGGCCGCGTCGGCCACCTTAAAGCGCGCGCACGTGCCATCGCGGCTGGGGAGGAGGCTGAATTGTCATTGGCCGTTAGCGTCGTGGCCCCCCGAGCAGCAATGATTGATCTTCTTAAAGCGTTCCGCACTGAATTTCCCTCAGTTGGCTTACGCATGTTTGTCGAGGAAGTTGGCGGCGCCCCGCAGCTCTTAATAGATCAACACGCCGATCTGGGACTTGTCGGTCGTCCAAGCCTTGCTGCAAGTCTGTTCGAGGAGTTGGAAACTGTTGCCGTAGGCGCTGTCGATATCGTAGCTGTCGCTCCTCCAGATCATCCATTGGCCAAGCTGGACCGTCCGCTTTCTGA
>JBCDBQ010000777.1:0-3297 GCA_039183375.1 Pseudomonadota bacterium
CCTAGCTGACCATATCCCACGCCTCTACAGAGAAAGTAGACAATTTCGAGAATCGATGGATCGGCACAGCAAGTCATATCAGGACAGCCGCGTCAAAGCCGTTGTATCGATTGCTCCGGCTCCACCGGTTCGCGCATTCGAACCGCACAGCCTCCAAGAGATTGCAATCCCGGTTCACATCATTGTCGGCCGGGGCGATACCGAAGCACCGTTCGACGAATGCGCGCTTTGGCTGCAAAAGCAGAACGCTGCATTTGACGTTGACCTGTTGGACACAAACGTTGGTCATTACGTTTTCCTACCCGAGGCGACAGAGACCGGAAAGAAACTGGAACCGTCGATTTGCAGCGATCCCGATGGCGTGGATCGTCGAGCGATCCACGACAACACAGTCGCGGCAACCGAGCAGTTGTTTCGCCGCGTGATCGAAAAGGGATTGTCCTAGGAAATCTCCTGGACGGTCGGCAGACCAAACGTCAGGCGCCGCCAGCGTGCCAATGCAAGACCCGCCCAATCAGGTTCATCAATAGCTGCGCTGCAAGCGTTGACGTTGATCCTGTCGGATCATAATCCGGTGCCACCTCGACGAGATCAACACCGACCACTGATCCGCGCCTTGCTATCCCATCGAGCAGTTCCAGGACCTCATAGTAATAGAAACCACCGTGGCTGGGCGTTCCGGTTCCCGGCGCAATCGAAGGATCAAACGAGTCGATATCGATGGTCAGGTAATACTTCTTGCCTTCCGGAATACGCGCCAACACACCTTCGACACCTAACTTTCGCAGCTGCCTCACGGAGAGAATGTCGGACCCCATGCTACGGGCATCTTCATAACCCTCTTTGGCCGTCGAAGAGACATTGCGAATGCCGATCTGGGATAGTCCAGTCACATACGGCTTTTCGGCTGCACGGCGCATCGGATTACCATGCCCGTAACGCACACCATGACGCTCATCGACAAAGTCGAGATGTGCATCGATCTGGATGACGTGAATATCGCCTTGATCGTCAAAGGCATTAATGCAGGGGATATTGATCGAATGATCGCCACCAATAACAACCGGCAGTGCACCCGCTTTCAAGATCGCCCGAACGCCTGCCTCAATGTTTGCGTGACTTTGGATAGTGTCCGTGTGGATGATGTCAGCATCACCAATGTCGACGAGCTTGAACTTGCCTTCTGGCAGGTAAGTAATGTCGTCTTCGTGGTCGTAAGCACCAGCGTGACCAAATGAGAAAAGCGTTGATGCCTCACGAACGCCACGCGGCCCTTGCCGTGCGCCGGCCCGCCACTGCGTCCCGAAGTCGAAAGGTGCACCCAGAACAGCAACATCAGCATCAAGGGTCGACCAATCTTGATGATAAGGCCATTTTCCAAACGTGCAGATGCCGACAAATGGGAGATTGAGCCGCCCGCTCTCATAGCCATGCTGGGACATGTATTTGCCTCGTCATCGTTTCCGGTCGCGCCGTACTTGCTACCTCACCCCAACCCTCTCCCCAAAACCGGGGAGAGGGAGCAGCGCCCCATTAAACTGAATTCCTCAAATTGCCGCGCAGCTGTGTGACCGCCCGGATGCGACAGCCGACCCGAGCTAGGTCGATGTGACACCACGCAGGCGTTCTGAACGCCGCCTCAGCAACTCCAGCGTTGTCAGCAGCATGACGGAGATGGCCACCAGGATGGTCGCAACAGCCAGAATCGTTGGACTGATTTGTTCGCGAATACCCGACCACATCTGACGCGGGATCGTGCGCTGTTCAATGTCAGCGATGAACAGCACCGCAACGACTTCGTCGAACGATGTAATAAAGGCAAACAGAGCACCAGAAATCATACCGGGAAGAATAAGCGGCATGATCACGCGGAAAAAGGTGGTCGGCCAGCTCGCACCCAGGCTCTGCGAGGCCCGAATCAGATTCTTATCAAAACCGGAGAGCGTCGCCGTTACCGTAATGATGACGAAAGGAATTCCCATAATGGCGTGCGTAATGATGATGCCGGTATAGGTTTTCACGAGGCCAATCTCAGCCAGGAAGAAGAAAGCCCCCGCAGCCGTGATCACCAGAGGGACAATCATCGGCGAGATCAGAACGCTCGTGATCAAGGTTCGTGCAGGCATGTAAGGCGAGGTCAGACCCAGCGCCGCAATGGTCCCAAGCGTTGTTGCGATTAGCGTCGCAATAATTCCAATGAAGAAACTGTTCTTCATCGCGCGGATCCACTGCGCATTATTCCAGACGTCCTGGAACCAGGCCCATGAGCCCCACTCAGTACCGCCGACCGTGCCATTGTTCAGGATGTCTTCGTACCATCGCAGGGAAAACGCTTCGGACTGCAAGGTCAGCATACCCGTCGTAAAACTGAAGTACGGCTCTGCGTTGAACGAGAGCGGAATAACGATCAGCACTGGTATGATCAGAAACGCCAGAACACATCCGCAAAGCGTCAGAAAAAAGTAGTGCCAGACACGATCGCCGAAAGAGGCATATGCGGGAAGTTTCATTGCACCTGCCTCCTTTACCCGACCTTCAACTTATCGATTCCGATAAGCGTATTGAACAACCAGTAGAGAATGAGAGTCGCCATCAGCAGCAAGGTTCCGAGCGCTGCCGCTAGGCCCCAGTTGAGCGTGCTCTCCATGTGCAGGGCGATAAAGTTGGAAATCAAGACACCACTCTGGCCGCCAAGCAGCGCCGGCGTGATGTAGTAACCAACTGACAGAATGAAAACCAACATGCTGCCGGCCGCAATTCCGGGCAACGTCTGCGGGAAGTAGACACGCCGAAAAGCTGTCACCTTTGTCGCCCCAAGCGAACGGGCGGCCCGCATGTAGGACGGCGATATCGTCTTCATGACCGAGAAGATCGGCAGGATCATCAACGGCATCAACACATGCACCATAGCCACGATGGTGCCGAACATGTTGTAAACCAATTGCGGTCGTCCCTGGTCCGCTATGAGCCCCAGACTGACAAGAGACGAGAGAATAACGCCATCGTTCTGGAGGAGTGCGATCCAAGCCGTAATGCGCACCAGGAGCGACGTCCAGAACGGCAGCAACACACAGATCAGCAGCAGGTTCGAAGTCTTGGTCGGCAGGTGAGCCAACAAGTAGGCAACGGGATACCCCAGTAGGAAGCAGAGAAACGTCACCAAGCCGCTCAGCCAAAGCGTGCGCCAGAAAATCTGCAAGTGAATTCTAATGTTCTCTTCGACTTGAACCACGTTGCCGCTGGCATCAACAGTCCGGTCAACCGCATTCAAGTAATAGATCGAAGTCGTCGGCGTAG
>JBCDBQ010000778.1:0-3296 GCA_039183375.1 Pseudomonadota bacterium
CCACTTGTATTCCCCGGTGATGTCGAAGCCGCGCATCACCGCATCATAGGTCCTGCTGGGACCGGCCCTGAAGTCCGGCGCTCTGAAGTCGTCGAGATTGGTTCGAAAGATTCGACCCAAGAGCGAGAAGCCGTTGCCATGCAGTTTCAGGCCAGCAACCGCGTTTCGAGCTGTTGCATCTTCAATTCCGTCTGCATATGACCAGGCCGTGTTAAAGATGAACGGTTCTGCTAGCTTGATGCCCGCCCACTTTTGCGACACACCCGCGTTCACCGTTAGCCAGCTTGTTAGGTCGGCCTCGCCTGAAGCGTTTCCAGATGCACCGGATGTGGAGATTTCGGTGCCGTCTAAGCCTTCGAACCACTGCCTGTCGTAGCGCCCGCCGACTGACAATCGAAGCTTCTCGTTGGGCTCAAGCCGCAGCTGGGCAAAGCTGCCGATGTTCGTGATTCTCTCCTCTGAAAACTCGTTAAATAGCGGGAAGTCACCGACCGTCTTGTCTCGAAAGAAGTCGGTCCCAATTGTGATCGAATGTGCGCCAAATCTGAAGCGGTTCTGAGCCTTACCATTGAAACTGCTTGTTTCACCAAAGTTTTGTTCAAACACTTCAAGATCTGTCACGCTGTATGCGAACACGACTTTGGGATCCCACCACGCCGTCGGCGTTTCATCGGTATAGCTGGCGACGAAGTTCTGTCGGCGGAGATCATAAATTCGGTCATCGGCAGGCCGGCCGATGATTGCTCCAATGTCCGCCCGGAACGGACGTTGAGCATCGTCTTGAACCCGCTCATACGAAAGTTCAAACCGATCGCCTGACGAGGCTTGGTAAGCTAACTTCCCGAGGCCGCTCAGCAACGATGTAGTTGATCCGGTTATGTCCTCATCACTACCGTCCTGCCTGAGGTCGCCGTCAGCATATTTTACGAATCCTAGGACTTCAAAGCCATTGGAGCGCGCATAGGCAGTACCGCTCGTTACAAAGATGTTGCCGTTTGATTCATACTGACCCTTCCACGAGCCGCCGGCCGTACGTCCGAACTGCAAGAGATCTGCGACGTCTTTCGTCTCAAACTCGATCGAGCCGCCCAAAGCCCCTGGACCAGCATCGGCAGGCGCGACACCTGCGTAGACGCGTACTGCTTTCAACAGTTCAGGATCGATATAAGTGGTCGCATTATGGTGAAAGATCTTGTTGTTCTGTCGTGACCCATCGATTGTCACTTGAAGGTTGGTTTCTTCAACACCGTTAACGTAGATCTTCTGCGAAACTGGAATTGAACTGCCGACAGTAATACCGGGGACCGCCTGGAAGACATCAGCCAAATCACCCGGATTTGTTATATCCAATTCTCTTTGCGTGATTGTTGTAGAGTTTAGCCCTGGCGTGTCGGCTGCAACATTCTCACGACCGGCCCCATCGGCCGGGTTATCGCCATCGGCGCCAACCGCACTCTGGATGACTATGCCATCAAGAACGACCTGTGCGTGAGCCGGGCCCGTTGAAGCCAGAAGGACTGCACTAACAGCAAAGATACTTGCACGAGATACTAAGTTTGAACGCACGAACGTGCCCCCCCAAACGCGAAACTAAAGGAACGTCTGGCTGGCTACCGTGCACACAAATGCATGCAAATAATTGGATGGCTGGCTTGACCGAACAAAGCTTGCTCGACGGCTACAGGTGAGCATATGAAGGCAAACCTCATCAACCGCTTTTTTGTTGAACAATATGATCCACAATTTATCAAGGGGGTGGCTTGCTCAAGCCTCACAGCTTCGTGAGCTTTGTTGCAAATTGGTAACTAAGGGGACCTACGTAATCGGCAATGCTTCGGCTCGCTGTATGGATTTCGAACTGCCACTTTCATCGAATAGACGCGAGGAGCTTCCATGATACGCCGTCCGATCGCCAACGATGACATAGCCGCTTATGCGATGGCGCACTCTTCGCCCCCCGACGAAATTCTGGATGCCTTAAAGTCGGAAACACGTGAGGTTACTGGTGCTGCCTCTGTCATGCAAATTGGCGCAGACCAGGGCGCGTTCATGACGTTGATGAGCCGTTTGTTGCGTCCAAGTCTTGCAATCGAAATCGGCACATTTACGGGCTACTCCTCCATCTGCATAGCAAGAGGATTAGCCGATGAAGGCAAACTTGTCTGCTGCGATACTAATGAGATGTGGACCAGTATCGCTCGGAAATATTGGAAATTAGCTGGCCTTGAGAGCAAAGTGGAACTCTGGTTGGGCCCAGCATTGGACACCCTCACCTCCCTTCCTGTCGACCAACAAATCGACTTGGCATTCATCGACGCGGACAAAACAGAGTACCAAGCTTACTTTGAGCTTATTCTCGAGAGGTTGGCTCCTCAAGGCGTGATCCTTGTCGACAATACACTGTGGGAGGGCGAAGTGTTGCCGAGCAGACGAACCAACAATCCTGATACCCTTGCCTTGCGTTCATTCAACGATTCTATCGTAAACGATCAACGTGTGCTGGTCTCCCAACTCACTATTGGAGATGGGCTTTCGCTGATTTGCCGGAAGCTGTGAGCACCTTGCAGCAACGTGCAGGAGTTCAATGTCTGCTGATTGATGATACTGTTGTAAGAGTCGTTGAAGCTGTCGAAGAACAGTGATTCCGTTTGCGACTTAACAGGATTGTGAGAGACGGGCAATGATGGGACGGCTCAATCGCGATCAAGATCAGCTCTTCTATTCTTTCAATCTCGATGATGCTGTGCCGAGCGATCATCTCGTACGCAAGATTGCAGCTGTCTTGGACCTGTCGTGGGTCCACACTGAGTTGGCGGGTCACTATTCCAATCTTGGTCGACCGTCGACTGATCCCGAGCTGATGCTGCGCATGCTCATCCTCGGTTAGGGGTAACCACTAGCAACACTGCCAAATCTGCGGCGTTAAGGTGTCGGATATTGCAGAACCACAGCCAGATCGAACGCGTAGGTGAATCGTAGGCAAGTAGGTCGTCCGAAACGCGAAAGTAATGTCGCGATTTTCTTCCCCCACTACGATACCACTGCAAATAACCATGTCATACGTGTTTCATCCCAGTCCCGCGGAGGTCAAGAAATGGCAAAAGATGTTTTGGTTATTGGAGCGACGCGCGGAATTGGGCTCGCGACACTAAAGACGGCCCTGTCCAGTGGTTACCGCGTTCGCGCCTTTGCGCGGACCGCATCACGCATTCCAATTGATCATGCAGCTTTAGAGAAGATTTCCGGAGATGCGTTGAATAGTCAGGACATTGCAGCTGCAGTTCAAAACACTGACG
>JBCDBQ010000779.1:0-3278 GCA_039183375.1 Pseudomonadota bacterium
GATCGAGAACAAAAAGATCCCATATCGACCACCGCCTGCGAATGTCATTGCGCTTGCCGAGCGAGGCCAAGTGCCATTGCTGATGCCGCAAAAGGCCAATCGCGTAGCTGCCGTCGTCAAGCTGCAGAACTATCCGGATTCTTATCTTTTCGTGGCCCGTGGTGTCAGCCCGAAAGTTATGCGCCATTTGCGTCGGACGCGGGCTACCGTGAATGAATATCAGCAGCTGCGTCGAAGACGTGGCGGCCTGCAAGCAGCGCATGCGCTGATGTATTTCATGATTTCGTTCACCGCGTTGTTGGCTGCGATCTGGGCAGGGCTTTGGTTCGCCGGCCGCTTTGTTGCGCCCATTCGGCGTCTGATCGGTGCAGCGCGTGAAGTCTCGACAGGTAATCTCAATGTCAATCTGCCGATAAGGCGGGGCGAGGGCGACCTGCGAAGGCTGTCACAAACGTTCAACACCATGACGTATGAGCTGAAGTCGCAGCGCGATGCGCTGGTAACTGCGAACGAGCAGCTGACGGATCGGCGTCTCTTTATGGAGGCTGTGCTGTCAGGCGTCTCTGCCGGTGTTATTGGTCTCGATAGCCAGGGTGTTGTTACCTTGGCTAATAGATCTGCAGAGCAGCTGTTGGAAGTGCCTTCGGATGGGCTCATGGGTAAGAGCTTGGCGGATGCTGTTCCAGAAATGGCTGATGCTATCACGGAGCTCGGAGCGGCAGGTCAGCGGACGCGAGCGCAATACAATGTCACCCGTTTGGTGAATGAAGAAGAGCGTACATTTGCCGTGCGCCTGACGCAGGAAGATGGTGCAGACGATGGCGGGGCGGTTGTTACCTTCGATGACATAACTGAACTTGTCAGCGCCCAGCGCACGTCTGCCTGGGCAGATGTCGCACGCCGTATTGCACACGAGATCAAAAACCCACTGACGCCGATACAACTTTCAGCAGAACGTATTCGGCGCAAGTACGGCAAGGTGATCGTTGAGGATAAAGAGGTTTTCGACAAGTGTACCGAGACGATCATCCGGCAGGTGGGTGACGTCTCGCGAATGGTAGATGAGTTCTCTTCGTTTGCGCGCATGCCGAAAGCACAAATGGAAGTTCAGGATCTGCGTGATGCGATCAAAGATGCAGTCGTGATGTTCCAGATGAGTTCCGAGGGTGTGAAGTTCGAGATGGACCTACCTGACGACCCGGTTGTTGCGTCCTTTGACCGGCGATTGCTTTCACAGGCGATGACAAACCTGGTCAAGAACTCAGCTGAGTCTGTTGCCGGCTATATCGAAGCCGGACCAGCCGAGGAAGAGTTTCGTGGCCGTGTGCGCGTGTCACTTGTCATGCAGGATGGTTTTGCGGTCACCGAAGTGCGAGACAATGGAACTGGTTTGTCGAAGCAGCACCGGTCGCGGCTGCTGGAGCCTTACGTGACAACCAAAGCGAAGGGTACCGGACTTGGTCTAGCGATCGTGAAAAAAGTCATCGAACAGCATGGTGGCACGCTCACTCTGCAGGACATCACAGATGTTTCTGATGAAGCGCATGGTGCTGTGGTGCGTATGACAATCCCGCTCTTGACTGATGAGGGTGCGGGGGATCAGGGACGAGTTTTAGAAACCAATGCGAATTAGCACTTTTCTTATTGAAAGGGGACTACTCAATGGCGTCTGACATCCTGGTGGTTGATGACGAAGCTGATATCAGAGATCTCATTTCGGGGATTCTGGAAGATGAAGGTCACACTTGTCGTCTTGCGCGCGACAGTGACGAAGCACTCCTGGCTATAGAAGCACGCAAACCACATTTGGTTGTGCTCGATATTTGGTTGCAGGGAAGCCGGCTCGACGGTCTTGAGGTGCTTTCGATCATTCGCAAGGTGCACCCTGATCTGCCCGTCGTGATTATCTCGGGGCACGGCAATATTGAAACAGCTGTCACGGCCATTAAACGTGGCGCCTACGATTATATTGAGAAGCCATTTAAAGCTGATCGCCTGTTGCTCGTCACGATGCGCGCACTAGAAAATTCGCAGTTGCGGCGTGAAGTGCGGCAGCTCAAGGAGCGTTCTCCCCAGAGCAGTGAGTTGATTGGCAAGTCTGGTGCTATCAATCAATTGCGCGGGCAGATCGAAAAGGTGGCGCCGACCAATAGCCGTATCCTCATTCGCGGTGGTTCGGGCGCGGGCAAGGAACTGGTTGCGCGGTTCCTGCATGAGAACTCCGCGCGTGCCGATGGGCCGTTCGTCGTCTTGAATGCCGCCGCTATGGCACCTGATAGAGTCGAGGAAGAGCTGTTTGGGATTGAAGCTACCAGTGGCGGTGCTCGAAAAGTCGGTGCGCTTGAAGAAGCCCATGGTGGTACACTTTACATCGACGAAGTGGCCGACATGCCGCTCGAAACGCAAGGTAAGATCCTGCGCGTCCTGGTCGAACAGAAGTTTCTCAGAATTGGTGGTACGCAGAAGGTAGCGGTGGACGTGCGGATCATCTCTTCGACGGCGCGCGATCTCGAACGCGAAATGGGTGAAGGTACGTTTCGCGAGGACCTCTATCATCGCCTCAATGTTGTGCCTTTACGCGTGCCTTCGCTGGCTGAACGTCGCGAGGATATTCCGTCGTTGGTGGACCATTTTGTGCGGCAGGTCTCAGAGTCATCAGGCCTCTCAGCGCGCAAGATTGGAGAAGATGCGATCGCCGTGCTGCAGGCCCATGATTGGCCCGGCAACGTGCGGGAGCTCAGGAACAATATCGAACGCCTGATGATCATGGCGGACGGTTCGGCTGATACAACTATTTCAGCCGAGATGTTGCCAGATGAGATTGGTTCGGGTGTGCCTCTACCTGTGAATAGCGGGGCTGAACAGTTGATGTCTCTGCCATTGAGAGAGGCGCGTGAGATCTTTGAACGCGAGTACCTTTTATCGCAAATCAACCGTTTTGGCGGGAATATCTCGCGGACGGCTGAGTTTGTCGGTATGGAACGCTCCGCGTTACACCGAAAGCTGCGTGCGCTCGGGGTAAGTTCGGAACAACGCTCTGGTGTGCAGGCACCGGCATAGGCTTTAGCGGTGCATGCCGTGCCGCGTTGCAGATTGCTCCTGGGTTCTATTGGGAGTTGCTCTGCTAGAGACTAGGTGGTCCTGGGACTGACATAGGAACCGGTGAACATGCGGGTTATCGTTTGCGGCGCTGGGCAGGTTGGGCTCGGGATTTCAGAACGGCTTGCAGCTGAAGGGAACGACGTGTCGATCGTCGATTCCTCACCAGAGCTTGTGCA
>JBCDBQ010000780.1:0-3268 GCA_039183375.1 Pseudomonadota bacterium
CGACTTCGGTTCGCTTAGGGATCGCGCCGATGCGCTGGGAGAACTGGCGTTCGGTCTTGCTGCAGAACTTGATCGCGATACGTCGAAACCAGAACGCCTAAACGCGGCTGCGGCGGGCTTCCGCGCATTTACCAAATATCTACAGGACGATATCGACACCTATGTTGCAGGCCACGACCTTGTGCTATCGCAAAGCGCCCAAATGTTGCGGCGCGATATCGTGAAGTCTTTCGAGATCGCAGCATCAGCGCACCGTATCCAATCGGCCAGACGGGCCGAAGCATTCTTTCGCGAAGGAGCCGCCCATTGACCGGACAGCAGGTCGAGAAATTTACGTCCGTGGAAGACATCATCGAGGGCCTGGGCACGGTCTCATACATAGCTTCACGCAAAATCGCGACAGCCATTCTCATTGCCAAGAGCCTTGAGAAGCCGGTGCTCGTGGAAGGTTCCGCCGGAGTTGGCAAGACGGAACTGGCACTCGCCACTGCCGCCTATCTCGACCTGCCACTGATTCGGATGCAGTGCTATGAAGGCCTGGATGAGTCAAAGGCACTCTATGAGTGGAAGTACGGCAAGCAGCTGCTTTATACGCAGATCCTGAAGGAGAAGATCGGCGACGTCCTGGATACGACCGATGATCTGCAATCGGCTATGGGACGGCTGCACAACTTTAGCGACGTGTTTTTCTCCGAACAGTTTCTCGAACCGCGACCACTTCTCAAGGCCCTGCAAGAAGATGCTGGCGCAGTTCTCCTGATTGACGAGGTCGATAAGGCCAACGAGGAATTCGAGGCCTTTCTTCTTGAGGTGCTATCTGCCTTCCAGGTGAGTATCCCCGAGATCGGCACCATCAAAGCGAAGAAACCACCCATCGTTTTTCTGACGTCCAACAATACGCGCGACATGGGCGATGCGCTGAAGCGGAGATGCCTGCATCTCTATATCCCGCTTCCCGATGCCCGTCTCGAAGAACGCATTGTGACAGCACGGGTGCCTGATATCGATAAGCGCTTGCGCCGGCAGCTGGTCACTTTTGTTCAGTCGCTGCGCGAAACCGATCTCAAGAAACTGCCATCGATCAGCGAAACAATCGATTGGGCGCGCGCCCTCGTATTGCTACATGCTGGTGAGCTTGAAACCCCGCTCGTACGCGAAACCTTGAACGTCTTGCTCAAGTTCGAGGAAGATATCAAGGCGACCGGCCCGAAACTGAACGAATTGGTCGTTGGCGCGCAGAAGGCATCCTACGGTATTCCAGGTGGTGAGGATGGCTCAACGACCGCTTGAAGATTTCGTCCGGGCCCTGCGCTCGGCCGATGTCAGGGTGTCGGTGGCGGAAGCCATGGAAGCCCACGAAGTTGTGGCGACACTCGGCTATGGAGACCGCGGTCTTCTCAAAGATGCGCTGGGTTTGACCGTGGCGAAAACGGTCGAGGAAAAGGAACGCTTCTCAGAAGCTTTTGATCTGTTCTTCACACGCAATCAGTTCACTCATGACGGCGCGGACGCCGACGAAGATAAGGATCCGTCCAGTGAACAGCCGAGCGATCAGCCGGCGGGGGACACAGGCAACGCTCTGGCGGACATGTTGCTCTCTGGCGACCGGGAAGGTCTGGCTGCAGCAATGGAAGCTGCCGGGCAGGCCGCTGGCGTCGGCAACGTTCGCTATGTCACACAAGTCAACTTCCTCGCGCGCCGGATGCTTGAACAAATGGGCATCAGCGATCTGGAGAGCCTGATCTCTGCCGTCGCGCGCGGTGATGTTCCCGGTGGAGATCAGCTTGTGGGCGCACTTGAGGGACAACGAACGAGCCTCATTGCCGAAGCCCGTAACTATGTTGAGCGCCAGCATGAAATGTTCGGCAAGAATGCCGCCGAAGAATTACGCGCACAGTTCCTTGAGAAGACCCCGCTCGCAACCATCGACCGACGCGACTTTAATCGGATGAATGCCTTGATCCGGCGCATGGCTCGCAAGCTGGCAGCCAAGCACAGCCACCGCAGCAAACGGACCCGGCGCGGACATCTCGATGTACGTCGTACGCTCAGGGTCAACATGGCTCATGACGGTGTGCCCTTCGAGACGATTTGGAAACAGAAGCGAATTGAGAAACCGAAAGTCGTCGCGATTTGTGATGTTAGCCGGTCAGTTGCAGCCGCTGCGCAATTCCTGTTGATGTTCCTCTACAACTTAAACGAAGTGTTGGCAGATCTTCGAAGCTTTGCATTCTCTTCGCATTTGGCGGAAATCGAAGATGTTCTCGACAATCACGATATCGAAGAGGCGATCCCGAAAGTCCTTGAGAAAATCGGCTTTATGTCAACGGATTATGGCCGAGCGCTTGATGACCTGAAGTCAAACTATGCTGACGCAATTGATCGGCGAACTACGGTTATCATTTTGGGTGATGCCCGCTCGAACTACCGTGATCCACGCAGCGACATCATGAAATGGCTCAATGATCGCAGCCGTCGTGTGATCTGGCTCAATCCCGAGCCAGAGTCTTTCTGGGGCATCGGCGACTCCGAGATGCTGCGTTACAGGCCCTACTGCCACGTGGCCAAGACCTGCAGCACAATTAAGCATCTTGAGCGTGTTGTTGACGATATCCTAAGAACTTCAATGCGTTAAATAAAGCGTGCCTCACGTCTGTTCAGCTCAGGTTCAGCCGCCGCTCGATAAAGCTTG
This sequence comes from Pseudomonadota bacterium, assembly GCA_039183375.1. Taxonomy (GTDB): domain Bacteria; phylum Pseudomonadota; class Alphaproteobacteria; order Rhizobiales; family Hyphomicrobiaceae; genus Tectiglobus. The sequence continues at coordinate 2,693 of JBCDBQ010000780.1, forward strand.
ATATGAAATTGACTAGGCGCACCGGCAGTCCAAGGCTAAACTACCGCTAAAGACGGCACTGTCCGAACGATGCGCAGCGGTTGACTATGGATAAACCGCTGTTTGTGTTTGGATGACACCAGCACGACAGGCCTGGATCCCGAACTGAAGCCTGGATCACATTCCTTGAGGACTCACTTTGAGTAATCCCATGCCCATACGTATGCAGGCCATTGCACTCGTCGCGATTGCGGCCGTTGGTGCCGGGATGTGGTTTGGCCGAGATTTTCTGCCAGGTGCTGATGCGAACGCTCAGAAGAGCGCAAAAAAGTCTGAAAAGAAGCGCGGTCAACGCGCTATTCCGGTCATTGTCACGCACGTTAGCAAGGCCAATGATGACACAACCATCGCTGCGGTCGGCACAGCGCGGGCTAGAAAGTCTGTGATGATTCACGCCAAGTCTGATGGCGTGATTATGGATGTCCGGACCAAAGCGGGACAGCGTCTCAGCAAAGGTGATCTGATCTTCGAATTGGATTCGCGACAGGCCGAGTTGACCGCTGAGATCGCCGCCAAGAAAGTCACCGAGGCAGAACG
>JBCDBQ010000781.1:0-3268 GCA_039183375.1 Pseudomonadota bacterium
CCCGCCTACCTTGCTTTGAGAAAAGCGCCGTCTCGATATTCGACATGAACAGCCTGCCGGCATTCTCCCAACTGTAGGACTGCCCATGGACGCGAACCGCAGAACGGTCGAGGCGCAAAGCCAACCGGGCAGCCTTGGCCAGATCGTCATCAAGGAAGCCAGTCACACCGTTCGTGACATTGTCGATCGGGCCAGTGACTGGGAACGCAGCCACAGGCAGTCCGCTGGCCATGGCTTCGATCAGAACAATCCCGAAGGTATCAGTAAGGCTTGGGAAGATGAACGCGTCAGCAGACGCATAGGCTTCCGCCAGATCCTCTCCAATCCGCTTGCCCGTGAAGATCACGTCAGGATAGCGCCGCTCAAGTTCAGACAGCATCGGGCCGGTGCCAACGACAACCTTCTTGCCATCGAGTTCAAGCTTGAGAAAGGCCTCGATGTTCTTCTCTATGGCAACCCGTCCAACATACAGGAAAACTGGCTTGTCTGATCCGAAGATGCGGCAATCGCGGGGCCGAAACAACTCGGTATCAACTCCGCGCGTCCAGGGCAGAACCCTCTCAAAGCCACGCCCTTCAAGCTCTGTAGTGAGAGATTGGCTTGCAACCATGATGCCGGCACCAGCATTGTGGAAGCGTCGTTGAATGGCGTAGACCCAGCTCGCCGGAATGCCGAAGCGTCCCGAAAGGTATTCAGGAAATCGGGTATGGAATGCGGTCGTGAAAGGGATATTGCGCTGCATGCAATACCGCCGCGCCATCCAGCCGATCGGACCCTCAGTCGCGATGTGCACTGCGTCCGGCTCGACAACGCCAAGCCGCTCGATCATGTAATGATAACCGGGGATCGCGAGACGAATTTCCGGATAGGTCGGGCAAGGAACGGTATTGAAGTCAGCCGGTGTAAGGAAGACAAGCTCGACGCCGAACTCCGCCAACTGGTCTGCCAAGCGCTCATAGGTGCGCACCACCCCGTTGACCTGGGGGCGCCAAGCGTCCGTGGCAACCAGTACCCTCATCCTAAACGGCAACTCCTATTTCTTGTCCTGACATTGACTGTTCAGCGGGCGATCCGGCCACTTCCAGCCACCGAATCAATTCGAAGCTCCCTGAGTCAGTTTCCACAACCGCAGTGCAGCTTTCAACCCAATCACCTGTATTGATGTAATGCGTCTCGCCAAACATCTTTGAGGCAGCTTGGTGAATATGACCACATATGACACCATCGACGTTCTGCTTCTTGGCCTCATCCGACAGCATGTGCTCAAAATCGCCGATGAAGTTCACGGCCGCCTTAACACGCCCTTTGAGGTAGGCGGAGAGCGACCAATAACCCAGGCCGAAGCGCCGGCGAACGATGTTGACGGGCACATTCGACCAAAGGGCAACCTGGTAAGCATAATCCCCCAAAACTGCCAGCCAGCGCGCCCGTTGGGACACGACATCGAACTCATCACCGTGCATGATGAGATAGCGTTTCCCGTCTGCTGTCTCGTGAATGGCATTGCGCTCAATAGCGATTCCGCCGAATTGCGAGCCGCAATAAGCACGCACTTCATCATCATGGTTGCCAGGAATGTAGACAACCTTGCTGCCCTGTCGGACCATGCGCAAAATCATCTGCAGGACCTGATTGTTAGACTCAGGCCACCTAGGTCCGCGCTTGATCCGCCAGAAGTCGACGATATCGCCGACGAGGTAGACCGTTTCCGCACTGTGTTCGGACAGGAAATCGACTAAAAGATCAGCCTGAGACGCACGGGCACCCAGGTGGATATCAGAGATGAATAGGGTGCGATGGACGGCCATATTGGGCTCCCTTTGCCGCGCGGCCTGCAACGGCTAGATCCTGAATTTCTACCGCCCCTCCGCATTGAAGAGATTCAGTTTACAGCCTTATGACAACAGCGAATTTGGAGCCACCATAGCACACAATGCTGCGAAAATGGCGCACCTACCCGCGGTTTAGGCATCATAGCATAATCGGTATACCGAGCGCACGTCTTCGATCCCAAAATCTTCAAAAAATAAAGACTGGTTCGATTTGCCGGTTCGATCCCCTAGTAGACGCGGATTGGAAAATAGCGATCGACCAATTCTTGGAAGCGTCCATTGGCTTGCAGCTTCTCGATCGAGCGATTGAGCATGTTGCGCATTTGGCTGTCGGAGCGGCGCACCAGCATCGCAATACCATCACCGAAGTAGCGCGGCTCGAAGAACGGGCCACCACGCAGCACACAACAGGCCTTGGAGATTGTTCCGTTTGCCCAAAAAACCAGTCCGATGCCATCATCGAAAATTGCATCCGTGGCGCCAGTCTGGAGGGCCTGACGGGCCAGCGCGCGTGACGGATACGCCTTGATGCCGACATTTCGGAAGAACGCCAGCATATAGGCTTCGTGCGCACTCCCCTTGACCACGGCCACCGTGCGGCCATCAAGACCAGTCGGCGTCATCGCAAAGGCCGGCGAATTCCGGCGCACCGCAAAGCGCGCTGGCGTGTAGAAATATCGCCGCGTGAAGCCAACCTGCTTCGAAAGCTTGGCAGTGACCCGATGGGCAGCAATCACGGCATCAGCAGTGTCTCTCTGCAAGGCAGGGATCAAAGCCTCCCAGCTCATCGATTTGATATCGCACGTAATATCCTGGTCCAGACAGATCGCGCGCGCCAAATCAACGTTGAACCCAGTCAACGTTCCATCTTCGTCAGCAGCATTGAAAGGCGGATAATCGTCAGTCGTCGCAAAGCGAATAATGATTCGTTGGCTTGGCTCCAGATCTTCGCTCTCGGCTTCACCACTCTGCTGAGCAACGGCAGTGCCGGTCGCGAAAACAAACAGCAAGGCAACTAAGCTTCGAAACAAGAGCGGCACGAGTAGAATCTCCTGACAACTTTTCCCAATCTTTTTATGCAGCCGGGTGGCAAGAGCAAGGTGATTGACAAAGATTGTACAATCTAAATAATCAGCATGCATATTAATTATTGAGCCAAGGTCATCCGTGCCTCGCGTCAGCCGGCCAAACATGAAGCGAGAGGCATCTACGCAAGCCGGAGCCCAGCAGACCCTAAGTGAGCAACTTGATACCTATAACTTTATAGTTGGCAGCTCGGTTGATCGCGAAACCGTCGAGCGCGCTCAGTTCATCGCAACAGCGTGGGGCGTTGATCCCCATGACGTCATGCTCGCTCTCGGCTGGATCACACCGGAAGACTATGTTGCGAAGCTCGCAGCCGCCCTGCAGGTTGACCACATTTTCGAAGTCCAGCC
>JBCDBQ010000782.1:0-3266 GCA_039183375.1 Pseudomonadota bacterium
AAGGGATAGAGGACATCGTCAAAGGCTTGCATGGGATCCTCTTCAATTGAAGGAAGGCGGGTATATCCATCTCGATTGACCTGCGGCTGCGCCCAGACATATCGGCGGGGAACTGACCTCCGAATTGCTTCATCAAGCCCGCCGTCGATCCGCGTCCAGTATTCCTCTGCGTCCGAGGCGAGCAAGACGAAGCCAGCGAAGTAGTCCTGTTCATCTATTGGATATTGCAGCCTATTATCGACGAAAGCGTAAGCTGATCTGCGCAATCCATCAGCCCCACTGGTTAGCCAGTCATAGTCTTCAAGCTGAAGCCTATCGAATGCTGGTCGAGCCCAGCCGGTCGGAAGATTCGCTCGATACAGTTCGGGCATCTGGGAATCGAGAATTGTTGGCGTGAAAGCAAGAAGCAGAACCTCGGCCTGTGTGGTTGAGACGGACCTGATCTCCGACGTCAGGTCAGCGGTTGATTGGGCCAATAGAGCTCCTGCTTGATCGAGAAGATTGAGTTGATCTGGGTTTAGCGTTTGTCGCATGTCGGCGATTTGTGGCGGATCGCCACCAAATGCTGCCCGCGCATCATCATCATAGATGCAAATCTCTCCTTGGGCCGTGGTCCACCACCATGGCTCACCGATCTGAACTCGAACCGGCTGATCGGCCGCTTCTAACAAGCTTACGAAAGTGCTCGCGCTCGACTTCAGCCATGACATTGCTGCTGCGTTCGCTGGCGAAAGAAGCGTTGATGGCGGAACCCACCCAGTCAGTGCAGGCGTCCCACTTAGTGTTCGCTGTTTCCAAGGCTGGGGGCAGAAGGCGTTGAAGAGCTCGTAGGAAATTGACGCGATAACTTCGAGATCATTGGCGCGGGCAAGGGAGAAGAAATTCTGATGCCATTCAACAGCCGGCTGACATAATTCACCCTCCGGCACTGCTAGCAACGAGCCATCTTGCAACGATAGCCTCATGAAGTGGCTCATGCCGACGTAATGGACAAGGTCCTCACGATAACCGAGGCCAACCAGGTTCCGAAGAATTCTGGCGGGTGCTTGATCGTAGGCATCGTCGTAGGCAGTTGCGAGCCGTTCCCCATGGACGGGTAGACGGACATCCCCGATCTCGAGCATGCTATACCTGCCATCGGCAACGATATCGGAGACTAGCACCCTCCCGTTAAAACGATCTGGGAGAGTAGTATTACTACCTTGCGAGTATCCCGGTGAAACAAGCGAGATGAACATCCGATCGATGTCTGCCGGATAGATCGGATTGCCCGGTAGTGAGAATCCGCTTTCAAGGCTTGAAAAGGGCAAGACGATCTCAGCGTCGTCTGGGTCTCCCTCAGCATAATTCCAAAGCCTTATCAGCCAGACCTGCTCGTTACCCTGCGCATCGCGGCCTTCGATGGTGAGCGTCGGTCCGTTGATTTGGTCTAGCGGAATTACACCGTCCGACTGCCAGCGAAAGCTCAGTGTCGTGTTGGAATAGTCGCGGCTAGTTTCGTAAGCGAGCAAGGGATGATCAATGTCATCCACACTATCCCAGATCAGTCCGACGAGCTCACCTTCGTGATGCAGTTCGACGTCGATCTGCATGGAGTCCGGGCCAGTCGTAACTACGGACGCCATTGCAGGTCGCGGAAAGTTTACTCGCCAAAAGCGGGGGTCAAACCTCTGAATGAAACTAGATTCCTGCGCGCGGCGTTCGCGCGCGAGCCAGAATGCCATGATACTTTTCCTGTCTCAGCGTTCCTGGAGCGCGCGGCGGACCGCGCTCGCGACTTGCCGCGAGGAGCGTTGCATGGCCGTCGGAGCTGCAGTCCCTCTGGGCGACGAAAGCTGAATCGCTACTCGCACATCTCTTCCTGCGGAATTCGTGCCTTGATCTGCTGAGATTCTTCCAGAGCTTGTGGGAACGAATAGTTCTGGCCCATTTTCCCCGACTAAGTATCCACGACCAGGAGAAACTGGTCCACCTGTTGCCCGTCCTGGTAGGCCGAGAAGGGCACCGAGTGATTGTCCGATCAGCCCTCCGAAACCCGATCCTGAACCATCTAAAAGTGAGCCAATACCTGAACTAATGGCCCTTGATGCAATCGAGTCCATCGTCCGAAATGCGACCTTTCGCAGGTCATCAAATCCGAGTGACCCGCGTCGGATCGCTGATAACAATCCGCGTTCCAAAATCGTACCCGCATTGCCAAGCCCGTTGACTAGCGAGTTGTCGACCGAATTCCGCATGGCCTCAAGATCAGCATTGAAGCGATCTGTGCTGGCACGAACGTCGATTACCAATTCTTCGAAATTGTCATCCATCTTTTTCGCGCTCCAACATCTGTTCTATTGTCTCTCTAGAGGGCGACATCTTGCTTTCTGCACAGTCCGGTTTGCGTAAAGCGCTCATCAACTCTGTCGGAGTAGCACTCCAAAAATCTCGCGGTTTCCACCCGAGCCAGTGGATACAAACGCTGCACAAATTTGGCGTTGCATGGGCGAAGGTCGGTGGAGGTTGTCCACTCACGGTTGGCCCTGCAGTACCTGCGCGAGGATGATCCGAATTGGTTTGGTGGCTTCAAGAAGCCCGTTCTTTAGCACTGCTTGCCCGACTTCCTCGCGAGAAGGTCGCGGTTCGCATTGAATGCAATGCCATACTAAGGCTGACACCTCGGTGATCGTCAAAGATCCCTCGGAGGCGCGATCAACCAATGCAAAGAGCGAACCAATCTCCGCCTCAGCATTTACCAAACTCTCAAAGCTAGGCCGTAACAGAAAGCTCTGCCCTTCGATGGTAAATTCTGCCTCGCCGCGAAGAGCATTGGCGTTTTTGCTCATGCGGGGAGAACCGGTCCAGAACTTTCAAGCTGAAGCGTGTAATTGCGTTCACCGTTGAAGTCGCCCGAATAGTCGAGGCGCTGGACTAGAAATCTACCCCTGAGACGCTCTCCGTCCTCGAATGAAAGTTCATAATCATCTAGTGTCCCGGCTAATGCATGGCTGCGCACGGAACTCTCAGCTGCGCTGCCAAGGAAGATACCAGCCGCGCTAACTGAGACAGAGCGTGTGCCCGCTCCAGACAAGAGATCACGCCAACCTTCCGATTGCTTGTGAGTGACAACGACAGGGTCGCCGTTGATCGATAGCTGGGTGGTTCGCATTCCAGCGACGGTTTCATAGGAAGGTGGCGAGGCGCCATCGCCGATCTTTAGCAAGAACGCAGACCCATTCTGTGCGGGCATAGATATTCTCCGATTTCTGAAAACTAAGTTTGAA
>JBCDBQ010000783.1:0-3265 GCA_039183375.1 Pseudomonadota bacterium
GACCCCGATGGGCCACTACCTGATGACATTCCACAGACCAATACCAGCCACAGTGGTCGCGAGCGCGCAATTAAGCTTGCCAATGAGGAGGACCTGACCGTTCGTCAACTTGCACAACGATTTGGCGGATATTCAGGTCTGGCCATGGTTGGCACGCCGCAAACAATTGCAGACCAGATGGAAGAGTGGTTGATGGAGCGCGGCTGCGACGGCTTCAATATCATGTTCCCCTACCTGCCAATGGGCCTTGATGATTTTGTTGACCGCGTGGTTCCAGAGCTGCAAAGGCGCGGAATCTTCCGAACCGAGTACGAAGGCGCGACGTTGCGCGAGAACCTTGGTCTACCGCGACCTGGGAACCGCTACGCCCGCGCGAATTAGGTCAAACGACCTTGACCACCTGCTTGCCGTAGTTCCCGCCGCTTAACATGTTAATCAGGGCTGATGGTGCGCTTTCAAAACCGTGCGAAACGGTTTCGCGATATTTCAGCTTGCCGTCACGCCACCAGGCGAGCAATTGCTCTAGCGCCAAGTCTCGCCGTTCGAGATGAGAGCCAATACGAAACCCTTGGATCTTAATCGAACGGTCGAGCAACAAATGGACGTTGCGCAGTCCCGCCTGAGCATCTGCGTTGTATTGCGAAATCTGCCCACATATGGCGACGCGGGCACCGTCATTGGTTCGATCAAGAACTGCCTCCAGGATCTCACCGCCAACATTGTCAAAGTAAACATCGACACCTTTTGTGGTAGCAGTGGCCAGCGCCTCATCTATGGGACCGGCCTTGTAGTCGATGCAGTCATCAAAGCCGAGATCATCGATGGCATGACGGCACTTCTCAGGCCCGCCGGCAATTCCAATAACGCGGCAGCCGGCGATCCGCGCGATTTGGCCAACAGCACTACCGACCGCGCCGGCCGCTGCAGAAACAACGACGGTATCGCCCTCTTTCAGACCCGCGATGTCGTGCAGTCCGACATACGCCGTCGCTCCTGATTGACCGACAATGCCGACGCTGAGAGACAGGGGCTGCAAATCCGGTGCGAGCTTGCGCAGCCCGTCCCCCTTCAGAACAACATGTTCGCGCCAACCGAATTCGCTTTGAACTGCATCGCCTTCCCTGAACCCCGAGTGGCGGCTTTCCATGACAACTCCGGCGCCGCGGCCAATCATAGTTGCACCTGGGGTCAACTGATACTGCTTGCGCGCACCACCCATTGCGCGACGCATATAGGGATCGATCGAAAGAAAGTGTGTGGCTACCAGCACTTCGCCGTCGGCGGGTGAAGGCATGTACCGCGCGACGATTTCGAAGCAGCCTTCGGTGGGCATCCCGTCTGGTGGACTCATGAATTTTATCTCGCGGGATTTGCTCACCTGCTTGGCTCCTCAATTTCGCAACTGATATCTGACAGCAAACAACTTGTCTCGGACGTGCACGGCTGCAGAATAGTAGTGGCATCAAGATAGAAACTTGCGCGGTTGCGCGCAATCTGGTGTGGCGCATCAGACTTTTGCATCGGAGCGAGGCAATCAGGCCGGCAGATGTCTGAACCGGAAAACGAACCAGGGGATAGCAATGAACGCACCGCTTGAGGGAATAACTGTCCTGGAAATGGGATCCAGTCTCGCTGGCCCTTACGGCGCGCGCTTGCTGGCTGACTTCGGGGCGCGCGTCGTCAAAGTCGAAGCACCCGGCGGCGGGGACGCTGCCCGGAGCTGGGGCAAAGACAAGCTTGGCGGCACGAGCGCAACTTACCAGGCTCTGAACTTCGGCAAACGCTCCATTGTCGTCGATTTCAAGGATGCTGACGAGGTTGCCGTTCTGAAGCGGTTTATCACTGCTGAAGCTGATGTTGTTCTGCAAAATCTGCGGCCGGGCATCGCGGAGAACCTGGGGCTTGGCCCCGACGACGTTCGGCTGATGAATTCACGTATCATCTATTGTAATGTTTCTGCATTCGGCCGAACGGGCCCATACGCGCAAATGCCCGGTTATGATCCACTCATTCAGGCCTTTGGTGGTATTGTCGATCTGACCGGCCCTGCAGATGGTGATCCGGCTCGGGTCGGTGTTCCGATCATTGATCTCGGCACCGGATTGTGGGCCGCGCTCGGCGTCATGGCAGCACTCCACACGCGGGCACGAACGGGAGAAGGGAGCATTGTCGATGCGGCTATGGCTGACACAGCCATGGCCTGGCAGACAGTGTCGCAATGCACAATTGAGGCGGGTGGCGCCCAACCGAAGCGTTCTGGTCTCACCGGTCCCCTACTCGTGCCGAATACTGGTTATCAAACCTCCGACGGCTTTCTAATTGTGACTGTCGGCACGGATCGACAGTTTGAGAAACTGTGTCAGGTAATCGGCCATAGCGAGATTAGCCAGGATCCGCGTTTTGAAACGAATGCGCAGCGCATGGAACATGCCGATGAGTTACGGAGTGTGCTGGAAAAGATTTTGCGCATGAATACGAGAGAGCATTGGAGTTCGCTGTTGAACTCGGTTGATGTTCCAAACGCACCTATCCAAAGCGCCACCGAAGTTCTTCAACACGAACAAACGAAGGCCTCAGGAATCATCAAAGCAGCGCCAGACGGATCGTTTGGCTTGGTGGCTAATGCCGTCAAAATTGACAACCAGCGTCTCGGCTTTGAAAGTTTTGCGCCGGAGCTTGGAGAAGCCACGAAAGATGTTCTCGAAAAATACCGTTGAACACTTCGTGGCGCAACGATCAGCGACGGCTGAAAATAAACCGATCGACTGAGCCTCTAACTTGTCTGGAGTATTGGGACCGGGCCAGCACGTTGCAAAGAGCTAGGACCAACAGCTGGCCCGGACGTCAGCTCGCGGGGATAAGCTGACATGGTTAAGAATGACGTTTGATATTGGAGAAAATGTGTCTGGTTAAATGCACTTATTCTCCGTTTATTTGCCGCCACCACGGGCAAAGTTTGACGTTAGTTTGGCCTGTTCGTCCGACTGTGCAAAACATCTGAATAATTCACGAGTTCTATTCTCAACGCACGCCACAATGGCATTTGGCACTCAAAGTTCGCGTGGTGCGAGTTGTTTCATTTTTCTCGGCAATCGATATGCTTGTCTGAAAGCATCAGCGGGGAACCAGTCGTGGTCAGCTCGAAATTTCAATCTTTCGGTCTGCTTCTCATTGCGGAAGTGGCAGCCATGGCGCTGTGGTTTGTTTCGGCCGCCGTTCTCCCTGAAATGTTGCGCGAAGTCGATCTGCCGGATTTCCAACAAGC
>JBCDBQ010000784.1:0-3259 GCA_039183375.1 Pseudomonadota bacterium
GCGCCACAACAGACTTCATCTGTGCCCACGCCCGGCGCAGGGCATCTGGAAAGAGCGTGTGCAACGTCCCCTTCGGCATCCGCAGCGACCAGTGATCCTGACGGGCAAACATCCAGGCCAGCGTCATAAGTTCGGAGCGGTTGATTGCTGTGGTGGTCATTGCTTGCCTCATCAAAAGCGATACAGTATATCTATAAGCACACAATGCACTTGTCAATACAGTGAAATTAAAAAGATACGAGGTATCTATGACGCCAGGGCAGGCAAGAGCGGCGCGAGCTATGCTAAGGGTTGGGGTGCGCGAGGTCGCAGAGGCGACTGGAGTGACCCCCAATACAGTGTCGCGGGTAGAGGCCGATGCATCTACTGGCCGTGGCCCTCAAGCTTCCACAATCGCAACACTGATGGCTTGGTACATCTCTCAAGGCATTGAATTTATTCCTGAGAATGGTGGCGGTCCTGGCGTCAGGCTTACAAGGTGAAGTACAACCGACCAAGTGGAGGCCACGATTTCGGTACACCGCCAGACGGGGTCGAAGAACTTTGGCACGAACGGCTTGCTGCCCTCGGACCCGCACTAGTCCGAATGGACCTTAGCAGCCGGGTCGCGCCAGGCCCTAACTCGAGGGTCGAAATTGCAGCAGTGCCCCACAATGGGGCGAGGTTCGTTCCTCGCCGGTGGTATGTTGAAGCTTGGTTGACCGAGGTAGAACTCAGGTCGGAGCGGCGGGCGAGCTGGCTGTACCGACTTGCTTGGACAGCGGCTACTGCAAGCGTTCTATCTCTCGTTTTGGGACTGCTACCTTACGCATCGAGGATTGCAGAGGGCATATCCGCGCCGTAGCCAATGCTTGCCTGGCGTCCAGTTCCTGGACAACAGAGAAGTAGCTGTGGGACCCGGTGTGACGTTGAGGGGTGGGGAGTAAACGCCGCAGAACATTTCGGTTGGCTGGTCGAGGGAGACCCACTCCTCCAGAAAAGAATTGGAACATTGATTAGCGGTTCAATAGGTGGTCAGACACAACAAACAATTTGGATCGATGGGTGTTAGCATGAGCAACTTGACCGATGGCGACAGGTTGAAACTACTACTGGACTACACGAAATTTCACATTGGTATGTACACGGCAATAATCACGATTCTACTCGGACTTGTTGTCATCGGGGTCGATCAGCAGACTATCAAGCTACCTGAATCCTTTCGGGTTCCTATCCTGCTCGTTGTGACGTTTCTGGCGCTAGCTGGAGCCTTTGCCGGCATGGTGGCCGCTCCAATTCCAAACCATGGGGGAGACTTTGATTCGTATTGGAATGGCCCCGCCAGGTTTATGGGGAGCAAGATCCACTTCCTCCCGGTAAGATTTGTGGCAGTACTGGAACATCTAGCGTTCTGGATCGCCATCTTGACAGGAATAGCATCCGTCGCGTTCAGCGGTTATTGTGCTCAACCTCCGGGTAATACTCCCCGTCTTCTCTGCAGTTTCTTTTGAGAACCTTGTGGCTTCGCCAAGTTGGCGAACCCTCGAATGTTGGTTTGATCCGTTCACCGTCTCAGGGTGCAGGGCTTCGTAGGCCGCCTTCCGCTTTGAGCCCATAGCGAACGCTGATTTGACGTGGCAGGAACGGAAACGAGGAGCAGATAGCGGTCACCTTGATCAATTGCGGCGAACGACCATCATGAGCCCTTTCCGGAAATGGACTGGCCGAACTCCTTGCAGATACAGCAGGAACCATCCCCAATTCAGAGCGCAGCCTTTCGGACAGTTGCGCGCCGCCGCCGCAACAAAAACAAACTTAAAGGGCCCGCCAACAAAAGCCAAACGGATGCGGGAAGTGGAATTACCGTAGATGAAGAGTCTTCGTAGCCAGACAAGAAGTCGAACCCTGACCCTGACATCAAACTCAAGCCCGAGAGTTCAGAACCGTTTTGGTCCACAAGCGTTCCTGCGCCGAAGACTGCGCTCTCAAAGAACGAGGCAGACAGGGCGCAAAATGCATCGCCCTGAGTACCACAGTTCACCTGTGCTGAAAGGCCGAAGGATACCGTAACGCCTTCGGACAGAATGCCACGCTGCAACAAGTCGATAATCAGTGTCGTGGTGCCGAGACGGCCAACAACAGGAGCCTCATCGCGCAGCGCGCCATTCTGCAACAACACCTCGCGTCGATAAATCTGCGTGTTCGAACCATTGGCGCTAAAATTGAACTGCGCAATTCCGGCACCAAACCCCCCAGTTCCGGAGGGATCAGTAGGGGTGCCGCTGGCACTGAAGCCTCCGCTCAAGGTAACAGGCAGCAAGAGCTGGACGACCTCAACATCCGGATTGTTGGCCAGAAAAACATCTCTGTCCAAAACTGCTATCGTGTCCCGGACAAACGCTGAAGCCCGGGCGGTGCTGGGGCGATCAGAAATCGCAACACGCGTCGATGCGCGCACCCCCAGGTTGCCAAAGCTGGCCCGGGCAGCGGCAGAATATCGCGCTCCGGGTTGGTTCGCTATCCCAGGAATAACAATGTCAGGACTGTAAAAGGGCTCGTCGCAGGCGGCAAACTCTTGCTCGAAAGCGCCATCTCCATTGTCACGACAACGGGATGCATCGGCAGCTTGGTAACCAGAATCGGCCAACGTGGAGGCTACTTGGAGTGTAGAAGCTTGCGAAAGGGCGGGCGCACCCACCATCGCAGTCAAAGCAACAGCAAAAACAAATGGTTTCATCGGTTGGCTCCGAGGCTTGGCAATACTTTACATAATTCTTTACCCAACGCGGCCCCAGTTTGTATAGAAGAAACGGGTTAGGCTCACTCCCGACGGGCTCGGCGCTTCTCCAGCTATGCTTGGTTGGGTCGCTTGTTCCCAGTTGGATAGCGCGCCATCTCGAATCGCATCATACACCAACGTCAGCCAATCAGAGTTTGTGTGAGCGGCATTCAGAACGACGATCCGGCGGTTCTTAATGTCGATCAGGATGTTTTGCCGCTGGAGCCTGTCAATTGAACGGAAGCCAACGAGCGCCAAAGCCAAAAGCAGAGGCGCCACTACCGAAAATGGGCGCATCGTACCGGGGCGGGCTGATTGCTGGAAACTGTTTCCCTCGTAGATTTGATGAACGGCTGCTATGAGCCCAAAGTGACGGTTGCTGCACCTTGCACGAATGTCCGGTCTTGGCGCTGCAAGGCATCAATGCGTGTGAAAATGATCTCCTGTGGCGTGCACATGATCGTTCTGGTGCTTTAACAGAGCTTCGCGTAACTCGACGAC
>JBCDBQ010000785.1:0-3259 GCA_039183375.1 Pseudomonadota bacterium
CTTGGATGGGTTCACAGCGCATACATGGAGCTTGAGGACCCGCCGGCAGCTAATCGGACAAGCGGGGAGGTCAATGGATTTCGGGTGGTCGGAGTTCGCGCTGATGATCGTCTCAACATTCGGATTGCACCGTCCTCAGAGGCGAGGATCGTCGCTACTATCCCTCCCTTTGGCCGCGGCATTCGCATAATTGGTGCGTGTGCAGATGTCTGGTGTCCGATCGCTTATCGCCAAGCCAACGGTTGGGTCAACAGCCTGTTTATCGAGCGCGAAGACGGTCAATCGACAACCAGAGTTCGTTGATCGGCTCAGATACTTCGTCGTGCCGCAACCTTGCTGACGGTCTGATTGCAACACGCTGAGCCTGTCGCTTTTTTATCTGCAAGATTTGATCTGCTGACCAGCCCCGAATGCGTTAGTCTAAGAAGATAACGTGGCTCGGGGACGGATTGGATATGGTGACTGCGGGTTTCTTGGTTTGGCTGGCGTCTGGCTGGCTCTATGTTGGTGCGGTCGTCTCGATCTTGTTTTTGCTCATCGGTATCGGCCGAGTGGACGAGAGTGCCAAGGGGAGTTTTACGTTTCGACCACTTCTTGTTCCCGGAATACTGTTGCTCTGGCCGCTGGTGCTCTGGCGCTGGTGGCAATTGGAAAACAATTGGGACCCAGCGATTGTTCACTATCGCGCTGTTCGTCGCGCGCATGGCTGGGTCTGGTTGGTGCTTGGGATTGGCATTCCTGCTTTGCTCGCAATTGCTCTCGTCAATCGGCAGGAGTGGCCCGTGGGTGACGCTGCCGTTCAGCTGGAGAAAGCGCGGGAGGTGGTCAAATGAGTGTCAAGTACACCCCCGTTCAATGGACAAATTCCAAGATATTCTACGACGTGGTGTTGGCTCTGTTGGCTGGCGCCTACGTATTACTGTTTCTGCGGTTGGCTCCGGAACTGCTTGATCACGAGAAGACTGCGGATGGCGCCATTGTTCGTGCCCGGGCGTTTGGTACGTGTGCGTTTTTGATGCTGACGGTGATCCTTTGCATCGGGCCATTGGCGCGGTTGAACAAGGCGTTCCTACCGCTCCTCTATAACCGTCGACACTTCGGTGTCATGACGTTTTTTGTAGGACTGACCCACGCGATATTCGTTCTGGATTGGTACTTCAACTTCAGTCCAACACCGCGCGTGACGGCGTTGCTAGGATCGAACACAAGCTACGCGCAATTGCTCGGGTTTCCGTTTGAGATCCTGGGTGTTTTTGCCTTGCTCTCGATGGCCGTTTTAGCTGCAACGAGCCATGATTTTTGGCTGCGGTTTCTGACGCCACCGGTTTGGAAATCTCTCCATTATTTACTTTACCCGGCTTATGCGGCTTTGGTCGGTCATGTGGCGCTTGGCGCTCTGCAATCGCAGGAGAATTCCACCTTTGCCTTGGTGACAGGAGCTTCAGTCGCTCTTGTTTGCGGTTTGCATGTGATAGCCGCCACGTTCGATCGCAGTAAGGATAGACGAGCCGAGAGCGATGCGGGTTGGCATGACGTCGCGCGCGTCACGGCCTTTGAAGAGGGCTATGCGCGTATCGCACGGCTATCGACGGGGGAGCGAGTTGCCGTGTTTCTCAACGATGGTGAGCTATCGGCAATTGGCAATGCTTGCGCGCATCAGAATGGTCCGCTCGGTGAGGGTAAAATCCTGGATGGCTGTGTTACCTGTCCGTGGCATGGTTTCCAGTATCGGTTGAGCGACGGATGTTCGCCGGAACCTTTCACCGAGAAAGTCCCGACATATAACCTCAGGCTCAATGGTGAGATGGTGCAGGTCAGCGGTGTTGCAAACGCATTGGGCACTGTCGTGGCGCCGGTTCGGGTCTCAGGAGCTGCATCATGACATCACCTACGGAAAAGCCTTTCTACGTTGGTTATCTGCCAACGCCACCGGGCCTGAAGCTCTTCTTGTTGGGTGTGAGTGCGGTTCTGATTGGAATGTTTGCCGGATTGGCGGTCATCATCGGTGCTGGACAGGATAATCCGGGGGAGGGCTCGTTTCGATGGGATTGGGGCGCGCAGACCGTCACAGGCATAGTCGAGCTTAAACCGTATCCCGTGCTGCACGTGACCAAAGGCAGTCAGAAGATTCCTACGGGCAAATCGCTGTTGCTGAGTGCTGGTGGTAAGAACGGTATGCAAAAGCGCCTTGCCAAATTTGATGGCAAGTCGGTATCGCTCAAAGGGATCGCTCTGCAACGGGGTGACATTGATGCAATGCAGGTCGGCGGCGGCAAGGACAGCATCAAGGTTGCTGCTGGTAATGTCGAGAAGATTGATGTGAAGCCGCTCGGGCGTTGGCGCCTCAAGGGAGAGATTTGTGACGGCAAGTGTCTTGCTGGCGCGATGCGCCCCTCTCGAGGGCTGGCACATCGCGCTTGCGCCAATCTCTGTCTGATCGGTGGGGTGCCGCCAGTGTTTGTCTCCAGCGGTCAAGTCGATGGATCAGAATTCTTTTTACTAGCCAACAAAGATGGAGAGCCCTTGCCGAATAAGTATCTGCAGCATGTTGCCGTTTATGTGCAACTCGATGGTGATGTTGAGCGACGCGGGCGGATGCTGATTTTCAAAGTCGATCTTGATTCGTTAAAGGTGCTGTAATGATGACTTTTGGTTGGCTTTTGCATCGCGGGATCGGATTGTTGGCGGCCATCGCTCTGACGCTTACTTTACTCTACCTGTCTCGGTTTTGGATCTGGGTTGCGCCCTGGGGCCCTGAAGGGCTGTTCGGGATCAAACAAATCTCACCATGGGGCGACAGTGTACGATGGTGGTTGCGCGGCACTGGGTTAGGAGAATTTGCAATCGTGGTCTGGGGCTGCGGCGCAATCATTGCTTTGTCCATTATCCAATGGATCACCGGCAAGTTCATCAAGTAGTGCACTGAGACAGTCTGTGTATTGGGACGGCGCAACCAGCGATGTGCGCCGGTTGCCGTTAGTTCCTGTGAAGGCTGAAAGCTAGATCAATTCTGCGTCGGTCATGATCTCAACAAGCGCTGGACCCTCGAAGCTAAGGGCGTCTTCCAGGGCTGCCTTCAGCTCGCTTGGATCAGTCACCTTGATCCCCTTGCCGCCGCATAGGCGTGCATAGGCTGCAAAGCTTGGATTGACGAGTGACGTCTGCCATACCGGCCATTCGCCCGCTTTCTGTTCCTTTGAGATCTTTCCGAGTTGGGCGTTGTTCAAGAGAACATGCGTGATGTCCATGTTGTATTTCA
>JBCDBQ010000786.1:0-3259 GCA_039183375.1 Pseudomonadota bacterium
CGCCATGGGCTATTCGATCAGGAAAGTGCGTGTTGGCGCGTGCCCAATCGCCATCCATGTGCACGGGGTTATAACTCTTGATGGCATCGGCAAATGCATCGATAGCCGGACCATCGATCAATTGACTGCTCTCTTCGCGCGCGCCGAGGGGGAGTTCCTCGTATGTCCCCTTCCAAGCATCAACCTCTGCCATGGCTGTTCTCTTTCCCTCTCAGCACCGCTATTCGTCAAGCCTGGCGCGCGGATTGTTCCTCCGGCAGCACACCCTCCAGCAGGGGAGCCAGTGTTGAGACGCTGGTGTTCTTCTTCAGACCCTCAATTTTCTGCATGGCATGCTCGACATTGAACTTCGGTGCCGCTGCTGCTGTCAGTCCCAATCCCTTATCCATGACCTGTTGCTTGTCCATGGGTCGGCCCGGTGTGCCGATGCTATCGAGCAGTGTCTGCGACCGCACGCTGCCATCTGTCATCATGACATCAACGCCTGAACCCATGTGCTTCGGAAACTTGGCTTCAATGTCTGCGTCGTGCAGCGTTTCAACCTTGTCGGCCAGCTCCAGAATTTTGTTGTCGTTATGATGTGCTTCACCGTAGGCATCATAGGCCTGCGGGCCGGCAACCAATGTTGCGCCGACAATGTAGGGAAGGGAATACTGTGCTGCCATGACGGACGTTGGCCGCCGGATCATGTGTTGATCCGCGTGCGCGTGGGGACCACGAACGATAATTTTGTTGATGTCGGCAATGTTGGTCGAGAAACCTTCCGTGACAGTTTCCAGTGCATCGATGGTAGAGTGGAATAAGCGGCAGCACGAATACGGCTTGATGCTGATCTGATGAATTTCGAACGGTGCATTTGGTTGTCGGGATAGCCGGTCGTGGTTGGCATTTTCTCCATAGAGACTGAGGAAGCCAAATCGGCCGTCAATGGCAAGTTCAGGAGCTGCGATACCAGCCGCCGCCATTTCAACTGCGAGCACTGCATTATGCGCAGCATAACCGGCATGCATTCTTTTGACCGCGGTTCCTGATGGTTCGTCGGCGAACTGCATTGCACCGGAGGCAAGAGACAGCAGATGTCCCCAGGCGTGGCAGGTCTGGGTTGCATTCAGACCGCGTAGACGTGCTACAGCGACCGCGCCGCCAAAACCGCAAAACAGTCCGGTTGGGTGGAAGCCAGTTTCGATCACGTCTTTTGCGTTTGCGGCACCGCCGATGCGAGCGATCGCTTCATAGCCGGCCACGATCGCTGTGAGCAAATCCTGACCGGAACTCCCATGTTCCATTGCGGTCGCGATTGCTGCAGGAATGACAACACTGCCGGGGTGGCTCATCGACTCATCATGCGTGTCATCCAGTTCATAGCTGTGTGTCATTGCGCCGTTGGCAAGAGCTGCGATCGCGGGAATGGTTCGTGCCGAACTGGCGATGACCTGTGCCTGGCCCGTCCCGGTCATGCGCTCCGCATAGGTGCGGATGGCGGTGCCCCAATCCGTGGTGGCCCCGTAGAGTGCGACACTGATCTGATCGAAGATCAGGATTTCGAGCTGATTGATGTCGGCATCTGACAGGTCGGCAAATGAGAGACCGACGAGCTCGTCGGCGAGAATTCTGGTTTTGTTGTTTGCTTCATCCATAACGTCTCGTCCTTCAATTGCAGCATGACGGCATTGCTAGCCGCGATATGCGGGAATGCCGGTCAGTTCACGACCTTCAATCAGGGTCAAAATCTGGTTGGTGCCGTCGGGGATCGGCATCATGCGAACGTCGCGGTACATTTGTTCCAGGCCAAGCTCGCGCGAAATCCCCATCGCGCCGTGAATGTGCATGGCCGCCGAAATCGCTTGCTCGCAGGCGGTGAGTGATTGCCGCTTGGCCATGGCCGTCACCTGATTGGCCCGTTCGCCGGCATCGATGCGCGACAGCGCGTAATAGCAAAGCAGACGACTAGTCGTGACGGCTGCTGAAATGTCAGCGATCTGTTCTTGAATAAGTTGATGACCGGCGATGGCTTTGCCGAACTGACGGCGCTCCTTGGCGTATGTGATGGCTTTGTCCAGGGCCTGCTGCGCCATGTTGGCGGCGCATAGGCCGATGAACGGTCGATTGCCCATCCATGTCAGCGTCAAGCTGCGGGCAGCATCGCCGGCCTGGCCTAGTTTGTTTGCCGCCGGAACCCAGGTGTTATCGAAAACAGCTTCGCCAAGATGACCCTGACGTAGCCCGAGAGTTGGGATCTCACGCGCCTCAAATGGGGACTGTTCCTGATCAACGATGAGGCGCACCATATTGGCGAGGCCCTGCTCATCTCTTCCCATTGCACCCGTCACATTGACCACATCTGCAATGGAAATATTCGAGATCCACATTTTTCGGCCAGTAATGCGAAAGTCGTCGCCGTCCTGCGTGACCCGGGTTTCAACACCGCGTGGATCGGACCCCGCGCCTGGCTCCGTCGTTGCTGTGCAAGCGAGTTTGCGAGACGCCAGAATGTCGGCGAGAACGCCATCACGTTGCGCGTCGGTGCAATCGCCGCTGATGCGCGCTGCTGTGACTTCCTGCGAGAGAACGCCGAAGAACACGTTGGCCGGCAATTGCTCATACATCAGGCCAAGATCAACCATGGACAGTTCCGTGCCGCCCATGGCCGTTGGCACCCGGCCGCCAATCATTCCGATCTCAGAGCAAGCCTGCAGAATTTTGCGCATGGCAACTTTCGGCAGAGGCGTGTCCGGATCGTGTGCATCAAGCACTGGCTGGATGTCCTGGCCAACCATGCGCCGGGCTGAGTCTTGAATGAGCTGTTGCTCGGCC
The DNA here is from genome assembly GCA_039183375.1 of Pseudomonadota bacterium. GTDB lineage: Bacteria > Pseudomonadota > Alphaproteobacteria > Rhizobiales > Hyphomicrobiaceae > Tectiglobus. The sequence goes on from JBCDBQ010000786.1 coordinate 2,815, forward strand.
GTTAAGTCGAAGTCCACGGTTGGTGTTCCTATCCTATTCGCAGCGCTGGGACGGGCTACGGCATGACAAAGCCGCCGTTGACGCTGATGACCTGCCCGGTTACCCAGGCCGCCTTGTCGCTTGCGAGGTACGAGATCATGCCGGCAATATCATCGGGTTCACCAATGCGCCCAACCGGGTAGCGACGGTTCACTTTGCGGGTGTACGACGCGTATTTTTCCTCACCCATGGATTGACGGATCTCGGCTTCACGGTCTTGGCGCAGTTCGGTGTTTGTTGCACCGGGTGAGACCACGTTCATCGTGATGCCATGCGTGCCGACTTCCTGCGCGACGGACTTCACGAGAGCGACGATCCCGCCCTTGGCTGCTGCGTAGTAGGACAGCCGTGCTTGTCCAACTCTTGCTGCATCGGAAGCCAGGAAAATCATCCGCCCAAACCCGCG
>JBCDBQ010000787.1:0-3253 GCA_039183375.1 Pseudomonadota bacterium
CGAAGAGAACTCCTTTGTCCTCGAAGACCACGACAGCGGACCCTACAAACTGATCCTTGGCACGCTCAACGACCGCCTCGTTTTCAATGTGCACGATGAAAGCGGCACGCAAATCGTGGCGCACATGTTTTCTTTTTCTCCGCTGAAACGCATCATCCGCGATTACTTCATTGTCTGCGACAGCTATTACGAAGCCATCAAGACCGCGCCGCCCTCGCGCATTCAGGCGATCGATATGGGCCGTCGCGGTCTGCACGACGATGGCAGCCGAACGCTGGCCGAACGCTTAAAAGGCAAGATCACCATCGATCATGACACCGCCCGCCGCCTGTTCACACTGATCTGCTCGTTGCATTGGAAAGGCTAAGCCGTGGCTGAGGCAAACAGCTTGCCGGGAGCGGTATTGTTTGCCTGCACGATGAATGCCGTTCGTTCCCCGATGGCTGCCGGAATCCTGCGGCACCTTGCGGGGCGACGGACCTATGTCGAGTCAGCCGGAGTACGCGAAGGTGAGCCGGATCCCTTCGTGACTGTCGTGATGGATGAGATCGGTGTCGATTTATCCGCGCACCAACCACACACGCTGGCAGATCTCCACGACACAACATTCGATCTCATCATCTCTTTGTCTCCGGAAGCCCATCACCAAGCTTTGGAGTTAACGCGCACCATGGCGGTTGACGTCGAGTACTGGCCGACATTCGATGCATCGATCATGATGGGACAAGGCAACCGCGATCAGCTGCTCGACAGTTATCGGAAAGTGAGAGACACGCTGTTTGAACGCATCAGAGAACGCTTCGGCCTGAGTGGCGGACCAACGGTTTAAATTTGTGGGACTGCGTTCCTGGAAAGGATGTACCGCGTATGGACCGTAGCACGACTACGTAGATACTGGCTTTTTATGTTTCACCAACCAGGTGACAAGCGGCCCGATGCCCTTGATATCCATCGAGTCGAGCTCTTCGAACTCATAGACGTCGGCTAATGCTGCGTGAGTCGAAGGACTAACATGGATGCGCCCGAGAACGCCTGATCCTTCCATCCGCGATGCCAGGTTCACGGTATCACCCCAGACATCATAGCTGAACTTTTGGGTTCCAATAATCCCGGCAAGGACCGGGCCAGACGCCAAACCAATTCGGACATTCAATTCGATGTCGTGCTCGTTGCGAACCCTCGCGATCACTTCCAGCATGTCCTCTGCCATCGCGACCGCGCGAGCCGCATGATCGCGCCGCGTTTCCGGTACCCCGGCGACGGCCATATAGGCATCGCCAATCGTTTTGATCTTCTCGACCCCATGCTTGAGCGCAAGTCGATCAAACCGCCGCACAATCGTATTGAGAAGTTCCACCACGCGCTGCGGCCCAAGTTTGCGCGACAGCGCAACAAAGCCGGATATGTCAGCGAACATCACGGTCACATCGGCATGCTCGTCTGCTATGCGCTGATCGGGTTTGGCCTTCAGGCTCTCGGCAATGCTGTCCGGTAGGATGTTTCGCAGCAGTCCGTCGGCTTCCGCTTTTGCCCGTTCCACCAGACTGAAAGCGTACCAGACCGTTGCTGCAATCAACACAGCCGTTGAAATCGCCGCTTGTGTATAGAGCGAGTCCAGTACGTCGTGACCGGCATCAATCATTGCATTGCGCCTGGAAAAGCTAAACCAAGCATAAAGATGCAACGCGACCCCGCTGGCGACAGTCACAAGAACGAGCCGAATGCGGCCCAGTCCGAAAACCACGAACGGAGCCGCAGCGCCGACAAAATATTGCAAATGAACTCCCGACGGCCGCCCCATATACATTGTGAAAAGGAGCAGGGCTATCCACTCGACCACAACAATAATGACGCCGCCGGCAATCTCATTAATCCGGTGCGACAGAGGAACGAGTACTGCCACGCCAATCAACGCAACATTGAGCCAGATGACGGGCTTGAATTTCTCGTAGTCTATATTGCTATGCTGAATGGCGTAGCCGGCCGTTGTGAACGCAATGAGATAGGCGATTGCATTCATGATCATCAGGCGACGGCGCACATCAACCGGATAGCCGTGCGTTCCTAGCTCCAACAGCCAGGAGACCAAAGCCTCCAGTTTTTTGCCCGGCCAGCTCCGCGCCAGGGCGCCCAGCCATGAGACAACAAAACCTGGAAACAATGTGCGCCCTCTATCGGACATATCATTCGAGTTCCGCAACCGCCCGTAGTTCCTCACAATCGCATCGGATCATGTTCCCTTCGCGAACAATGGCGCCCTGGTCCTCCAAGAGTGTGAGAGCCGCATTGACCTTGGGCCGGCTTGCACCGAGCAGGAGTGCCACTTCGCCTTGCGATATGCCGAGACTGACGGGGACAAGACCGTCTGCATCCACATCATCTGACCGCTGCTGACTGATGCCCAACAGGAAACGGGCAAGACGGACTTCAATACGATGGAGTGCAACGCCTTCCAGTTGCAGATCCGCCTCCCGCAACCGGGCACACAAGAATCGCAACAAAGTCTTGGCAAACTCCGGATTGCTTTCGAGCAACCGATCCATTGCTGCCTGACCAAGCGACATAGCCTTTGTCTTGGCCACCGCAGTCGCATCAGCGGTCCGAGCCTTGCCATCGAGCATCGCAATTTCGCCGAAGACGGTGCCCTCACTAGCGTGAGCGAAAGCCAACTCGCGCCCTTCAACCGACAAAATCGAGAGCCTGACCCGACCTTCAACGATATAGTACAGCTCGCGGCCGGGATCACCGCGCGAAAAGATGGACTGGCCATTCGTAAAAGTCACCGGCCGCATCTCTTGCGCAATCAGCATGCGTGTCGCGTCATCCAGCTCACCAAACACGTCGGTACCGGCCATCCCTGCGGCAAGTTTCTCCGTTTCCGACATGAAAAATCTCCTCACAACATGATTTTGCCAGGCTTTGCCGGCAATCAGCCCTGTATCAAAAGGATAATTCAAAACAATGCGGCAGACGATAGTTTGCCGTAAGCATGGTATCCTTTGTTGGCGGAGCAGATCAAAAGCTTGCTTTCGCCGCCATCCCGGAGCATTCTCCGCCCAAATTAGCGATCTCTGGCCTCGAGCCGGCGATCCCATAAGACGTGCATAAGCCGATAACCCTGAGAGGACACATGGCAAAAGAGGAACTACTTGAGTTCCCAGGTGTAGTGACAGAACTCCTACCCAACGCGACTTTTCGCGTAAAACTCGAAAATGGCCACGAGATCATAGCACATACCGCAGGACGCATGCGC
>JBCDBQ010000788.1:0-3246 GCA_039183375.1 Pseudomonadota bacterium
CGGTGTGCCCGGGTTGATGCATTGTAAGAGCACAATCGCTGCCAGGCCTTCAGCGGTTTGCTGTGCGAGGGCGCCGGCCAAGGTCACGGGCGCCATGGCTCCAGCCAGCGTAAACGGCGTTACAGTCACAACCTGCCCGCGCCTGGCCAGTCGCATGGCCCCATCGAGCATCGGCGTGTCGTGTTTCAATGGCGAGGACGAATTGATGTTCGTGAACATGCGCGGTGAGGCATCAAACTCCTCATGTGTCAGTCCGCCGGCAATACGCACCATCTCGATTGCGTCTTCCACGCGTTCCTGACCGAGTGAGTATGTGTGACAGACTTTGTCTGTCAGCGTGAGCTTGTCATACATGCAGTCGAGGTGTCGGATCGAGGCGTGGATATCGATTGGCTCAACCGGGTAGCCGCCAGCAAGATGAATGCAGTTGAAGTATTGTGTGAGCTTGATCAGGTCCTGAAAAGAGCCGCGTGTGCCGGTCCGCCGGCCCCGGTCCAAATCCATGACGTTTGGGGGGCTCGAAACATTGACGAATGACATGCTGTTGCCGCCGACCGAGACCTCACGGTCGGGGTTGCGCGGGGTCATGGTGAACTGGTCGGGGGCTAACCGTACCTTCTCCATAACGAAGGCGCGGTCCATGCGGACGGTTATACCGTTGGCATCGATTTCGCAGCCGGCTGTGCGCAGTTCGGCAATCGCGTCGTCGTGCAGAAAGTCGATGCCGATTTCTTCCAGTATCCGCATGGCGGCGTTATGAATGGCGGCAACACCCTCTTCATCGAGCGGCTCGATGGGAGCATCACGGTTCTGCGGAATGCACCAGGCTAGCTGGTCGATGATCGGGCCGACAGAGGCCGATGAGGAAGTACTTGCTCCGCGCCGGCGTCCACTGCGGCGCGGTCGGTTGGTGTCTTGACCCAATTCGATGTCTCCCGGTTAGTGCCGGTGTGCCTAACTGTTTAGTCGTTCATCCAAAGGATAGACTGACAGTTGTTCATATCCGGTCTCGGTGATTAAACACTGATCCTCGAGTTTCACGCCTTCATCGCCGCCATGTCGGCCAACATAGCTCTCGACGCAGACGACCATGCCGGGCTCAAGAACGCCATCGTAGCCGCGCTTCTCCCAGTCCGAGGCATAGGGAATGGATGGGAATTCGTCGCAAAGGCCAACACCGTGGATGAGACACGAGTACCTGTTCGGCAGGTAGGCCTCGGGCAAGCTCTTGGCGGTGTGAGCAATTTCTCTGAAGGACATACCGGGACGGAGCAGTTCGCGGTTAGTTTCAATCTGGTCAACGGCCATCTTATACAGGTTGCGCTGTTCGTCAGTCGGTTTGCCATCACCAGCGAGCCAAGTTCGTGAGATGTCGCAACAGAAGCCATAAGGGCCGACAAGATCCGTATCGAAGGCGACAATATCGCCGTCCTCAATGATGCGAGCAGACGATTCCTGGAACCAGGGATTTGTACGTGGCCCGGAGGATAGCAAGCGTGTTTCAATCCACTCACCACCACGTCGGATGTTCTCAGCATGGAGAACGGCCCAAAGGTCATTCTCCGTCATGCCGGGTTTGAGCTGTCGCTCCATCTCATACATGGCGGCTTCACAAGCAACGGTCGCGCGGCGCATGGCAAGGATTTCGTCTGGACTCTTGATGCCGCGCGCTTCCTCCATGATGTCTTCGCCATATAGGACTTCAATGCCGTGGCTGGCTAACGGCTCAATGCCATGACTATCAATTTGGTCGAATGCAATGCGTTTGTTGCCACCACCGTGCTGCTTGACGATGGCGGCGACTTCACCGGCCCATCGCCGTGCCATTTCATGTGTCCGGTCTCCGCCTTTAAAGTAGAACCAGCTGGTGCCGTGGTGGACTTCATCAACGGCTTCTGAAAAGTCGGAAAGATGCTGGCAGTTGTGGTAGTCGTATAGAATAACTGGGCCTTCGGTGGGCACGAAAGTCGCGCGCACCGGATTGTGCATCACCCATACTTGCATGTTCGTTGTATCGGTAGCGTATCGAACGTTTAGTGGGTCGTAGAGATAGATGCCGCCCAGGTCGTGCTTAACCAGCTCTGCGCGGATCCGGTCAACCCTGTACTCTCGCATCGCAGCGAAGTCTGGCTCGGCAATGCCCGCTGCAGCCCATTCGCCCTCGGCAAGCGCGCCAAATCCAATGACATATTGATTGAGTGCGGAGGCCTTCTCGCGTGACCACTGGTTCAATTCATCGTGGCTCGCATCGAAACCGGGATGTTGCGGAATTTCAAACGGCTTGATCTTGCGGGTGTGGCGTCCAAAGCGCCGCGTGGGAGCATTGTCTTGCATGACTGCGTCAGATCTTTTCTAGGCTCGGTCGATATCGCTGAAACAGCAGATCGCTTAGCTCGTCCAAATTCAAAAGTGCATTGATCAGCTATTCAGTAAACCGGTGTGATGATTGCCTATCAGGAGCTTTGCTTCATGTTCGACATGCGACATTTGTGGTCCAAATTGGACAAGTGTGCGTGTTCATTCTTGTCAACAGTTTTATGAAAGCGGGCGTTAGGCCTGAGCAGAACTATGTCACGACATGGTGAGCATAGTACACCCAAGCTATTGCCAAGTTTTTGTGCAGTATAACTTACTCGATGACTTCTTGACTTACATATAAGTTGCACAAATTTGGGTCAAATCCTTCGTTGCCCCGATAGCGCGGATGTCTATCTGTTTTTGTTGCTCATAATTTGCGAAACTTATGTTTGCAAGTTGGGCATAGTGGTGCAAAAATATTACCACCGAAGCTTGTTGTGGTTCAGTCCGTCGCAGAATAAACTATCGTAATTGTACACGGCGTGATTGTTCTTTCGCTGAAAGGGAGGAAGCTTACATGACAATCGAACGTACTGACGGTCCGGTGTTTGAGGATCTCAGTCATCATGACCGTGACGTGGTCGTGACTGCTCTGAAGAGTGGCGCAACACGTCGTGAGGTCATGGGATGGCTATTGGCTGCTGGTGCATCCGTCGCCTCGGCAGGCAGCATAGTCACCGCTGCCAGTCAGGCCATCGCTGCAACGCCGAAGCGTGGCGGCAAGTTGCGTTTTGCCTGGGACCTGCACGGTCCGTCCGACACACTTGATCCGATCTTGTTTACGTCGTCGCTCGATTATGGTCGTGGACGCGTGATTTACAATAACCTCACGCGCTTGCAAGAAGACCTGACGGCGGCTCCGGAGCTTGCCGAGTCTTTCGAGTCGAA
>JBCDBQ010000789.1:0-3242 GCA_039183375.1 Pseudomonadota bacterium
CGGAACGTCAATTATGGGACTTTTGATGCTGGCGGCAGGCCCAGGTGTGACATTGCTCATCGAGGCAAGTGGCCAACAAGCGGAGACTGCGCTGGCGTCTCTGGCAAACTTGGTCAACGAAGGGTTTGGCGAAGGATGCATTGATGAAGCTTAGCTGCCTGACCTGTGAATGCTATGTGGCTGTTCTCCCAATCCATTGAAATAGAGGATTAATTCTCTGGTACCTTTGAGTATGCCGACGCAGGTGTGCTGATTGCTGGCCGAGTTGTCCAACGCTTCGTCTATTTTCTGCATGTCGGCGGCTGGCCGCACGCTTGGCCGAGCGTTCGATATTACTCATCCATTTCAGGCGCGAAAGCGTTAGTAGATATAGATATAAGGATGTCTTTATATGTTATTGCCTGTTAGGCAATATCGAGCTATAGGGTCTCCTGCATTCGTGCTGGCTGCTCAGCTGGGAGCCAGATTTCGCAAAAAACACTAGAGCAAGATTGAGGTCTAGCCCCATGAGCACACCCGATTATGTCGTAGCCGATATCTCAGAAGCGGATTTCGGTCGTAAGGAAATTGAGATCGCCGAGACCGAAATGCCGGGTCTGATGGCCTGCCGCGATGAATTCGGCGCGAGCCAGCCGCTCAAGGGCGCGCGGATTTCAGGCTCTCTGCATATGACGATTCAGACGGCTGTGCTGATTGAAACCTTAAAGGCGCTGGGCGCCGATGTGCGTTGGGCGTCGTGCAACATCTTCTCGACGCAGGATCATGCTGCCGCAGCGATTGCGGCCGGTGGAACGCCAGTGTTCGCGGTCAAGGGTGAATCTCTCGAGGAATACTGGGTTTATACCGACAAGATCTTCCAGTGGGCCGATGGTGGCATGAGCAACCTCATCCTCGACGATGGTGGCGATGCGACCATGTATATTCTACTGGGTGCGCGCGCCGAAGCCGGCGAAGACGTGCTGTCGAACCCAGGCTCCGAGGAAGAAGAATATCTGTTCGCGCAAATTAAGAAGCGCATGGAACAGTCACCGGGTTGGTTCGCTAAGCAGAAAGCTGCGATCAAGGGCGTGTCTGAAGAAACAACCACAGGTGTCAACCGTCTTTACCAACTGATGCAGAAGGGCGATCTGCCGTTTCCTGCAATCAACGTCAATGACTCTGTAACAAAGTCAAAGTTCGACAATAAGTACGGCTGTAAGGAAAGCCTCGTCGACGGCATTCGGCGCGGTACCGATGTCATGATGGCTGGTAAGGTCGCCGTTGTTTGTGGCTACGGTGATGTCGGCAAGGGATCGGCTGCCAGTCTGCAAGGCGCAGGTGCGCGTGTGAAGGTCACTGAGGTTGACCCAATCTGTGCTCTTCAGGCCTGCATGGACGGCTTTGAAGTGGTGACACTGGAAGAAGCTGCACCAGATGCTGACATTGTGATTACCACGACAGGCAACAAGGACGTCGTGACCGTCGATCACATGCGCCAGCTCAAGGACATGTGCATTGTCGGTAACATTGGTCACTTCGACAACGAAATCCAGGTGGCTGCGCTCAAAAACTTCAAGTGGACCAATGTTAAGCCACAGGTCGATCTGGTCGAGTTCCCTGACAACAAGCGGATGATCCTGCTGTCCGAAGGTCGCCTGCTCAACCTCGGCAATGCGACGGGCCACCCAAGCTTCGTCATGTCAGCGAGCTTCACCAACCAAGTCTTGGCCCAGATCGAGCTCTACACGAAGGCTGATGACTACAAGAACGAGGTTTACGTCCTTCCCAAGCATCTCGATGAAAAGGTTGCCCGCCTTCACTTGGAGAAGCTGGGTGCCCAGCTCACCGAACTGTCCAATGAGCAGGCATCTTACATCGGTGTTACCACTGATGGACCCTACAAGCCGGAGCATTACCGCTACTAGGCCGTTGTTCCAGCCCTCTACAGGGGCCGTTGGCTGAGTATTCAGGATGCGCATTTTCTAATGCGTTGAAATTGTTTCCACAAAGCCCGCTCTCGCAGCGGGCTTTTTCTCTTAGGTGAGACCCCTAGGCTCTGGTCATGTAACCGCCACGGTTCCATACTCGAAATTGATTCGCAGATATTGTCTTCAACGTCTTGGGCACGCTTGTTTTCGCGTACAGCCGGATAGCAGTTCGGCATTGTGCCATTCGCGCGGGAACCACGAATGCGCGTTCAGAACCAGAACTCGCTTGCCAAGCATACTCGGCGCGAGCTGATCGCCTTGCTGCTTGGCAGCTTGGCGTGCGCTGTCGTTTTGACTGTCAGCTTGGCAGATCAGCCGCGTCCGACGGTGGCTGGGTATCAAACCTCTGCCCTGCTCCTCTTTGCCGGTCTGACTGGGTTGTCATTTGGCGCCTTCGGCTTTGTGCTCTGGATAAGTGTGCGATCACGGCGCGTGGTCCGGTCTGCACAGGAAGAGACCAATCGCTTACGGCAAAGCCTGTTGACGGCTGAGGCGATCTTCAAGGCTGAGCCTCAGGTCTTGCTGTTCTGGGATCAAGTCGATGGCTTGCGTATCGTAACGCACACTTTGGAGGCTGTGCGCGGACTGCCACAGGATCAGGGTGGACTTTTGAAGTTTGGTGCCTGGCTCGATGACGTGTCGGCAGCAGACCTCAAAGATGGGCTGGATCACCTCTTTGCTGAAGGCCGCCCGTTCACGCTTTATCTCAAGCTGCGCAGTGGCGCTCACCTCGAGGAGACGCCTCGACCACTGCAAAGGCGCCCGCAGCCCGTGCCCGCTCAAGCTCTGCTTTCAGCGTCGGCTCGCCGGGCGTGAGCATGCAGCCCGTTATGAGCCAAAGGAACAGGGGCACAAGGCAGACCCGCATGAGCCCGTCCAGGACTGCGGGCCCGATGCTCACAGGTCGGCGTAGACGTGGCGTTCGCCGGCCATACCGGGATGGGTCACGGCGCCATCCTTGGTCGAGCCGACAAGCTGCGCAAACTTCCAGAGCGCGCCCGAGCCATACATCGTCTCGCGCGGCGGCGCCGCCTTCCAGGCGCGATGGCGTTCGCGCAGCTCCTTGGCCGTCAGCTTGACCTTGATGACCCCCTTTCGGGCATCGATCAGGATGATGTCGCCATTCTTTAGCAGGCCGATCGGCCCGCCGACCGCGGCCTCGGGCCCCACATGGCCAACGCAGAAGCCGCGCGTCGCACCGGAGAACCGGCCATCGGTGATGAGTGCGACTTTCGAGCCCATGCCCTGACCCGAGATGGCGGCCGTCGTGGCCAG
>JBCDBQ010000790.1:0-3239 GCA_039183375.1 Pseudomonadota bacterium
CATCGTGACCATGTCGGGTTCAATGCCGTAGTGCTGGTAACCGAACCAGGTGCCGGTGCGGCCCATGCCGCAGACAACCTCGTCGATGATGAGCAGAACATCGTGCTTGCGGCAGATCTGCTGGACGCGCTCCCAGTATCCTTTCGGCGGAACAATGACGCCGCCGCCAGCTGTAATCGGCTCAAGGATCAGACCGCCGACTGTGTCAGCACCTTCGCGCAGGATGACCTCTTCGATCGCATCAGCAGCCTTGATGCCATAGTCCTCGACGTCGCCCCACTGCGAACGGTACTCAAGGCAATGCGGCACCTCAATGAAGCCCGGCGTGAATGGACCATATTGATCCTTACGCTGGTCCTGGCCACCGGACGACAGGGCTGTGATCGTCGTGCCGTGATAGTCGCGGTTGCGGTACAGGATCTTATGCTTCTTACCGCCATACTTGTTGTGGGCGATCTGGCGAACAATCTTGTAGGCCTTTTCGTTGGCTTCAGAACCTGAGTTTGAATAGTAGACGCGGGACATGCCCGGCATCTTCGCGGTCAGGCGCTCGGCAAACAGCGCGCCCGGAACGTTCCCGGCTGCATTGGCAAAGTAATTGAGTTTGACCAGCTGATCGCGAACCGCATCAGCAATCGACTCGCGGCCGTAGCCGACGTTCACCGTCCAAACGCCACCTGAGACAGCATCGACATGCTCACGTCCCGCAGCATTCCACACCCGCATGCCCTTGCCTTCGACAATGATCAACGGGTCTGCGGTTTCAAATTTCTTATGCTGGGTAAGGTGGTGCCAAACATTTGCGCGATCGGCCTCGATCACATGCTCGATGTCATTAATTCCCTGATGCAGCACGATCCGGCGCTCCCCTTGATGAAATCAGGTGGCCCCCTGCAAGGCTGGCAGACCGACCCAACGCCGGACGAAAGCCGGCAAATGTTCCCGAAAATTCCCTAGTCGCAGTGGTCAAAACCGAAAAATTGGCCTGATCCGCACGATGATGCCTCGAAAGTTGCACGATGACAAAGTTGCAGCAAGTAGATAAATTGCAAACTAGATTGCAAAAACATGAAACCTTGGATGCCGTCGTGAAACAGCCGCGCCATATCCAGCAAGCCGATCTTCGACTGCTGCGGGTTTTTCAAACCATCGTACAGTCCGGCGGCATCGCCGCTGCCGAGATGGTTCTGAACGTCGGGCGATCGACGATCAGTCGTCAACTCTCTGACCTTGAACTCCGGTTGGGCGTGAAACTTTGCGATCGCGGACCGGGCGGCTTTGCCCTGACAGAGGAAGGTACACGCATTTTCGATGCAGCCAACAACCTTCTGTCATCAGTCGATAACTTCACCGTCGAGGTCAACGAAATCAATGACCGCCTCGTCGGACGACTGTCGATCGCGCTGTTTGATATGACGCTGACGAACCCGGAGGCCCAGGTAGCGTCCGCCTTGCGCGCGTTTGATGACATTGCCCCAGACGTTGACTTGCAGGTTCGCATTCTCGGTACGGATGCAACGGAGCGCGGCATTCTGAATGATGAAATCCACGTCGGCATTATCCCGACGCACCGCAAATCAACGAGCCTCGACTACTACCCACTCTACAACGAACTGATGTACCTCTATTGCGGGCAAACTCATCCGTGGTTCTCGCGTGATGACGACGCAATCTCACCAAAGGAAATTCGCGAAGCCCGTTTTGCGGGTCTCGAATTTCACTCACCCAACATGGCGGTCAGCCAGAAAGAGCGGCTCAATCATCAGGCCCAGGTCAATGACCAGGAAGCGCTGGCGATCCTCATCCAGTCGGGACGCTACGTTGGTTTTTTGCCAGACCATTTTGCCCATCCCTACGAAGAGCAAAAGGTCGTCAGAAAAGTGCGGCCTGACCGCTATCGATACGAGATTGAATTCTCTGCCATCGTCAAACACCACCCGACACCATCGCGCATTGCCAGAGCCTTTCTTCAATGCCTGCGCGATGCGCACTCCGATGAAGGCGCGTGAGTTGATCGGTCAGGCAGGCTTTAGCGGTAACAGACGGACAGCACAGCCTGTTCGATGCGTTCCGCATCCGGCAGATACTGACGTTCGAGCCGCTCGTTATAGGGAACCGGCATCTCCGGTGCACCGATCCGCTTCACGGGTGCATCGAGCCAGTCAAACGCTTCCTCGGTGATCACCGAAGCCACTTCACCTGCAATGCCACCGAATAGTGGCGCCTCCTGCACAACAACGGCGCGGTGGGTCTTCTGCACACTCTTGATCATCGTCTCAGTATCGAGCGGCTTGATGGTCCGCGGATCAATAACCTCGACAGAGATACCTTTTCGGTCGAGGCGCTTCGCCGCCTGCATCGCACGCTCAACCATGGCCATGGTCGCAATCACGGTGCAATCCGCACCTTCCCGAACGACACGGGCCTCCCCCGGTTGGATGACATAGGGCAGCTCCGGCACCGGCTCTTCGCCGCCAAGGTACAGAAGCTTGTGTTCCAAGAACACCACCGGGTTATCGGATCGTATCGCAGCAGCCATCAAGCCCTTCGCATCGTAGGGCGAGGCTGGTGCATAGATCTCCAGACCGGGCACATTGGCAAACAGCGCCTCAAGTGACTGGCAGTGCTGAGCAGCAAGGCGCAGACCACCACCTTGCGGCCCGCGGAACACAACCGGCACCTTGAGATCGCCACCCATCATGTATCGTGCCTTAGCCGCCTGATTGACAATCGCATCCATCATGAAGGTAACAAAATCAAACAGCTGCACTTCGATGATCGGGCGCAGACCAGACATCGCAGCGCCGACACCACAACTGGCCGTCACGCTTTCAGCGATCGGTGTATCGCGAATGCGTTCCGGACCAAACGCCTCCAGCAGCCCTCTCGTTAGTCCAAATATGCCACCCGTCTTTGCGATATCCTCACCAAGAATGATGACGTTCTCGTCGGCCTGCATCTCCAGGTGCATCGCTTCGGTGATAGCCGCGGTGTAGCTGAGTTTACGCGTTCCGGCATCGGGCTCGGGCGACGTCGCATCCAGAAACGGCAACGTCACAAAAGAACGTGCCTTCTCAAGCTCCGGCTCCGGCAGTGTTTGCGCCCACGCAATGGCGCTCTCGATCTCATTGGTCGCCGCGTCCTGAAGGCTGACAAAGTCCTCTTCGTTGAGCTCACCCTGCTCCAAGACGACATCGCGCAAACGAACGATTGGATCCTGTCCGCGCCAATCTTCCTCC
>JBCDBQ010000791.1:0-3239 GCA_039183375.1 Pseudomonadota bacterium
GCCATATTTATTTCGCGGACTGATTTGCCGAAGTAAAACTGGGCGGCCGCCTCGACGCCGAATGCACCACCGCCCATATAGGCGCGGTCAAGGTAGAGCTTGAGAATTTGCCGCTTCGTCAGGCGTGCTTCCAGCCAAAACGATAGATAAACTTCTTTCAACTTCCGAACGATCGAGCGCTCAGGTGACAGGAAAAGGTTTTTGGCGAGCTGCTGCGTGAGTGTCGAGCCACCCTGGACGACATCATTGGCTCGAATGTTCTCGACAAGAGCACGGAAAGTTCCAAGAAAGTCGACGCCAATGTGCTCGAAGAAACGCCTGTCTTCTGTTGCCAATGTCGACTTGATCATAACGTCTGGAATCTCTTCCAGCGGCACGGCGTTATTCAGGTTGATGCCGCGCTTGCCGATGACATTGCCGTCTTTGTCCTGAAAGGTGACGGAGAACTGGTCCATGGCCAGCCAGTTCTTTTCATCGATTTCCTTGAATGCCGGGATCGCCAGCATATACATCAGAATGAGACCGCCGGTGCCGAGCGTTAGGCCTTCTGAGGCGAGTTCGTTGGCAACTCGCCGCCAGCCTGTCAATCGGAACCGAGCCATAAAGCTCGATGCAGCGTTGAAACGGTCTTTGACTTTGCCCCAGACCATCGAGAGCGTGGAATCTATCCACGAGTCGAGACCTAGCCAGTCGATGACCCGGTGTCGGCCGCCCTGCCTGAAAAACCAATCGCTCAACGGTTTCGTCCCTGGCTGTTGCCGGAATTCGCTCTACCACTCATGCACTTTCGATGTGCACTGATTGGACATGAATCTTCGTCACATGCGAGATAGCACAATAATTGTGGTTATTTACCATCTCAAGTCGCGTGAGTGTGAGAAAATCTGTTGACTGGTTCCGAGCCCGATACCGTGCCGTTTTGGCAGGTGAAGACCCTGGCGGAAATGACTTCCGCTGAATGGGAAGCCTTGTGTGATGGCTGCGGGCGCTGTTGCATGCTGAAGCTTGAGGATGAGGACACTGATCAAGTCTACATGACGCGCATTGCGTGCAAGCTCCTGGATATCGGAAAGTGTCGCTGTCAGGACTATCCGAAGCGTCACAATAAAGTCCCGGATTGCTTACAGCTGACTGTTGAACTCGTTGAGAGCCTAAGTTGGCTACCTGATACGTGTGCGTATCGACTTGTTCAGCAGGGTCAAGATCTTGCCTGGTGGCATCCATTGGTCTCTGGAGACCCGGAAAGCGTGCATCAGGCCGGAATATCTGTTCGGACCTGGGCTATGACGGAGACGCCAACACGTGCCGAGCAATTGTACAAATATCTAATTGTCGAAGAAGAGTGATGGTTGGCGGTCAGGTTGGCCGTTACAGTCTCTGGTGCCTGTCTTTGGTGCGCTGTCCCCTAGGGTGGCGAGACGTGGGCAAAACCGTTGTAAGTCTTTCAGTTTGCTACTGATGTAGAAGGCTAATTCGTCGGCAATTCATGCTGGTTTTGGAAGCCCTTAATCGGCAGTCTTGCAATGCTCAGCCAGCAGCCTGAGCAATTGCCAAAGCACCGCCGATTATCAGAACGTGCGCTGCAACAAATGTCGTTAATCGCATCCAGATGTTCATTTCACTCTCCGTCTTTCTCTTCTTCTTTTCAGTTCCTACAGACCGGGACTGTTCCAATCCGGGGCTGCCTTGGTGTTGATATGAATCTAACGAGAGTTTCGGAGGTTCGCTGTTTCGGAGGGAACAGGGTGTCACGACATCGGAAAATAAGTGAGCGGTATCATTCTCAAGCTGGATCAAAGCTGAAAGAGAGCCGCTCGTCCTCGGCCTGCCAGCAGAAGAAAACGATTTCTGGCTGACAACCGTGCTGAGGATGGTGTCAAACTGGTTTGCAGCAAATGGCAACAAGAAATGAACAAGGTGACTATGAGCGACAACAATGAGACCCCACGTGGTGAGCTGACGACGCGGACTTTGGCGATGCCGGCTGATGCCAATCCGAGCGGTGACATTTTCGGTGGCTGGGTGTTGTCCCAAATGGATATCGCCGGCGGCATTGCCGCAGGGCAGCATGCGCAGGGTCGTGTCGCTACCGTTGCAATTGATGCCATGAGCTTCATTCGGCCGGTCAATATTGGCGATATCTTATGCGTTTACGCTGAGATTGAGAAATCAGGCCGGACATCAATAACGGTTCACCTGGAGGCTTGGGCGTTGCGTGAACGTATGGGGGGAACGCGTCAAGGTCACGGAAGGTCAGTTTGTGTTTGTGGCGCTCGATGACGATGGCCGCCCCCGACCGTTAGAGCCGTAGTTGACCATTTAGCATCGGTCTATGGCATAGCGAGGCTATTAGCTGGACGCCTCGCTGCCAAACCATTCAGCGTTTAAGCGATCGCGATATGCGATAAGATTAGGATGGGCTTCGATCATCCGGCGGCTCGGCGTATCGAAATGCGGACAGCTGCACGATAGCGTTGTTGCAAAGACTGATGCGTCGGCTCCGCTGGGTGTAGCGCCCAGCAAGTATGGCTTGTCTCCCAGGCAGTCGGACAGTGTCTGAATCGCAGTATTGGCGAGTTTGTTGCGCTCGGCTTCTGAGTGGCGGCCGGTGCCTTGACCCCAGAGGTTGCGGCGAACGTCACTTTTCACTCTGTTTACGATTAGAGGGCGCAGGATTGCCGGAACCGCGTCGAAGAACACTCGCGGGCCTTTGTCAAAGTTGACAGGCTCCATCCAGCGTTCGTGTAGGCCAAGCCAATACAGATGATCTTCACAAAGCTTTTCCATGGCCCATCCGACTGCCCGGCTGGCGGCATCGTAATCCTTGTCGAAGTCGATGCTGTAACGCGCCTCAAGATGCCATCTGACGAACGTTGAGTCGGCAATGGTCTTACTGTCATCGACAAGATACGGCATTTTCAGCTTGGGCGCTTTTCGGACGTCGCCGGGTATGCACTCAAAATCCAGCCCGGACATCTTCAAGAGCACCATGGCCTTGATGCAAAAGGGACTAGGATCAGGCAGGCCGAAGGCGGGCCCGAACGTGTATAGGGTGAGCATTGAGACACGGTCCTGATGCGAACGAGACTATGTTTGGGATGTTACTTCCAAGCACTGCTGTCCGTCACCGCGACATGTTCGGGATCATCCTGGTGGTTCCGCTCAAATTCGAGGAAGTCATAGTACCCGCAGCGCTCTTCGTTGGGAAACTCGCGACAAATGGTGGGACGGGCACTGTA
>JBCDBQ010000792.1:0-3238 GCA_039183375.1 Pseudomonadota bacterium
ATATCGACATTGTCGACACCGATCCCTGCCCGGCCAATGACTTTCAAATTGGTGGCTGCATCCAGGATTGCGGGCGTCACTTTGGTCGAAGACCGGATCGCGAGGCCATGATATTCGCCGATCACTTCCATCAATTCTTCGGGCGTCATGCCCGGCTTGACATCAACATCGCATCCACGCTCAGCAAAGATGCGCGCAGCGTTTTCATCCATCTTGTCAGATATGAGAACTTTGGGCTTGGTCATTGGAAATTCCTGAAAATGAGGAAGCCCGCGCGCCTGCGGGGACTTCCATAAAGGTAACTAGAGATAGGTGGTGCGACCCCTGCGCTTGCGCCGGGGCTCGTGAAGCTCTTGTTCAACCGTTCTTGACGGTCTCGTAGGCCCACTCGATCCACGGGAGGAGGCGCTTGATGTCCTCCTGCTCGAGCGTACCACCGCACCAGATGCGCAAAGATGGTGGCGCATCACGGTAGCCGTTGAAGTCATAGCCGACATCACGCTCTTCGAGCAGTTTGACGATCTTCTTCGGCACCGCTGCCTGATCTTCCGGCGAAAGGCTTTCATACCAATCGCCCTGAAATACCATGCACACTCCCGTATTGGTGCGCTTGGCGGGATCGGAGACCATGTTGCGCAGCCATGGTGTGGCTTCGATCCAATCCTTCACGATATTCGCATTTGAATTGGCGCGCTCGAACATCGCTTTGCGACCACCGAGAGCCTGCGCCCATTCAAGCGCGGCGATGTAGTCCTCGGTCGCGAGCAGCGAAGGCGTGTTGATCGTAGCCCCTTCGAAGATACCGCGATTGATCTTGTCGCCCTTTTTCAGGCGGAACAGTTTGGGAAGCGGCCATTGCGGGTCGTAGCTTTCGATGCGCTCAACTGCCTTTGGCGAAAGGATCAGCATTCCGTGCTGCGCCTCTGAACCCATAACCTTCTGCCAACTATAGGTGGTAGCATCGAGCTTTGCCCAATCCATTTCCTGCGCGAAGATCGCGCTGGTCGCATCGTTTATCGTGACACCCGAACGGCCCTCTTCAAGCCAATTGGTGTCAGGGATCATCGCGCCAGATGTCGTCCCATTCCAAGTGAAGACGACATCGTTTTCCTGGGGAATGGTCGTGAGATCAGGAATCTCGCCATAGTCTGCCGAAAGCGTCTGGAGATTGGGAAGCTTTAGCTGCTTCACCGCGTCCTGAATCCACACATTGCCAAAGCTTTCCCAAGCAGCGACCGTGGCCGGGCGCGCAGGATCAAGCATGGTCCACATCGCGCATTCCAGCGCACCAGTGTCCGAGGCAGGCATAATCCCGACAAGATAGTCCTCGGGGATACCGAGCAGCTCTTTCGACAGGTCGATCGCGTACTTCAGGCGGCCTTTGGCATAGGCCGAACGATGCGAGCGGCCTAGCGACTGCGTTTTCAGTTTGTCGAGGGACCAGCCGGGGAACTTTACCGTCGGACCGGAAGAAAATTGGGGGCGCTCAGGTTTGAGCGTCGGCTCGGCAATGAGCCCACGTTGGTGTTCAGTCATGTAATTCTCTCCTTGCAGAGAGCTCGCGCGGCGTTGGGACCGCGTGGCCCGGAGCCGCGTTTAGTGGCGAGCCATGACATGTCAATGAAGTTTCGTGACTTTGCAGTGCACAGAGCTTTGTAATTCAGCATAATCAAGGATCACTAGGTGCGCCGTCAACACGGATGCTCCGATCATCGCCCTCATGACAGTCGATGAACATGTTTTCGGTGGAGTGTTCCATCTCCAAGGTGTTTCCCCTAGATGAGGCCCTCCATGCAAACCTCGGACCTCAAAATTGCTCTGTTCAGCGGCAACTACAATTATACCCGCGATGGGGCGAATCAGGCGCTCAATCGTCTGGTGGGGTCGTTGCTGGAGAGAGGCGCGAAGGTTCGGATTTATTCGCCAACCGTTCCCAAACCTGACTTTGAACCAACCGGCGACCTTGTAAGCGTGCCGAACATTCCGATGCCAGTGAAAGGACGCGGTGAGTATCGCCTGCCACTGCGTCTGGGCCGCGCGGTCAAACGCGATCTGGAGCGATTTCAGCCCAATATCTTCCATCTGTCGTCGCCCGATCCGGTCGGGCACGCCGCGCTGCGCTGGGCGCAGGACCACGATATTCCAGTTATGGCCTCAGTTCACACGCGGTTCGAAACATACCCGCGCTATTATAAACTCGCATTTCTTGAACCTATCATCATCGCCATCCTCAAGCGGTTCTACAATCGCTGTGATGCTCTGGTCGCACCTTCGCAAAGCATGATTGACGAATTGCTCGAAATGAAGATGCACGACGATATCACGCTATGGTCGCGCGGCGTGGATCGCACGATATTTTCATCGCAGAAGCGCGATCTGGCGTGGCGTCGGAGTATGGGTCTTGAAGATGACGACGTTGCCATCGTCTTCCTAGGCCGGTTGGTCATGGAAAAAGGCTTGGACGTCTTTGCCGAGACCATTGTGCAGCTGCGCAAGCAGCAAGTGCCGCACAAAGTGCTTGTGATCGGAGATGGACCGGCGCGGCAATGGTTCGAAGAGACCCTACCCGGCGGCATTTTCGCCGGTTTCAAAACCGGTGCCGAACTTGGGCAAGCGCTCGCAAGTGGCGATGTGTTCTTCAACCCCAGCGTAACCGAGACGTTTGGCAATGTAACGCTTGAGGCGATGGCATGCGGAGTGCCAGTGGTAGCGGCTGGAGCCACCGGCGCGTCGAGCCTTGTCAATGATGGCGTGACTGGTCGCCTTGTTCCACTCAAAGGCAAAAAAGGCGCAAAATCCCCTGACAGCGAAGGTCTAGCCGCCGCACTAGCAGCCTATTGCACCGATCCAGCCTTGCGCATGGCGCATGGACGTGCCGGCGAGGAACGCAGCTTCGAATATAGCTGGGATGCCATCAATCAGGTGGTGGCTGACACCTACATTCGTCTAATCCAAGATCGGCAAGCGATCATAGCTGCGGAGGCAGCAGCTGGCGTCGGCTAACGTCTACCTCAAGACATGCCGGTTTTTCATCCTCATCGCATAGAACAACACGAACAGGGTTGTAGCCCAGATCAAGGCGACCAAAGGCAAGCTTTGCAGGCTCTCTGGCACCTCGGTCATCGCGAACTGATAAGTATTCGATCCGATCAGTCCGAGAATCGCGACAATGCTAGCATGCACTGCAAATCGAGACCGCAAGAGCAACAGCACGGAAGCGCCAATTGCACCCCACACA
>JBCDBQ010000793.1:0-3238 GCA_039183375.1 Pseudomonadota bacterium
AAGACGATCGGCCAGCTCCGGTGAAAGTAAGATGTGGTCGATCCGAAATCCGTGATCGCGCTGCCAAGCTCCCGCCTGATAGTCCCAATAAGTCCAAACGCCGCCGCGCGGATTGAGCGTGCGAAGCGCATCGGTCCAACCGTCCGCTAGAAGTCGCCCGTAGGCTGCGCGAGACTCTGGCTGCATGAGTGCATCCGAGGCCATGGCTTTGACGGCGAAAACGTCATCATCCTCGGGAATAACATTGTAATCGCCAAGAACAGCTGCGGGGACCTCTTCCTCCCATATCTCAGCCATCCTCGCCCGCAGCTTTTCCATCCAGGCAAGCTTGTAGTCAAACTTCGGCCCGGGCTGCGGGTTTCCGTTGGGCAGATAAATGCAGACGATGCGTGTTTTGGTGTCCCCGTGAACAATATCCGCTTCGAGATAGCGGGCCTGCTCGCCCTCGCCTTCTTTCGGACCATCAATTCCAAGCCCGCGCCGCACCTCGTGCAACGAATAGCCAGCGTTTTTGTCGACCAGGATGGCAACACCGTTAAACGCTTTCTGTCCGTGCCAGATTAGCGAATATCCAAGGGCTTCAAACTCTGATGCGGGAAAGTCCTTATCCTGGCTCTTTATCTCTTGGAGACAAGCAACAGATGGACGCGTTTCCTCGAGCCATTCCTTCAGCCTTGGAAGACGGGCTTTGACCCCATTGATATTGTAGGTGGCGAGTTTCATGCGCCATCCATGCAGGATAGCGAGCGCCTCGTCTATCGCTTGGTGATGCCAGAAGTGGAGGTGGGCTAGATGCCGAAGCTCGATCCACAACCGCAGCCAGCGGCTGCGTTCGGGTTTTCGACGCGGAATGCGGCACCACCCAAAGATTCGACAAAATCAACAACGCTTCCGCCAACAAGATCGAGGCTCACCGGATCAACAACCAGCTTTACGCCATCGGTCTCGCTAATCACATCATCGCCCTCCGGCGCGTCGGCAAGATCAAACTTGTACTGAAATCCCGAACAGCCACCGCCCTCGACAGAAAGCCGCAATATTGCAGGTTTGGTCTGTCGATCAGCAATCCAGGCAACACGTTTCGCAGCTGCCGTTGTCAGGGTTAGGTTGCTTGCCATAACCTTTACCTAGGGCTGAGAGAGAGGTTCCTCAAGAGGATAGGACCAATCAAACCGTCTGAATGTAGTTCCTGAGTGTGGCTGCTTCATGCTCTACCTCGTCAATCTTGTCTTTCACGAGATCACCGATCGATACGAATGCCATGAGATTATCGTTTTCGATCACCGGGAAGTGTCGGAACCTACGCTTGGTCATCAATGCCAAGGCATCATCGATTCGTGTCGATGGCTCAACCGTGACAGCAGGTGACGTCATGATTTCTTCAACCGGACGATCAAGGCAGTCACGGCCTGAATCGGCCAATCTGTATACAATGTCGCGCTCAGAGATGATGCCGGCAACCTTTCCGTCTCGCAGCACTGGCAGAGCGCCGATGCGTTTTCGGGCCAATAAACCAACAACTTCGCTCACAGGCGTTGATACGTCGCATGCAATAATGTCCGATGCGTCGCGATCGCCAATTATCTTGGCAATAGTCATGGCGCGGCTCCTCTCTTAGCCGAAGAAATTGCCACCAATCTCGCCAAAATGCGAGTCCGCCATTGCCACGTCCATCACAAGACCATTTGCGTAGCTTGCCCATTGCAATGAGACGTCGAGCGAAGCATGAGGCTCTTATGGTGAGCAAATCCCCTCTGGATGACCCGCAAAACGCTGCCCATGCGTGGGCGCGCTTTCGACAGATCATGAAGGTTTTGCTGGCAGTGACGGTGGGGACTGTGCTGCTTGCTGTTGTCCTTCTTTACGTATTCAACGGCGCGATTTCGGTTCATTTCTATATAGCGGTTGCCTTGGGCATCAGCTTCACCATGCTGCTCGGCGGTGGATTGATGGGGCTAGTTTTTCTCTCCAATGGAACCGGTCACGACGAGTCGGTCGATAATCGGATGCCCAGCCGGGATGAGCTTTGGTCGCCCAAGGATAACGATAAGTAGTGCGCAGGCCTTATTCGCCCTCAGCTACGTTATCGGCCTGATCTTCCAAGTGGCGTTCAAGCCAATCAAAGACCGTCTCGTGCCATTGTAATGAGTTGGCAGCCCCAAGCACCCAGTGATTTTCGTCCGGAAACACCAGCAATTGTGAAGGTATGCCGCGTTCCTGCAATGCGGTGAAGCTCTGAATCCCCTGGGTGTAGGGAACCCGAAAGTCTTGCTCGCCTGTGATGACGAGCATCGGTGTTTGCCAATTGTCGACGAAATTCACCGGGTTCCATTTCTCATAAGTCTCCCGAGCTTCAGAGTAGGAGCCGCCAAAGTCCCAGCGTGGAAACCACAATTCCTCGGTAGAATAGTAAAAGCTGCGCATATCGAGGAGGCCATCATGCTGCACCAGACAGTCGAAGCGGTCTGACCATTTTCCAGCGATCCAGTTGACCATATAGCCGCCATAGCTTGCCCCCATGGCACAGGCACGTGAACCATCGATCTGTGAGTCGATCTCCAGCGCTGCAGCAAGCCCTTTTTGTAGGTCTTCCAATGGCTTGCCACCCCAATCACGATTGATCGAGTCCATGAATTCCTGCCCATATCCCGCGCTTCCGTGGAAATCGACGGAGATAACCGCATAGCCCTGGCTGGCAACGACACGCGGATTCCAGCGTGACGACCAACCGTCGCGAAAAGTGCCTTGCGGCCCGCCGTGAATGTAAAGGATTGCGGGGATCGGCCCCTCTTGGTTTTCAAGCCTTGTGATCTGGCCCCAGACTGTATCGCCTTGTGCGCCAGCGAAACTGAAACGCGTCGTGACCGTGGAAGCAAGTTCACCCATCCGAGTGGTGACAACATCGGTGAGTGGCTTTGCGGTTCTGGCACCGGTCGACAAGAACAGCTCACCAGGTACTCCGATTGAATCGCGTGTAAACAGCAAGCGGTCGCCGGGCAGTGACGTTACATTCGCTATATGTGCCTCATTGCCCGCCATCAGATTTAGCTCTGTTACCTCTCCGCTTGTTGGGTCGATGCGGAAGACGGGTGTGTCGAGCACCTGCGCAGCGGTTGCGAGCAGGTATGATCCATCAGCGCTCCAAGAAAGGCTACCGAATGACAGGTCGGTATCTTCAGTAAGCCCGCGCGTCTCGCCCGTTTCGAGATCTTTCAAATGCACGACGAGACGATCTGAT
>JBCDBQ010000794.1:0-3230 GCA_039183375.1 Pseudomonadota bacterium
CCGCTTCGCTAGCGGCTAAGACCGCGTGCATCCATCTCGATGTTGAGCTCTGCCAGATAACCCTTGCTGTTCTCATTCGCTGCATAGTAGCCCTTGCGAGGACGATTGATCACGCCAAGCTTGCAGAGCCTGTCGAGATTGGCTGTCACAGCTGCATCCATGATCTTCGGCTCATACTCGCGTGCCATCTCGACGAGTTCGCTCAGCACGAAGGGCCGCATGTTATCGTCACGAACAAGTGCCCCGACAATCTCATGTTCACGGCGCAAGATATCCGGCCGCTTCGACTTCATACGGAATGACGAGATGTCGAGCTTGCTCTCTGCCGCCAGCGCGCGTTCGGTCGCGACCTCAAGTCCGGCATCGTAAGTCTCGGAGATCACGCCAAGCTCGGAGCTCAATCGCTTGATGACACTGGCCAGCAAGCTCGGCTTCGTTTCGCCTATTGCCCGCAGTTGCCCGGCCACTGAGGCCTGGTAAAGGCCCATCAGCTTTTTGGTGGCTTCCTCGTCAGTGATTTCGCCATTCTCATGCAGAGCCAGGATCTCCCAGAATTGGGATCGTTCGTCCAGCATCCCTGCAGGCGCCATTGGTTGCATTGGCAAGCCAGATCCACTCCTTCTATGTTCGTCTTCGCTCACGCATCACCCATAACTGACATCCACAACGCGAATCTAATATAGCAAAGTCCGCACAACAAGGCAGCATCTCTCGTGATTTGGCTTAACTGATGCTCAACATACGAGAATCTGATATTTTGTGCTTGACCAATAGTTAAGATTGCGTCAATTTCATACTCGTATCTAATATTAGATACTAATGTGAGTTCGTTGAGTATGGAGCGCAACATGATAGACCAGCTAATGGTACTGCTATCCGTTCTTGGTGCCGGAATGGGCGTTATGTCCGTCTATATGGCAGCCAAGGGTAATACACTGTTGCAAGAGATTCTTCAGCGTCTGACCAGACGTTAACAGGCATCGGGCCCGCTCCATGGTGGCCGCATGGACCCGGTTGGATGTTTGGAGTTTCGGCAATTTAGCAGGCGGCACCCGCTGGGTAGCCGCCTGCGTGCACTTATCGGCAGACGCAATACGGGCCCTTATCGCCACGCGGTTGCCATAGAGATAGACTTGTTGCGGTGTGTATTCGTTTGTCGGAGCCATTGCCGTGCCAAATCTTCATCTGACGACACTGTTTATGATTTGCATCGCCGCTTCGCCGGCCCTCACCCAGCAAAACCAGCCGTCAACGCCCGGTGTCATCACCGAAGGCAGCGCGAACACGTCGATTGGTGGGGCAGGTGCGGCCCGTGCCGGCGACCGCACCAGCAATTCCTCCGCCGTTCGACAGGGCTCATCAAATGTCTTTATCAACGGACGACCAGCGGTTACGACCGGCGACAAAACCGGCTGCGGCGGCATCGTTGTCGGGGGTGGCAGCAACGTCTTCATCAATGGCAAGCCCGTTGCCCGTGCCGGCGATGTAACGACCGGCTGCCCTGAAAAGTAAAATACGTCCAGATCAGTTTGTTTGATGCCCGGGAGAGTTTGATGCGTTGGGCCCATACCGCTTTTGCCTGCCTCTTTTTGACTTGTGCAGCTGTACCGATTGCAACGCACGCGCAACAACCATCGGCTGAATACAAGTCATTGCAAGAGCTCGCGACGCAGCTCTATCAAGCCGGTCAATTTGCCCAGGCCTTACAGGTCAGTGAGCAGGTCCTGCCACTTGCGATCCAACAGTACGGCCCTGAACATGAGAAGATTGGCATCATCACCTACGGCCTTGGCCTGACCGCTGAGAAGGCTGGCGATGACAACAAGGCGGTCAGGTATTATGCGCAGTCGGTGAAGATCCGGGAAAAGGTCTACGGCAAAGACGGACCAGGCGTTGCCGAGGCACTTGATCTCTACGGCGGTGCATTGATGCGGCTTGGCCGCGTCGATGAAGCGGAACCAGTTTTCCGGCGTGCATTGAAACTGCGCAAAGACATCATGGGCTTTGAGCATGCCTATCAGGCGAGCTCGACGGCCAACCTCGGGGCGATTGCCGTCGCCAAAGGGAACTATCGCGAGGCGCTTGTCAGGTATCGTAAGGCAATCGAGCTGCTGGCTTCGCAAAAGACGGACTTTGTGTACGCCCAGAAAGTCATGAACCAAGGCCTGAAACGACAGCGATCCGCGTTTATCGGGCTGGCTCGTGCCGTCTGGCATGGCGGTGCGCAACTGGGCCTTAACAAACAAGCGGCCTTCGATGAATCCTTCAAGGCATCACAGGACGCGTGGCGGACGTCCGCTGCCGAAGCCATTGCAAAAATGACGGCACGTCTCGGCACCAGCAACTCCCCGCTTGGCCGTGACGTCAGCAAGATGCAGAAGTTGGCAGATGAAATTGTTGCTCTGAACGAACTGGACATGCGCGAGCTGACACGTTGGAGCAAGGTGCAGCGCAAAGATCCCGTTTACAGCCGTTTGCTTGAGGAGATGCGCGCCGCGAGCATTCGCCAGCAAAAGGCCAGCCGACCGGACTATAAGCGCCAGCGCGAGCTTTCCAAAGAGTTGCAGGATCTCATCAAGCGCTGCCCGCCGGGTCAAAAAAAGGCCGGCTGTGACGGGTCCTTGAAGAAGATCCAGCAGTTCGGTGCTGAGCTCTCAAAGCTGTCCCAAGCGACATCGGCTGGCAGCAGTGAAACAATGACCCTGATCAACAGGATGAATGCCGCCGAAACGAAGCTGCCAGGGTATCAGCAGTTTTCAACGACCCGGAAGGCGCGCGTTCAACGGATGACCAAACTTGGCATCGATCGCCGCGCCCTCAAGAAGCGCATCGTCACGGCTCATCCGGCTTACGCCGAGATGGCCAATCCTGTCCCGCTTACTGGCGCACAGACCGGGAAGCTTCTGCGCTCTGATGAAGCGCTGGTCACGATGCTCGTCGGGCGCCAGAAAAGCTTTGTCTGGGTTGTGACAAGCGCGACGGTGGCCTGGGCCGAAATTGATGTCGGCGAACGGCAACTTGCAGCCAATGTCGCTCAACTGCGCCTTGGCCTTGATCCTCTCGCCGCAGAACAGAACCCGGATGCTGCGCAAGGTTTCGATCTCGATATCGCGCACCGGCTCTACAAAACTGTGTTTGGTCCGATTGAGCGTCACATCGCTGGTAAAAAGCATTTGATCCTGGTGCCCAATGGTCCGCTGACAAGCCTCCCACTGCAGGTCTTGATCACA
>JBCDBQ010000795.1:0-3223 GCA_039183375.1 Pseudomonadota bacterium
CGACTCGATCCGCCGGCTGGTCCCGAACCACCGTCCTGTTTCTGTTTGGCATCATTGGCTCAACCATCATCGCCAGTATTGCCGTTGCCCCCGTCGCCGCCTTCCATTTTCACAAGAGCCAGCAGTACGCGGTCTTGGCCAACCTTATCGCTGTTCCGGTTTGCAACCTCCTGGTTATGCCGTCCGCCCTGGTGGCATTTGTGCTCATGCCCTTCGGACTAGAAGCCGCGCCCTTGACCATCATGGGCAAAGGCATTGATCTGATGACGTGGTGCGCGCAAACAGTGGCAGCGCTCCCCGGTGCCGTGAGCCGGCTACCCGCATTCTCAACACTCTCATTTGGCTTGATGGTGTTCGGCGGCCTGTGGCTTTGCCTTTGGAAACGTCCTTGGCGTTGGCTTGGAATTGTCATCATTGCTGTTGGCGTCGCCCGCGCGCCTTACCTCGAACGTCCCGCCTTGCTGGCTGGCCGTGACGGCCGCCTCATCGCTTTACGCCAGAGTGACGGCCAATACGCCATTATCCAGAACCGCCGCGCGAAATTTGAACTGGAGCGATGGCTCGCCCACGATGGCGACAACCGTCGTGCGAAGGATATTCCACAAACAGAGGGCTTCCGTTGCGATAGAGAGGGTTGCACGTCGCGGCTCAACAATAAATTCGTGACGGTCTCCCGCCATCCGATGTCTCTACACGACGACTGCCGACGCTCCGTAATTTTGATTCTGCCCTACCCCGAGCCCGCCGGCTGCGGAACGCTCGGACTATTGATCTGGGACTTCTGGGATCTAAGACGCAAGGGGACGCATGCGTATTACGCCCGCCATGGGCAACAGGCACGCGTGCAAACCGTTGCGGAAAGTCGAGGCAATCGCCCCTGGTCTCGTTCGCACTTTCGGCCAAGACCCACCCGACGAAAAACACTAAGGTCGGTCGGCCGTGGGACGACGCGCCTGGAGAAATTTGCCGCAACTAAGCGCCTGCAATCCGATCTCAGTGGAGCTGAACGCCGCGACGAAGAAGGTGACGACGATCCGTTCGATAGACTCTAGATTACCCAAGCCTGAAAGAAACCCGTCATGGCACTGGTGCCAAAGAGCCTGGATCAGTAGCGGCGAATGAGGCCAACCAACCGGCCCTGCACGTTGACACGGCCTGGCTCGAAGTAGCGCGTTTCAAAATCTGGATTGGCGGCTTCAAGTGCAAGCTTGCCATCGCGTTTGCGTAGTCGTTTGAGCGTCGCTTCTTCCTGATCGACAAGCGCGACGACGATATCGCCGTTTTCGGCAGTATCACAGCTCCGGATAATGACGGTGTCGCCATCGTGAATACCAGCATCGATCATCGACTCACCACGCACCTCAAGGGCGTAATGCTCACCACCCGTCAGCAAATCAGGTGGGCAGGCAATGTCATGGGTATGATTTTCGATTGCGGATATCGGAACACCCGCTGCAATCCGACCCATTACCGGTACCGATATGGTGCGACTATCGACGACCGTTGAGGGCGGCGTCAGCCGGTCTCTTTGCGGGTCACCCCCACCACCTTCGATCACACTGAGTTGCGGTCGTTCGGTCGGCGTCTCATCGGAGCCTGGCAACTTGACCACTTCAAGCGCTCGGGCGCGATGGGGGAGTCTGCGAATAAAGCCGCGCTCCTCCAGAGCCTTGATCAATCGATGGATGCCGGATTTGGATTTGAGCTGCAGCGCATCCTTCATCTCGTCAAACGAGGGCGGCACACCTGCGTCCTGAAGGCGTTCATGAATGAACATCAGAAGATCTTTTTGCTTCTGCGTGAGCATCTTCGTCTCCTAGCGCTAGTTCGTAGCGTGGGGCTCATAGTGGATACAAAACAGGAACTCTTGAATATAATCTATAAATGTTCTTTTTAAGTTCTGCAAGTGTTTCGCAGAGTTCTTCGAAAAGTGTGATCAAAAATCAATCTGGCTGATGGACACCGTATCGCCGACCGCGCGATCTGGATCGTGGGGTGGTCGGATGATTAGGACGTCTGCCAGTGCGAGTGGCGACAACAGCGAGCTATCCTGGGAACGAACAGGGGCAACTGCCAAAGTTCCGTCGGCAAGAGTTTCACTGACACCTCGCATATAATGTTCGCGCGGACCGTTCTTCGACATTGCTGTCGACAATCGCGCTGGCTTCATCGTCAAGCCGCTGCCATGCCGACCGAGCAGCTTGGCAATCAGCGGGACAATAAAGATCCAAGTACAGATCAGCGATGAGACAGGATTGCCGGGCAGGCCGATCACGTGCGTCTTGCCCAGACGCCCAAACATCAGAGGTTTGCCGGGACGCATGGCAATGCGCCAGAAGTCAAGCGACATGCCCATCTCCTGCAAGACGGGGGCAACAATATCGTGGTCGCCGACCGAGGCACCACCAATCGTAACCAGGACATCCATGTCGCGACCGCGTTCACACAAGGCGGCAAGATCATCACGGTCATCCTTGGCTATGCCGAGGAAGTGGGCATCAGCGCCGATCCGCTCGACAATCGCCGCTATGCCAAACGGATTAGAACACACAATCTGGTCTGGTCCGGTCTCCTCGCCTGGTAAGACAAGTTCATCACCGGTCGCAATTAAGCCGACGGTCGGCCTGCGCCGCACGTCGAGGGAACCATGGCCCATGGCGGCAGCCAACGTGATGTCACGGGGGGTGAGAACCGTACGGCCGGCCAGCAATGTCTGACCATCCTGGAAGTCGAAGCCGCGTTTGCGGATGTGCCCCGCCTCCGGGACGCACTCTTGTACGATGACCGTCTCACCGTCGCGGTCAGTATCTTCCTGGATGACAATCGCATCGGCACCGGCAGGCACCGGAGCGCCGGTGAAGATTCGAACGGCTTGGCCGGGCTCCATGTTGTCGTGAAAGCCGTGACCGGCCGCCGATTCGCCGATGACACTCAGCCTGGCCGGAAAAGATTTGATATCGGCCGCGCGCACCGCATAGCCATCCATGGCTGACACGTCGAAGGGCGGCTGGGTCCGTAGAGCAGATAGATCTTCGGCAAGCACGCGACGATCCGCTGACAGGAGATCAACGCTTTCGACAGCAGTCGCAGCAACGTCGGCAAGAATGCGCGAGCGGGCCTCTTCAACGCTCAAAAGCGCCATGGTGCTAAGTGTCTCCGCCTTTATCCGCTTCGAAATGGCCAGACCTGCCACCGGACTTCTCAAGCACGCGGACACCGGCAA
>JBCDBQ010000796.1:0-3215 GCA_039183375.1 Pseudomonadota bacterium
TCCGTCGCCAGCTTTGTCCTGAGGAAAGGTAGGCACAGCAAGCCACCGATGAAGAACGAGAGGCCGCCAAACAAGAACAAGAGCGCATAGGATCCCGTCGCATCCAGCATGCCCGGGATCAGGATACCGCCAACCGCCGCTCCAATTCCGTTGCCGACAATCGTTGTGCGCATCATGGCCGGCGTCTGTGCTGCGCTACCAAGGTCGCGGGCACGGGCTGCGATCATGGTCGACACGCCGGGCTGAATTCCGAAGATGACGGTTGATGCGATGATCAACGCATAGTCGGTCGCAAACGCAGGTGCTGCCACACCAAATGCCAGGACGAAGTAAATCGCAGTGGTCGCGATCGCGGTTCCGACACCGCGTGCCAGCGCAGCAACCAGGATCGGCCCGAGGATGCCAAAAAAACCAATCGCCACCCAATGGGCACCGGCAATAGCATAGCCCTGACCCAGCCAGCGGGCGATATAGTCAAACCAGTAAATCGTGTGGGGCACCAGGCCGACCGAGAAGAGAAAGCTTGCCGCAACAAGCGCGCGCCACGCCATCGTCCGCGGCGGCTTGGCAGCTTCGCGTGAGACCTGCTGCGGGCTGGGTGCAAGAATAACAAGTGCCCATTGCGAAACGGCAGCGGCCAGGGCTCCGGCGAGCGCGACTCCCCACCAGGCCTCGGCAAGTCCCAATCGCAACAACATCGGTACAGCCGTTCCGCTGAACAGGATACCGCACCCAACACCGACAAAAACGTAACTGGCGGCCTGTGGGCGGCGATCATCAGGCGCATGCAAGGTCATCAGAGCCAGGCTCTGGACCATCACGAAGCCGGTCATGACGCCGATGACAAAACGCCAAAACCCAAGCCAAACAGGACCGAGATTGATTGCCGATCCAATCAGCGCGATCACGGCAATCCAAACCGCAATCGCCATAAGACGGCGAAGCTCGCCACGTTGTGCCACAGTCACCGAAAGCAGTGCACCGACCAGATGGCCAACGAGATTGGCACCGCCGATGTAACCAGCAACGATCGCGGTCATCAGTCCTTGCTCGACAAGCGCAGGGATCATCGTCGAATAAGAAAATCGCCCCAGCGCCATGCATAGAAACATAGCGGCACCGCAACCAATCCCAATGCGCTGCCAGTCAGCGAGGCGCGGCATCATCAAGCCCAGCCTGCCATGTCGACCAACACATCGCAGATCACCTGTGCGCCGGCAGCCACATGCTCGGGCTCGGCGCTCTCCAGTTCATTGTGACTGATGCCCTTCCAGCACGGGATGAAGACCATAGCCGTCGGGCAGATCGACACGAAATGGCGCGCATCGTGACCGGCGCAAGAGATCATACGCCGGGACGCAAGCCCGTGCCGTTCGGCTGACGCCGCGATCAGATCCGTGACTTTGTCCGAGAACCGAAGCGGTGCGGCACCGGACACTTGAGTGACCGAAACTGTGCATGGCCCGGCGCGGCGCTGCGCGATCACCTCAACCTGGTCACCCAATTCTTTCAGCGCTTCTTTGGAGGGATGACGGAAATCAATGAAGAAGTTGACCTCGCCAGGGACAATCGATTTTGCACCGGGCAGAACCTCGAACATGCCAATCGTGAACCGTGTCACGTCTTCTTCATCCCAGAAGACTTCGCGCAAGGCGACGGCAATATCGGTGGCGGCCACAAAGGCATCCTTGCGGCGTGCGCGGGGCGTCGTTCCAGAATGCGCGTTCTCACCGGTGACCTTCACGTCGAACCGGCGATTGCCCTGAATGTCAGTGACGATGCCGATGATCTCGTCGGCGTCCTCAAGGATCGTGCTCTGCTCGATGTGTGCCTCGACAAATCCGGCATAGGGCTTTCCGAGTGCCCGATGTTTGGCATCGGGCAGCGCCGCATGCAGCTGGGCCACGCAGCTGCGCATCGTGACGCCATTGCTGTCAACGCAATCAAGCATCTGCTCGAGATCCAACGCTCCGGTATAGGAACCGGAACCGGACAGGCCCGGCAGGAAGCGCGCGCCTTCTTCGTTATTCCAAATCGGCACTTCGATGGGCCGGGTCGTTGTCACTCCGGCATCTTCGAGAGCTTCCAGCGCTTCGAACGCGGTCAGTACACCAAGCGGACCATCGAACCGTCCGGCGTAAGGCTGACTGTCGGTATGCGATCCGCTGCCGACAGGTGTAGCCGAAGGATCGCTGCCAGCCCGGCAAATGAACATATTGCCGATCGCATCAAGTTCGATATCGAACCCGCGTGATGCCGCCCACTCCGCGATCTTCACATGGGCCTGGATATCCTCAGCAGTGAGGGCCGGGCGATGAACACCACCACCGGCTGTTTTGCCGATCTCCGAAAGATCCATGTGCCGTTGCCAGACCCGATCCGCGTTGATTGTGACATAGCTCGGGTTGGACATGGTTCGATCCTGTTTCGGATAACTGGAGATGAGGTGCGCGATTGCGGTGCGGGATAGGCCGGACAAACGTATCCTGTCGCCAAATTGCTGACCACCCCCTTTGCATGCATGGCCCTATGCGCGCAGGGCTCATGTCGCCTTCATGCCGGTTAAGAGGTTCGCCTATGTTTCGTTCGATGTTGTTTGTTCCCGCGACCAATGAGAAGTTCATTGCAAAAGCTGCCGAACGCGGCGCTGACGCGATCATCCTGGACTTGGAGGATAGCATCCCGCAGGCCGAGAAGCTCAATGCCCGTGCCGCGTTGGCCGACGCCGTCCCGCGCTGCCGCAGTGCCAAGGGCCAAGTCTGGGTGCGCGTCAATCGCCCCTTCCGACTTTGCGTCGGCGACGTAGAGGCTGCCGTCAAAGCCGGTGCCGACGGGATCATGTTGCCAAAGACAGAGAGTAGCGAGCACGTCCGCTTCATTGCCGAGGTCCTGGATGACGTCGAACGTGAAGTCGGCAGAACATCAATGACGCCTTTGTTTTGCATTCTTGAGGATCCGAACGCCGTGCTGACAGCAATATCGATTGTCGGCTCGCATGAGCGGATCAAGATCGCTTCGACTGGTAGCGAAGACCTTGCCACCGTGCTTGGCGCGGCGCCTCTGCCGGAGACCCTGCGAACAGCGAAAAAAATGGTTCATCTCGCAACCAAGGGCGCTGGACGGTTCTCGTTCGGCCTGTTCGGCACGGTTGCCAATTATTCGGACCACGATGGTATTCGCGCGCTTGTCGCCGAAGCCAAGCTGCATGGATTCGA
>JBCDBQ010000797.1:0-3209 GCA_039183375.1 Pseudomonadota bacterium
ATCGAGGAGCGACCAAGTTGAAGAAGATAGTCAAGAACGCGATCCGCAGAACCGCGTCAGTCCCGGCACTTCGCGGCCCGCTTGCTCGCGGTTTTACAAAGGCAAACGCCTACTTCTCCGCTGTAGCAAACGATAAGATGCGCGACATCTACGTGCGCAACAAACAATACACTCGGGTTCCGCCAGAGATGTTCATTGCCAATCTAGAAGTGCTAGAACAGTTTTCTGACGTTGAAGGGCTTGTCGTTGAATGCGGAGTTTGGCGCGGTGGAATGTCGGCCGGCATGGCTGACCTGCTTGGGCCAGAGCGGGCCTATCACTTGTTCGACAGTTTTGAAGGGCTGCCAGATGCAAAGGGGATCGACGGACAACGAGCGCTTGATTGGCAAGAGGCAGGCGAAGTCGACAACTGTCGTGCGGAGGAACACTATGCTCAAGAAGCTATGGAGCGTTCCAACGCTGCGAAGTTCGAGCTTCACAAAGGATGGTTCAGCGACACTTTGCCGAAATTCAAACCGGCAGAGCCGATTGCCGTCCTTCGTTTGGATGGTGATTGGTACTCCTCGACTGCCGAGTGTCTCAATTACCTGTATCCCCTGGTTCGCAAAGGGGGCTTGATCCTGATTGATGACTATTTTGCCTGGACAGGATGCTCTCGTGCGGTGCACGATTACCTGTCCGCTAATGCGCTAGCTGATAGGATCCAGAGCGAAGACACGATGCTCGGATACATGGTGAAACGCGAAGACAAGGAATGCATCCATATCGATCCCGAACGGGAGATGTAGCGGTTCAGGGTTTTGCGTCCTGAAGTTGCACCTCGTGGGTAGCCTTCCTCAGAGTCAGCCAATTGAACAGCAACCATGTCGAGTTAAAGGCAATATGGGCTAACCCGACACCCAAGAGTGCCAGCGATTCTATCAGCGCAAACAGAACGATCAGATAAGATATCGTTCCCCAGATCGTTGATCTCAGTACGATATCGGGTCGGTCAAGCGCCAGAGCCAAGGGCAGAGACGCAACACCGAAGAGGAAAAGAGAAGCGGTCAACAGCAGCGCCACAAGCACTGGCGCCGCGGCGTTAAAGCCTGGACCGAACAGCAGGTTAAGCACACTTTCGCCAAGCAACAGGCCTCCAAGCGTTATGGCTAGCGCCGCCAAACCGGCTACACCGCCGATAGACAAAGATTGCCTGTAGGCAACCTGGGGACGTCCTTCGGCAACCAGCCGAGTTAGCTGCGCGCTGACCACCTGCTGGAAAGGCCGGCCAAGCTGTCCGACTATATTAGCCAGATTCTTCGCTGCACGCAGTAGACTTGCCGCTGCTGGGCCTAACACCGCGCCTACAACCACGACATCACCGTCTTGGCTGAGCATTCGAATGCCAAATGTCACGTTGGTCTGCCACATCATCGGCCAGAACTTTCTAGATTTGGAGATTGCAGCGCGTGCGTTCGCCCGGATCAATCCGCGTACGCCGAGGCTGCGCAGCAACATCAATGACCATGCGAGAAAGGCTAGGTTGGCAATTGCTTCTCCCAGCAGCCAGATCCAAAGGAACGTTTCGGCACTCGCGCCCTGGGTCCAGGCAACTAGAGATGCGCTGAGGATCACCGAAGACGCACAGACCGGTCGCGCACCTATCACTCCAAACCTGTCGAAACAGCGCAAGCTCGCCTCGATCGCGCCAAACACACGGGTTGCGATCACCGCGCAATAGGCAACCCCAAGCCAAATCCATTCGTTCTCAAGCCCGATCAATGGACCTACTACCGGCAGGCAGATCATAGCTACCGCCATTGCGAGAAAGGCCGATCCGAAATCGACCACCAGACCCGCCTTGACGAGTGCGACAAATCGGTTGGTATCATCGGCCTGATCGGCTTCGGCCAGGAAATGGGTCAGGACATTGACCGATTGAAAGTTGAACACTCCGTCAATCACTCGCGCGAAAGCCTGAATTAGAATTAGCATGCCAAGTGAAACAAGATCGAGCGCTTGTGACGCGATCGCGAAAATCATCAGCTGCAATAGGCCGTTGGCAGCATTGCCACCAACCAGCTTACCCCACCCTTGGAGCAACCTTTCCATCAGATCGCGTCTCCAACTGGAGAGCGTGGAGAAAAAGGAATGGAGGTGCGCCGCTTCACTGGCTCTCTTTCTAAGCAGTCACTGCCATAGAACTAGCATGCGATACCCTTAGGAAAAAAATAAGCTTTCCAGTTTATTCACCACAATTCGAGAGACACCGTTCGTCTTATTTGGGCGAGGTATTTGTGGACTTAACTAGGCCTTGGGGGCTTTGCAGATGAGCGCATTCGGCAAAAAGGGTGGCGCAGGCGGAATGAGGCCGGGCGCGAAGCCCGCTTTTGGCGTTGCTCGTCCGATGAAGAGCGGCGGTGCGAAGGGCGAGGATGCCGATGGCGGTGAACAGTTCCCGCCATTGCCTAATGGTGGCGGAAGCTCAGAGCCCGCCAAATCGAGCGCACCACCTCCACCAAAGGCCAATGGCAACGCGACCGCAAATGCGATGGATCGCCTTGCCGAACGCATGAACGCAACTAGCGCTGCCGAATCAGAAGCAGGCGGATTTGAGGCGAGTGTCCACAAGATCAAAGAGCAAGTGCTCCCGCGCTTGCTCGAACGGGTTGACCCCGAAGCCGCAGCGACGCTCACCAAGGAAGAGCTGTCGGAGGAATTTCGCCCGATCATCATGGAAGTGCTGGCCGAGCTAAAGGTCACACTTAACCGCCGCGAGCAATTTGCGCTTGAGAAGGTTCTGATCGACGAGCTCTTGGGCTTCGGTCCGCTGGAAGAGCTCCTGAACGATCCGGACGTAACCGATATCATGGTCAACGGACCAGACCAGACATACATAGAAAAGAAGGGCAAGCTCATCATCGCGCCGATCCGGTTCCGCGATGAGCAGCACCTTTTCCAGATCGCTCAGCGCATCGTAAACCAGGTTGGCCGCCGCGTCGATCAGACCACTCCTCTGGCTGACGCCCGCTTGAAGGACGGCTCGCGTGTAAACGTAATCGTGCCGCCGCTAAGTTTGCGCGGCACTGCAATCTCCATTCGTAAATTCTCCGAGAAGCCAATCACGCTCGACATGCTGCGCGAATTCGGTTCGATGTCGGAGAAGATGTGCACCGCGCTTAAGATCGCGGGCGCATGCCGGATGAATATCGTCATCTCTGGCGGTACGG
>JBCDBQ010000798.1:0-3193 GCA_039183375.1 Pseudomonadota bacterium
AATGAAGGTGATCAATCAGGAAGCCGAGGGCGAGTCCGCCACGAAAGGCAAGACTGGGCCATTGCTCTTTGCTCTGGTGCTAACCGGTTTCATTGCCTACGCGTTTATCGACTCGATGCTGGTTCCGGTCTTTAACGACAAGGTCTTTCCGGTAGCCATCAGCGGTGTCGCGCTGGTAGCGGCGCTCGCCCTGCTCTTGCAGATGGCAATGGCTCCGTCAGCCCAGCATGCACTGTTCGCTGATGGCGAAATCTCAAGCGACGACGCCGGTTCACCCTATGGGCTCTGGGGCACGCTTGCGTGGTTCCTGTCTCTGTTGGTGTTGACCGCACTCGTCGGCTTTGTCATTGCGCTGGTGTTGTTCTTCCTGACCTTCTTGCTCATCAGGGCACGAACAAGCGTCATGCGGGCTGTAGTGCTGACGGTGTGTGGCGTTGGCTTCATCGTTGCGATGGCGGGGACGCTCAATCGGGACTTCCCACCAGGCCTGCTGCAAGCTCAAACTGAATTGCCTTGGCCACTGCGATAAACGTAGCGAACGAGCTTTGCTAAGACTGGCTGCATTGGGTGGCATGACAAGGAAGAGGCGCTAAATGTCGGAACAACTCGCAATCCCCTGCCTATTCATGCGCGGCGGGACCTCGCGTGGTCCATACTTCAATGCTGCAGATCTGCCGAGTGACCGGGAAAAGCTTTCGCAGGTTCTTCTGGACGCCATGGGCCGGTGCGGTTCACCGCAACCCGATGGTCTTGGTGGAACGGCCTCGGTTACGAACAAGGTAGCGATCCTCTCAATCGAGGACGGTGTCGTTCAGTACTTTTTCGTGCAGGTTGTGCCGGATGAGGATCGCGTAGACTACTCGCCGAACTGTGGCAACATGCTGGTTGCCGTCGGCCCGGCGGCTATCGAGATGGGGTTGGTTGCCGCCTCTGAACCGGAGACGGTTGTTGACATCATTAATGTCAACACGGGAGTGCGCGCACAATCGGTCGTGCAAACACCAAATGGCAAGGTCACCTACAGTGGAGATGCCAAAATCGGGGGCGTTGCTTTGGCGGCCGCACCAATTCTCGTCAGTTTCGTTGAGCCGGGCGGCGCCAAGACTTCCGGTCTTTTGCCAACAGGCAAAGCGGTTGAAGAGATTGATGGTTGTGCCGTTTCCCTGATCGACAGCGCCGTTCCCATGCTGTGGACACGAGCGGATGATCTCGGAGTGACGTTGCCGAACACAGAACGACTTGATCAAGACGCCGAGTTGATGGCGCGACTTGAGGCGATGCGTATCGAAGCCGGTCACCGCATGGGGCTCGGCGACTGTACCGGCCGGGTGATTCCCAAGATTGGCATGATTGCAAAGCCATCGAACGGCGGGACAATCTCGGCGCGCTACTTTACACCTGACGCCCAACATCCAACGTTTGCATTCACCGGCGCAGTGTGTGGTGCCAGTCTTTGCAAAGTTCCGGGCACGATTGCAGCTAATCTCGCGGCCGCATCCGAGTCCGAAGTGAAAATTGAACATGCATCCGGCGAACTGAGCATTACGATTGTGACCGAGCCCGATGCCGATAAGGTTCGGGTCATGAAGGCTGGCTCGGTACGAACTGCCAGATTAATCATGCGCGGAGAGCTCTACGTGCGCGCTTGCCACTTCTAAGATCGACGAAGTCCAATCTGCGCGATCCAGTCCTAGGCACGCGAGCTGGTCCGATTGCGCCGCGGCCCAAGCATTCCATCCTTGGAGCGATCGCGTCCTTCATTCTATTGCATTGCACACATGAGCCTTGAGCTTGGCTGTCATGCGCGATCGGTGGGTCAGCGGTCAATAGTATATAAATATCTGAAATAGCTAAAATTTCCTCGATTTCATCTCCTGGTTACAGGCAGCCATGCGGAGGTGTTGCATCAGACATGCAGCATGCTGCATTGCAACATCACTGCCAAGCGCATAACTCAGAGACAGGGAACATCCTGCAATAGATTCCCAATAAAAAAGGAGATGAATTATGAGCAGTGGATCTCACGATGCCGTTCGGCCAGTGGGCCTTGTCGGCCTTGATTGGGTCAATCAAGCGATGGCGAGCATCAACAACGCCTGCAGGTCAGTCGGCCAGGCTCTGCAAGCCAGTCGCGAATTCCAGCGTTTGAACGATTGTTCTGACGCGCAGCTCGAAAGCCTCGGCCTCCAGCGTGAGGAATTACCAAGGCATGTGTTCAACAAGCACGTCAAGAAGCTGTCCTAGCATCAAGACCGCGCACATGAGCTGCAGACGCCGCGCCCATTAGGGGCAAGGCGCTATAGTCAGTCGTTCCGGCTGCAGCAATGTGAATGTCGAAGTTCGAAGTGCCGGGCAGTGCTCTCAAAGCGCTTCAGTACTGCCTTCGCACTTTGCGGGACATAAGCTTCACTTTGAGTTCCCCCAGTCATGGCGCGAATGCTGTCGACATCGGCAAAGCGATAAACCGTCATGAACTCGACTTCCTCTCCGTGAGGTCGACGTAGCAACTCAAAACCCTGCAAGCCATCAAGTTCCATGGCCTGGATGCCTGGAAAGATTTCTTGCTTGAGCAGGTTCTCATAGACATCTGCGTTTTCTGGGCTTGTCCAGCCTTGCCAAATTCTTGTGATCATCAATCCGTTCCTTCGCGTTCGAGCGACCACCCAAATGTGGCTGATCGCTCAGTGTGAGTGACCAGGGCCAATTGGCTTAGGTCATGCCAACCGTGTGTCTGTTGGCGTTCTGGGTCGTACGAAAATGGTCCAGATCACGCTTGAGGAATATCTGAGGAATTGATGACAATCGCCGAAGAGAGACAGTGAGTGAGACGACAAGTCTGCTGAAATAGCACCGGTAGTCCTATAGGCCATGCCGGTTGAGTGCCGACGTAATCGTTTGCCGCACGGCTCCGGAATGGAACGGTAGGGCTTCAAAGAAGTACGCAGCATTGATACCAGGGTTACGCGCCTGTGCTCGTTCGGCCCACTTTTTCGCGAATGCTGCATCGCCGGCAAGCTCGTTGGCGACAACTGCCACCAGGTCCATAACAGATAGCGCGCCCGGAGCGATAGCAGCTCGGTTAGCCCAGGTTGCGGCTTCCGGAAAATCGCCCTCCGCAATATAGGTCAGGGCGCGAACGCCATAAAACCCATAGAGCAATGGATCAATCGGACTGAGAGCGAGCGCGCGCTCA
>JBCDBQ010000799.1:0-3190 GCA_039183375.1 Pseudomonadota bacterium
CGGCGACATCAAGAGCCAGACACAGCAGATACTGGATGCCATCGATGGCTATCTGGCGAAGGCTGGCACGAGCAAGTCAAAGCTGCTGCAGGCCAATATCTGGATTACTGACACGGCACACTTCAGTGCCATGAATGAAGTTTGGAATACCTGGGTTGATCCAGAAAACCCACCGGTCCGCGCCTGCGTGAAGTCAGAGCTAATGCACCCGGACCTGGTGGTTGAGATCATGGTTACAGCAACCAAGTAGCTCGTTTCCGGCTAAGCCGGATTTGATCGATTGATGTCACTGAAACTGCGAATTCGCACGAGCGGGTTCGCAGTTCGTTTTTTTACAGAGGAGCAATTTTGGAATGAGCAAACCGGTCATCGGATTTATCGGCCTTGGACTGATGGGCACAGGCTTCATCACAAGACTGCTTGCCTGCGGATACGATGTGGTCGGACTTGATGTGGTCGAAGAGAAACGCGCTGCGGCGCGTGCGCTCGGCGCCAAGACTTGCGAAACACCAGCCGAACTTGTTGCGCAGGCTGATGTCATTTCAACGTGTGTCACCAAGCCAAGTGATCTCGTCGCCATTGTCGAGGGTGAGAATGGCCTTCTGAGCGCTGAGAACGCGCGCGCGACCGTTCTCGTTGATCATTCAACGACCGATATCGCGACCACGCAGCGATTGGCTGATACTCTTCCCAGGCAGGCCGGGATCGCTTTTGTCGATGCGCCCGTATCCGGTGGCCCAGCAGCGGCTGAAGCTGGCACGCTTGCAATCATGGCAGGCGGAAGCGATGACGCGATCGCGACGGTAAAACCCGTGATGGACAATCTCGGGCGCTTCACGCACATGGGACCTGTCACGGCAGGTCAGGCCACGAAGCTCGTCAATCAAACACTCGTGCTGACAAACTATTGTGTCATGGCGGAAGCGCTGCGCCTGGCCGAAGCCTATGGTGTTGATGCTTCAAAAGTTCCGCATGCGCTGGCCACTGGGCACGCAGGCTCGAACCTGCTGCCGGTGCTGTTTGAACGGATGATTGATCGGGACTGGGAGCCGCGCGGGTATGCACGGCAGATCCTCAAGGACCTGGAAATGCTGAGTGATGCGGCAGGCGACCAAAAGGTGGCGATGCCGATGTCAGCGCAGGCGCTGTCGCTGTTCCGCATGATGGTCGCGCAAGGCCACGCCGAAATCGACGGCGCGGCGGTCTACAATCTGCTCGGCGACAAGGACTAGATTGAGCGCTTTGATCAGTCGCTCTCTTCGTCATACCAGTTGAACTCGATGAGGACGCATCCCTCATCAGTGCGGACCGGACCGTGAAAGAAGCCCGGTTTGCGGCAAGCATAGGCCGGAGCAATGATCGCGTTCTCTCCGGTATCGGGTGTGCCCTCGACCATACTGCCTGAGATCACATAGAGCTCTTCCCAATAGGGGTGGTCATGGGCCGCTGGTGTCTGGACACCGGGAGCCAATCGCAACAGCCGTGTGCGCTTGCCCAGTCTCGCCTCATGGTCGAGATCGTTCGCCAGGATCTTCTCGTCGATACCGGCGACTTTGCCTTTGACGGGCGTAAAGCCATTTTCCAGATCCAGATTCTCAAACAGCATATTTGGTCGGGAGTTCATGTTCGCGCTCCGCTTTTCGCACCTTGATCGCCGCCATACTGGATAAGGTTTCGCGCGAAAGCAATATGCCCGTCATGATACTTCGTCATACGTCGACATCGAGTATCAGTGGTACGTGATCACTCAGACCGTTGCCGCACCAATCCGCAAACCGGCCAATCTCAAAATGCGTGATGCGCGGCAGCCAACAGCGTGGGACGAATGCAAAGTCGATGTGATAAGTCGGGCCGTCTTCGCGGCGGTCACGCCAATAAAGCGTCGGCACTGTCTCTTCGCCATCTCGTTCGCCGTTGAGGCTGTGATAGACGCTGACGATATCGAGATCCGCAAGAATGCGAACCTTGGCCATGTGATTGATCCGCCAGCCGGGTTTATCCCAGATGGCGTTGCTGTTCCAATCACCGGCAATCAGGGCGGGCCCTGGGCTGAGCAATTCGCGATACTTCGATAGCGCTCGCCTGAGCGGACCCAGCTGGTGCTTTCGCGTGATGCCGCCGCTGGCGTTCTGCGCCCAAACGGCGAGCAGATTGAACCTCTCCTTTGATTGGACGCGCAACGGTGCAACATAACGCAAGTTGCGGTCATAGCATTCGAGAAGCTCCAACCTGACATCGCCAAAGGCAAAGACACCAAGCCCTTTGTGCCGATTGTTCCCAACCCAAACCGGTTCCTGTTCCAGCCACTCTGATGCTGACTTTTCGGATAACAGTTCTGGTTCGGCACACTCGGAGATGATCGCCAGATCAGGCTGCAACGCCAGAAGCGCATCGTATTTGCGGTGCAACGCCATGTTGCAGTTCCAGATCACGATCCGCATTCAGACGCCCAGGTTCCTCGGTTCGTGCCGGCATCATATCCGACTGGTCAGTAGCTTCAGGCCGGCGAATGCGAACAGTACACCCAGAGTTGCCTGTACCCAGCGCCGTGCACGCGCATAGATGCGCACCATCGGCGGGGTCGAGAACACCAGAGCATAGAGGACGTGGCAGATCAGCGAAAATACAGTCGTTCCAACCACGATGACGACAGCCACCCATGTCGGAGCGCCAGCTTTGAGACCGAGCGAGATGATAGCCACCCAGGCGAGTGCTGCCTTTGGATTGGTCATTTGCACGGTCAGCCCTTTGAGAAAGTATCCGCTCAGGCTCGCATGCTGATCAGAGGCCTGGGCCTCAATGTCGTGTGCCGATGCTGCTGACTTGAAGGCCTTGTAGGCGAGCCAGAGCAGAAAAAGGCCGCCGACAATCTTGATAGCGGTCAGCAGGACGGCAAACGACGCGATGACCGCTGTCAGCCCCAGGGCCGTCAATGTCGCCCAGATCATCGAACCGGTTGCAACACCGAGAGCAAGGGCTAGTCCGCTGCCGCGGCCAACCGCCATCGATGTTCCCATGATAGCCAGAATGTTAGGCCCCGGGCTCAGAATTGAGACGAGAAAAACAGAATAGGCGAGAAGGATTCCCGGCAGGTACTCGG
Source organism: Pseudomonadota bacterium (assembly GCA_039183375.1). GTDB lineage: Bacteria > Pseudomonadota > Alphaproteobacteria > Rhizobiales > Hyphomicrobiaceae > Tectiglobus. The sequence continues at coordinate 3,101 of JBCDBQ010000799.1, forward strand.
CGATTTGATCAATCATCATGTTGTTTCTGGTCCCGATTCGATGTTTGGCGTGACCAGACTAGTGAAGCGCTGCTGACAGCATTCTGTCAG
>JBCDBQ010000800.1:0-3189 GCA_039183375.1 Pseudomonadota bacterium
ACTTCATTCATGGCACTGAAGTGTGCCGTGTCAGTAATCCAGATATTGGCCTGCAGCAGCTTTGACTTGCTCGTGCCAGCCTTCGCCAGATAGCCATCGATGGCATCCAGTATCTGCTGTGTCTGGCTCTTGATGTCGCCGGAGCGGTCGGCCGCAGTCAGGCCTGCCAGGTAGACCATGTCACCGTTGATGACGCATCGGCTCATCCGCGGTGATGCCCCACTGGTGATATCAATTCTCTCAATAGCCATTCTCATGTCTCCTCTCTGAAAATCAAACTCTGCGCTCTCGTTTGCGCATTCTAGGCTTCGTCAACAATTGGGTTCTTGAGGATGCCGATGTTCTCGACCTCCACTTCGACAACGTCGCCGGCCTTCATCCAGGCCGGAGGTTTGCGCGCGTGAGCAACTCCTGAGGGCGTCCCCGTCGCAATAACATCTCCGGGTGACAAGGTCATGAACTCCGACAGAATGGCAATGATCTTTGCCGTCGAAAAGATCATGTCAGATGTGTTGGAGTCCTGCATGGTATTGCCATTGACCCGCGTCATGATCCGCAGGCCGGATGCGCCCGGCGGTAGCTCATCGGCAGTGACAATGTGCGGGCCAAGAGGGCCGGTCGAGTCAAAGTTCTTACCAGGTATCCATTGCGGGATCTTGCGCTGGAAGTCGCGCACCGACACGTCGTTGAACAGCGTGTACCCAAAAACATGGTCCAACGCATTGTCCTCCGAAATGTGTCGACCGCCCTTGCCGATTATGATCGTGAGCTCGCACTCATAATCGAGCTGCTCCGAACTCTTCGGTCGAACCACTGGCGCGCCTGCCGGAATGATCGAGTTTGGCGCCCGCGTGAACATCGACGGGTATGTCGGAATGTCATGGCCACCTTCCTTGGCGTGCAGCGCATAGTTCAACCCGATGCACATGAACTTTTCCGGGCGCACGATCGGCACCGCCGGTGTAACGTCAGTGAGTGCAACTTTGGCACTGCCTTGTGCCGAGGCAGCTGCCGCCTTTGCCTTGGCGAGGGCGGCGTCACCGCCTTCAATTACGCCAAGGATTGTGGCGGGCAAGGAGGGATCTGCCGCCTGGAGGTCAACGACGCTGTCACCCTCGACACTTCCAAGCTTGGTCGCGCCGCCGTGGTCGTACATCATAAGTCTCATCGGAAATCCCTCTTAGAGTTTTGCAATGGCTGCCGACGGTTTCATGTCAGCGCAGACTATGTTGATCGAGCCACTTGTCGATGGCTGCGTTCACCTCGGCAGGTGCCTCAGTCATCGTATAGTGGCCAAGACCTGGCATGCCAACAACATCGGCGTGGGCGGCATGCTGCAGCACAAAGCTCTCGTAGGCTCCAACCTCGCCAGCTTCCAATGTACGCCGCCCGCCTTTCGCGTCACGCGTTGTTGACTGCACGACCAGGATCGGAATGTTGGCTGCCTTGAGGGCCTTGCTTGTGACGGTCCCATCCCAGGTGATCAGGTTCTTGTAGAGCGGTGTCCCGATCTCTTCCGGAACCTTGAGCGCGCGTGCAACATATCGTTCCTTGAGTGCATCGTGCTTCGAATCGTAGAACATCTGCTCGAACAGCATTTTCGCAAAACCGCTGTAACCGAGCTTCGCAACCGTCGCATCGAAGTTGGCAAGCGCGGCATCGAGGTCGGATTGCGACGTCGAATTGCTGCCATCCATCAAGATCAGGCCTTTGACAACATTGGGCGCCTGGCGGTGGGCCTCAATGGCAACGCGGGTGCCCATGCTGTGACCGGCCAGGATGGCGTTGTCGATACCTTTGTCTTGCAGGATCTCCAGGCAGTCGGTTGCCAATTGTTCCATCGACATCGGCGCATCCCCGCGACCGGAGATGCCGTGCCCGCGCAAAGCAACCGAGATGATCCGATGCCGGGATGAGAGATGTTCTGCTTGACCAGCCCAATCTTCCGGGCCGCTCGAAAAGCCGTGAATGAGCACGACCGCCGGGCTGCCCGTACCGATGTCTTCGTGCTTGAGCTCTATGTCAGCCATGACGGGCTACTCCCTACATCATACCAATGCGCGCACCGTGTCCGCCATCAACGTTGAGCACGGTTCCGTTCACATAAGACGCCCGGTCTGACACCAGGAATGTCACGACGTCAGCAATTTCGGCGACCGTTGCAGCGCGACCATCGGGAATATCGCCAAGCATACTCTGCCAGTTGTTTTCATCGCCGGTTGCATTCTTGGCGCTGGTCTTGAGGAGATTGACCAGGCGGTCCGTTGCAACGAAACCGGGGCTCACTGCAAGCACGCGCATCTGGTCTTCGAGGCTGCGGCTGCCAAGCGCTTTTGTAAACGCGTTCAGTGAGGCGTTGCCGGTGGTGCCCGCGATGTACTTAGCGTCTGTACGATCAGCGGCGAGGCCGGTGACATTGCAGATGACGCCGCCACCGTTGTCCTTCATCGCTGCATAGAAGGCGCGGCACATGTTGATATAACCGAAGACCTTGAGTTCCCAGGACTCGCGCCACTTCGCTTCATCGATGGCCTCGATGTTGCCGCCGGGAATAGCACCAGCGTTGTTGACGAGGATATCGGGTGTCCCGACCTTCTGCAGAATCTCATTGGCGGAACCCGAAACCGACAGATCCGTTGGATGGGCGGTGACGGTTGCACCTGTCTCGGCTTTGATCTTCTCGGCTGCTGCGTTGAGCATATCTGCGTCGCGCGAGGCAATGTGCACATTGCAACCCTCGCGACCAAGTTCTTCGGCAACACCATAGCCGATGCCTTTCGATGCACCGGTCACCAGTGCCGTTTTGCCTTTGAGTCCTAAATCCATTGTTTCCTCCAGTTACTCTTTTTGGTGTCTGTTTTTTCAGTTTTTCATCTTCGCGAAGGCTGGGACCCAAACGGCCATCATTTCTCTCGCGTCGCTTCCCTTTCCCCGGTCGCGGGGCCAGGGTGAGAGGCAGAGACTTGATCGGTTCTCTCCGCTGACCCTTACCCGGCAAATCCCTCAAGTTCACGTTCGGCTCCCACCGGCATCGGTGTATTTGTGCCGTTCATGACCATGGCAAGCAGCGAGTAATGACCGCAGATTGCCGTGAAATCGATAATAGCCTGATCGCCGAATTTCTTCTGCAGATTGTTATAAGTCGTGTCGCTGACCTGACCGTTCTGATGCAGCTCCGTGCAATAGTCG
>JBCDBQ010000801.1:0-3186 GCA_039183375.1 Pseudomonadota bacterium
GCCCACAGCAGGCCGCTTCCCCGGATATCTCTGAAATCGAAACGGTCGCCAAGCTTGGTGAGTGCGTCTTGGATCACGATTCCAGCAGCTGCAACGCCATCCAAGAAATGTTGGCTAGAGACCGTTTTGATGACGGCAAGGCCGACAGCGGTCATGAGCGGATTGCCATTGTAGGTCCCGCCCTGGTCGCCATAGGCAAAGCAACAAGCATGTTCTGCCGCAAGCATGGCTGATATGGGCACGCCACCGCCAAGACCTTTGCCGAGTGTGATAATGTCGGGTGTAATGTTCTCTCGTTCGCAGGCGAAGAAGGTGCCGGTTCTACCAACGCCGGTTTGGACTTCGTCTAGAATGAGCAAGATATTGTGGTCATCCGCCAGCGAGCGGAGGTCGCGCAGATAACCAGAAGGGGGAACGATGACGCCGGCTTCACCTTGGATCGGTTCTACAAGAACTGCGACCGTTTCCGACGTAATGGCTTGGCTAACGGCTTCGGCATCGCCGAAGGGAACTTTGCGAAATCCAGGCATTGGCGGTGGGAATAGCATGTCCCAGCCAGCTTTTCCGCTCGCTGCCATTGTCGCGAGCGTCCGGCCGTGAAATCCGTTTTTTGTGCTCAAGATCTCAAAAGCACCCGACTTCTTCACCTGCCCCCATTTACGCGCAAGTTTGATGGCGGCTTCATTGGCCTCGGCCCCCGAGTTTGCGAAGTGAACCTGGCTTAATCCACTGAGGCTCACTAAGTGTGATGAAAGGGCCAACTGAGGAGCATTATGCAAGGCTGGGCTCGGGTTGATGAGCTGCCCCGCTTGTTGGCCGAGAGCCTCCAAGATTTCTGGTGGGCAATGTCCAAGTGCATTGACGGCCCAGCCTTGAATGAAATCCAGATAGCGGCGACCTCGGTCATCCCAAAGATAGGATCCCTTGCCCCGTATCATGATCGAATCTGGCCGAGACGTAATCGGCATCAATGGAGAGAACTTGTCTTCACTCATCGGTATCTCCCGTTGGGCGATACCCAGTATTTCTCTGAGCCGCCCATGTTGCTGGACGGCTTATGTCGATGTTTACTTATCCATGACTCACTGCACCGTCCGTATTAAGGCGGTGCGGCGGCGAATAGAGGATGGCGTACTGATCAACATGTGACCTTGTATGACGCAGTGGTAGCCATGTTTCAAGTGCAGCCGGTTGTTGCTAGCCTCGAATTCAGCTGGCAATGGCCATCGGCAGGGGACACTCGATCCACATCCCGCCAGCTTCATTGGATCGGACGACAAGGCGCAAGGCACTTTTACGGTTGGTGATAGCTTTCTCTTAGAGTGCACGGGGCAGGGAAAGTCGATCAACGGGTTCCTTCACAGGCCAGCAAGGCGATATCATTGCGAATGGTGATCAGAGCTTCTTTTCAAAGAAGAAGTCGGGATAGGGGTCGTCGTTAAATCGGTCGATTTCAGTCCAGCCGGTACGCCGATAAAGGCCAATAGCTTCTGGCAGAGCGCGATTCGTGTCCAGCCGCAACGTCTTAATTGACAAGCTACGTGCGGTCTCTTCCGAGGCCTCCATGAGACGCGTGCCGAGGCCAAGGCCACGCGCGGTAGGAGCAACCCAGAGGCGTTTGATTTCTGCAACTTCGCCGCCATTGCCTTTCAGACCGACGCAGCCGATAGGCAGTCCATCAGATATGGCCACAAGAAAAGCACCACGTGGGCGGATCATGTCTTTGGCCTCGGGGTCCCGCGACCGCGATGCATCGAAACCACTCTCAAAGCGGCGATCTAATTCAGCATAGTACTCCATTAGGCAATAGCGCGCGTCGGAACACTTGGGATCTATCTCATCGATCGCAATTCGATCCTGCCCCAGTGCAGACGCCACAAGATCCATGGCGGCCAAAAGAGCTTGGGGGTGCGGATGACGTGTTAGGAGGGCTTCAGCCCGTGAATTCGAAAGGCGTTCGTAGGCTCTGAACTCTTGCCGACCTGCTGTCGTCAACAATGCTACACGGCGGCGAGCATCATCCCGGTGTTCGGCGGTTTCGATGAGCCCTTCGCGTTCTAAGCCCCGCAGGAGACGGCTCATCAGACCGGAGTCGAGGCCGAGATAGTCGCGAAGGTCCGCCACATCTGAACGACCACAACCAATTGCATTCAGCACGCGGGCGGCGCCAAGGGACCGGCCGCGCCCAAGAAACGATGTATCGAGGGCACCGACTTCAGTGGTAACAGCACGGCCAAAGCGGCGTACACGTGAGACAGGATCAACTGACATGATATCTGACTGTAGTCAGATAAACAGAGTCGTCAAGCCAACAAGTGGGCTGGTGTTTGGTTCGATATGTTCGAAGCCCTGCTCTTGATTGAAGGCGGTTATCGCTACAGCAGGCTACGGATAGACTCGACCATGCCTTGTCGCAATTTCAGTGTTCAGTGACCGCAGCCTGATGAAGGCTCGGAATTGTCCGCTCTAGAGAACCAAATATCCTTGTAAACTACGACGGCGGAGTCATCGGGCTTTTGTTGAGACGTCAATTGGAGCGACCGAATCTGGCGGACGGCTTCGACATCAGGTACAGCGCTCAGTGCCTTCTCGTCCGAGGCGCCAATGCATGAAACAAATGAAGCAAAGCCAATAATATCAACCTGAATTCCGGTCTCTCTTTTGGTGAGCAATATGGCAACCCCAATATGCTCCGTTGGGCGCCAGGGAAAGATCAATCGGCCGCCGAGACGCAGTGCTTGGATCCAATTCAGCGGAAGGCTGGTAATTCCTGCGTTGACATAAATCACATCGGCCTTTGGCAGCTCTGAAGTGACAGCGTCTGTGTTAACAATCCGAACGCATTCAAATCGTGCTAAATGTTCACGCGCCGCTAGGGCAAGACGTTTGTCGATTTCATAGGCCGTGACTGAGCCTTTCGGCGAAACCAGAGCTGAAAGGATAGCGGAATAGTAGCCTCTACCTGCCCCGATATGGACTGCGTCTTCGCCGGGCTTCGGTAACACAGCGCTTAACCAAGTTGCGTGGAGGCTTGGTTGGCCATTGTTGAGCCCCTTCTTTTCGTCGAGCGCCACCAGGACGTTTTGATAGAGATGAATTGGATCGGCACTGGGTGTTTCGATGTACGCTTCGCCAAGCCTGTTCCCAACAAAGATTCTCCAAGGACCCGGAGGTAAGAAATGTTCC
>JBCDBQ010000802.1:0-3181 GCA_039183375.1 Pseudomonadota bacterium
GCAGGCTCAACAGCGATCAAGCACTCATATGACTGGCGTGTTGCTTCATCTGTCATGACCGGCGGAACAATCCCTTCCAGAAACCCACAAGGGCTGCCCAAAGAAGGCCAAATCCACCAACGGCTTTGGCAGCTTGCGCGTCAGGTTCACCACCTTTGGCTCTCACCCCGATATTCTCTGCGGTCTGTGCCAACAGACGATCCGCAACTTCCTCAACCACCGCTGGGCGGCCAAACTGTGCCAACGGCCCTTTCAGTTGATAGACGATATCAAGGTCCACACGAGAGCTTTCGGGTCCGCTTTCAGTCAAGGCGAAATTCAACTCGCCATCCAACTGCGACCGGCTGAGACGATCACTACCGCGGCCAATAATGCGGCCCGATCGCCCGCCATCATTGAACGCGACCCTGCCAACGCCACCGAACTTCGGTTGCATAGGTCCAAGTGAAACAGCCATGTGTCCACGAACAACATCACCCGTGGTTTCGCCATCGAGTTGAGCACCTGGCACGCAACGGACCACCGACGGAATATCTCGAAGGACTTTCCAGACGTCGTCTGCCGATCCATCCATTGTGATCGAGCGACTGAGCCGAACCCCATCAGAGATCGAAGCTGGAATGCCTTGGTCCGATGTCACGGCGGTCATTGCCGGAGTGCTCGCAACATCGTCGCTTGCACCCGTCGTACGTGGAGTACTTTGTGACCGTGGCAGCGCACGCAAGGTCGCCTCCGGCGGTGAGTTGGCCAGCACATCTTCAATGGCGGCCACGGCACCCTGGTAACCTGTGCAGCGACAGAGGTTGCCCGAAATCTCCTTCTGTATCCTGTTACGATCAGCGTCAGGCACGCGACGAACGACATCATAGGCCGTTGCCAGCAGCCCCGGCGTACAGAAGCCGCATTGCAGGCCATGATGCCGCGTGAATGCATCGCGCAACCTGGCCATCAGAGCATCATCATCAAAGCTCTCAATCGTCCGCACGTCTGCGCCATCGCAGGCAGCGGCAAGCGTAATGCACGAACGACTGGGTCGACCATCAATCATCACGGTGCACGCACCACACACCCCTTGCTCACAACCGAGATGCGTGCCGGTGAGATGCAGGTCTTCGCGCAGGAAGTCCGCGAGGTGCGTGCGCGGCTCGAGCTCACCCTGGACAGGCCGGCCATTGACGGAAAGTGCAATACTCATTTTGCTCATGTCGCAGCCGATCCATTATCCGAACTGTTCACGTCGGCCATCGCACGCGCAAGCATTGCTGAATGAAGTGCCAAGTCCTGTTGCGATCGATCCGGCAGCGCCTTCGCGAGAACCTCTGCGGCAGTCGCCTCACCATTGAATAGAGACTGACTGGACCCCGACTCTAGAAGCAGCGGTTGCCGGCCAAGAGCGCCGATTGCGATCCGAGGTGTCGACGAAGACGAGTCAACTAAGACAGTCGCACTGGCCTTCGCGAACTCGCCGACTTGCCGGACAAACTTTCGGTACGACCAGCGCGCATCAGGTCCAGGCTTGTTGACTCGGACGGCGCGGACAATTTCGTCTTCGCCCAGCACTGTCTCATAAGGACCGGTGATGAATGCATCAATGGCAACCTCACGTCCGCCTGCCGGTCCATCGAGCAAAACGTCCGCACCAAGACCGGTCATCACAATCACCCAGTCGGCGGCCGGATCCGCATGAACCAGACTGCCGCCCATCGTGCCACGATTGCGCACAGCGCGATGCGCTATATTGGCCGCCGCAGCCTGCAACCATCCACCGGTCGGGTCGGGGACATCACCGTCTTCGATCTCGGCGTGCGTGACAGCGGCACCGATCTCAACAGCATCACTGAGTTCTCGGCAGGACCGCAGCTCCGGCAGCATCGCCACATCAATCAACGTCGCAGGCCTGGCCAGCCGAAGATTCAACATCGGCCCAAGCGACTGCGAACCTGCCAGCAACTTTGCCTGACCGCCACTGTCTCGCAGCCTTTCAACGACCTGACCAGACGACGATGGCACCTCGTAACTGAACGGTGCTGGTTTCATGCCACCGCCTCCTTGGCACCATCAGCCATGGCGATCGCCTGCAGAACACGTTCCGGGGTCATCGGTACATCACTGACGCGGGCGCCTAACGGGCGCAGGGCATCATTGACGGCGTTGGCAATGGCCGCCGGTGGCCCAATTGCACCGCTTTCACCAATACCCTTCTGCCCGAACCGGCTAAGCGGGGATGGTGTCTCCATATGAATGATCCGAATCTCCGGGACATCACCTGCAACTGGAAGGTGATAGTCGGCAAGTGTCGATGCGAGCGGCTGACCACTGGCATCAAACGGCATCTCTTCAAACAGCGCCGTACCAATTCCCTGAACAGTGCCACCAAAAACCTGGCCATCGACGACCAGCGGATTGATCATTGTGCCGGCATCTTCGACGACGACGTAATCTAACAACTCGATATGACCGAGATCCAAATCGACACTCGCGACAACTGCGTGGCAGGCGTAAGAGAACGTTCCTGTATCCGGTTTCGTCTTATAGCCTTCGGTCGCTTCAAGGCCTCGCGGATCGACATCGGGTGGTAGGAACTGCGGCTTGCGATACCAGGTGTGGGCGACTTCCTCGAGCGTCACCTCGGCATCGCCGACTCTGGCAGATCCTTCCGAGAGAACGACGTCTTCCGCTTTGGCTTGCAGCAAGTGAGCCGCAATGGCACGAATTCGATTGCCGAGTTCAGCCGCCGCCGTACCAACCGCACCACCGGCCATGACAATCGCCCGCGATCCCCAGGTACCAGTCGAATAAGGTGTGTAGGCGGTATCACCGTGGACAACCTTGACCTTGGCAGGATCGACCCCGATCTCGGTGTTAGCGATTTGCGCCAACGTCGTCTCCAGACCCTGACCATGACTGTGCACACCAACGCGCAATTCCAGGCCCCCGTCCGGCGTCAAGCGCGCTGTGGCCTGCTCATAACCTGGAACCATCGGCACGCCCCAGCCTTGATAAACCGAGGTGCCATGAGCGCCTTGCTCGCAGAAAATCGAGAAGCCAACACCAATGCGCGTGCGCCCGGCGGCATCCTGCTGTCGCCTGCGCACACCATCGACATCAATCGCGTCAACCGCGCGCCGGAGCGCTTCCGGATAATCGCCGCTATCGAAATACTTATTGGTGATATTCGTGA
>JBCDBQ010000803.1:0-3177 GCA_039183375.1 Pseudomonadota bacterium
GCCAGAGTTCTATGGTGAACGAGAAACGCTACACGACGTTGCTTATATCGACACACTACAGGACGACGATACAGATGGCATTCCTTCGCCGTTCTACGCCAATGCCGCAACATCACCTGCACGCATCGTGCAACCGGACGGCGAGACGCCCGGCCAGTCTCTGCGCGCGCTAGGCTTCGACACCGAGCTTGTCACCGGACGACCGGCTGCACCACAGTTTCATTCCTGGACGCACTACGCCTGGCAGGCGCAGGAGATGTGGCCGGACCTTTACGTGCAAATCCACCCCGAGAAAGCAGCCGCCTTGGGCATTGAGGATGGTGGCAGGGCTCAGATCGAAACGGCGCACGGGTCAGTTGAGGCGCGGGCCTGGGTCTACGCCGGCATTCGACCGAATGCGGTGTTTATGCCTATCGGCTGGGGCGAACGCCAGCCGTTTCATCCATGGCGGCCGGTCAATCATCTCACCGATGGCACGCAACGCGATCCGGCTTCGGGCCAAACCAATTTGAAGGCGCTGCTCTGTCGGATCAGCAAGGCGTGATGTTGAGGTTTCGAGCTCGGCAGCCGTTTCAGCGTGGCACCGCGATGAGGGAGCAACCCACCATGCGAGATTTGCCACCGTGCGCTTGCGTCGGGCAGACGACAGGAACGATGATGCCAATCAAATCTCGGCAGACATCGATCCAACTCGCAGACATTATTGCTGACTGAGATGCTTTTCCTCAGCCTTTGCCAATACCGAGTCAATCGTCCTGCATAGGAACTTCACCATATTGGCTTGGAAAGTGCCCTCCTGATAAGTCGACAACTTGCCTAGGGATTTCGTCATGTCGCGAAACGTCTTCTTGCTCATCTTGTCTGCAATGTGCGCTTGGTCTTCCGGCAGGGATTTCAGCCGCTCATAAGCCCATGCAACGACCTTGTAGTCCGACTTCTGTTTACAGGCGAAGGACTGTGCCTTGTCAAAACCAATGATCGAACCAACGCGCTTGCCTTCATCAGCGTGCGCCAACTGGCTGAACATCATCGTTAGTAATACCGCAACCCAGACGGTTTTCATACGATCGCTCCCGTTCTGATAGCACTTCAGATAGTACTGACCAAACACCTATCAAGGGTGGTGCGGACGTTGCTAGGTGAAGAGAATTCCCGCTTCGAGTCACGAGCGTGCGGTCTCAACTCACAAATTCAAAACTTGTTTGAGCATTTTGAGTCAAGGACGAGGGCCAGCTCTAAAGAATAATAACAGAAGCAGGCCCGGTCCAAAGCCAACACGATGGGCTCAGTTTTACTCACTGAGGCGATGGGCATGAACTAACGTAGCGCCGAAACACCCTGAGCAAAAAGTCATGAGCGACCGACCTAGTTTACGCTTGTCTCAATTCTTTCATCTCTGCATGAAAGTTGGACAAACTATCTTCTAGCAGCCGGATTTCGATTGCAGACGTATCCGCTTCCCGGCTTACCAGAGTAACCTTTTCGACGCATGCAGGGCCCCCACCTGCCACCCACACGACAGCTAAATACAGCCCGGCAAAAACGTGATCGGCCAATCTTCTTCTTTGCAACGAGTACTAAACCGCTTGTGTGTGCTGATTGCTCTAGAGAGCTCGGGACTTGAGGGGTCGCATGTGCCATCTGCGACGCTGAAACGAGAAAAAGAATGATCAACCACGTTCTAGACATTCAAAGTCCCTCAAATATCCAAGTATGAGTTCTTGTTAATGGCAGGCTGGCTTATCGTTTCCAATGCCAGTAAGGCTTACACAATCCTTTGCCGATCACAACCTGCACCTGAAGTACTCGTGCTGAACTTCGGCATGAATATCATTGTTTCTCCGTGTCAGAACCAGCTTGGAACCAACCAACACAACAGTGGTACTGTTTCACTCAGTGTAGACATCGCGGGGCGAACTATAGGCGGCTACCAGAACTTTTCTTCGCTCACGGTCGAGACGTGGGCCGCGACGACCTTCCAACCAAGCTCAGGAAATCGAACCCAGGTCTGACTCTGTCGCCCAACCAGTTCCTGGCCTCGAACCTTGTACTCCAGGTTCACCGTGGCAAAGTCATACCCCAGTGTCAGGATCTCCAGCCTAATCCACTTCTCCTTGTGTCCAGGCCCTGGCGGCCTCGCCACGCGGTGCGCGTGGATTTGGTCAAAGCCATAGCCGTTTTCGTGGAGGGCATAGCGAATGGTATGCGGGCTGTTCCAGAACGTATCGTCGAGCACGTCGACATTCTTGCTGGTGAGCGCATCCTCGTAGCGCTCGAAAAGTGCTGCCACCTCCGCAACAACTTCCGGAATGTTCGGCGTTCTGTCGGCTTCGCTCATACTCGTTCCTCCAATGCTTTGGCGACTGCAACTAAGGTCAGGTCCTCGCCGCGAGCGGCGACGATTGATAATCCGACAGGGGCGCCCTCAACCTCTGCCAGTGGTAGGTTGAGCTGCGGGTGACCTGCGAGTCCACCGAGGCAGCAGGCGCAATTGATTTGATCGCGCGTTGCGCCTAGCGAGTTTAAGCTCTCTCCCCTGAGAGGTGCTATTCCAGGTGCAGTGGGCAAACAGAGAATTGTGCCTGCAGGTGTCAGAGACGCAAGTTGCTTGCGGGCGCTTTCACGAACCTCCGATGCCGCCGTCAGCTCAGATGAGGTCACCGATGCTCCGTATTGGAGGGCGCGGGATACAAGGAAGGCAAAACACGGATTTTCCTCGTCAACCCAGTTGCCAAACGTCTCCCAAGCCTCGGTAAGTTGTATATCGCGTTGCGCCTGGGCCCAGACGGTTATGCCTTCGGCGGCCAGTTGCACGTCGCGCTTTTGACCGACAAGTTCGGTCAATCGATCAATTGCTGGTAGCAACGCCTCGCGGACAGAAGCGTCACAGTATTCAAACATGTCAGTTGCGACAGCTAATTCCGTCGGCAGGTTTGTGGGTACGGTTGCCTCGAAGAGAGTTTCTGCAACCCGTCTCATTGTTTCGGCATCCCTCGTGAACCAGCCAAGAGTGTCCGAACTGGGCGCCTGAGGCAACATTCCCTCAACCGGCAATCGTCCATGCGTTGGTCGAAGCCCGTAGAGACCGCAGTAGCTGGCGGGAATGCGCACCGAACCACCCGTGTCGGTACCAAGCGCAAAGTCGCAAAGCCCTTGAGCCACCGCCGAAGCCGAGCC
>JBCDBQ010000804.1:0-3176 GCA_039183375.1 Pseudomonadota bacterium
AAAGCGCGCAGGTCTATGAAGAAGGCGGGCGCCTGGAACTTGCGGATAAAGAGCTTGAGGAAATCAAGACGATCGAGGTCTTTCTGCCCAAGCAGTTGACCGATGAACAGGTCACAGACGCCATTGAGGCGGCAATCGCCAAGCTCGGTGCGCAATCCATGCGCGACATGGGTCGCGTCATTGGCATGCTCAAATCACAATATGCCGGCCAGATGGATTTCGGCAAAGTCGGTCCCATGGTGAAGGACAGGCTGGGCTAGCGCGGTTCGCGGTGCTCGATTCTCCGCGACGTTGGTTGGGCCACGCAACACGACCTGACGCATCTTAGGGCCCGTCCGGCCTGCTTGCGATTGGGCGCATAAGGGGTCGGTTGCAGATAGGGGCGAACCCCTGCGCTCAGCAATTTCGCGGTCTCTGTCCCACTTGAACCTGCAGGATAACGCAGCCCGCAAACCTTTGATCTGCCTCACAGCGGTTCTGGCCAAGAGAGACAGTATTTCCGTTGGGACAGCGGAGGTCGGCTGTGCGGACTTTGACACTCACTCTTTTGCGCAGAGCTCACACCTTTGACCGCCCCTGACCTTCGCTCTCGCGGGCAACAAGGTCGGCTGGTTCGCCGGCAAAAGACCCTTGCCCTGCGTAAATCTGTCGCCCATTCTGACGTTACATCGACACGGGTACGCGATGATCTGACCATGCTCGACCCCAAACATCACTTTGCGTCCATTGTCAGCGACCTGGCGGAAGTTTCTGATCGGGCCACTTTCCGGATTTTTCTGTCATGGTCGAACAACTCAAACCAGAAGGTGGTTGAGAGCCACCATTCGTTCCTGAGTACCGCCAAAAGCCACGAGGACTATTGTGAGCCGCGCATCGATCGGATCCAGCAATGCCTGAAGCTCGTCAGCGATCAGCTTCACATGGGGGCAGAGGCCTTGCCGGGCGCGACAACCGGGCAAATTCCGTTGCCGCCCCAGCATCCAGGTCGGCTCTTCGGAAAAGACTTTTGGTCAGGCAACCAGCACCATCTCGACTTTTATGATGACGTGCTGAGCAAGAGCCATAAACCGCCCGACTACAGCAAACCGAACCCAGGCTATGACTATATGAGCGCGCGTCAATTGGCGAGCTTGTGTGGGATGGTTGCTGAAAGAAAGCAGGAGATGGATGCGTGGCAGATGGCGATTCAGAGGTTTCAAATCGACGCAGCGCGCGTCGCTATCGGCATAGAAAAGGCACTCAGGTCGCCGATCGCGACATTCACATCGGAGGTCATCATGGGCGATAAAACCGGAAGCACGCAGAATGTGAACTACGGCCAAGGCAACACGTTTCACGGTAACGCCACGGTCGCGGGAACGCTCAAAGACAGCCTGAACCAGATAAGTGGCATGCCCGATAGCAATCCGGCGAAGGCGGAGCTGACCACTTTGCTGGAGCGCATCGCTGAACTGGAAGCCCGGCTCGAGGGGCTCGATGATCCGAAGTTGCGCGAGCTTCTCGACGATGCATCCAACCTCACCAAGGAAGCCTCGCGATCCGAGCCTAATCAAGGCATTCTGGCGGGGCTGCTGGGGCGTATGGGAGAGACTGCCCGAGTGATCGGAAGCGCGGCGACACCCGTTGTGGAAGCCGTGGTGAAGCTAACCCCCCTCATCAAGCACTTCACTTGAGGTCGTTGCGGCATTCGCGGAAACCTTCGGGAAATGATCGGCGGCAGGTCAATGGGAGAGGCCGGGGTCGCGGTCTACGTCCGTGTCGATCTCGCGCTCATTCTCCTTCTCGACTTCCTGATCCTTCTTCTGTTCGCGGTCGTCCTCGATCTCCAGCTTCTCACGCGGCTTGTTCAGAACGTCCTCCAGTCGTTCGTTCACGGACGGCTTGCGCGTCTCACGCCCGGTATCTTCGCCAAGCTCCGGGTCACTGTGCCCATCCAGCCTGTGAACCGCCGCCTGGCCGTCCCGCCCGGCATCCTTCTCCTGATCTTCCGGAATTTGCGGACAGTGTAGTGGTCGGTTGCGGATAGGGGCGAAATCCTGCGCTAAGCGATTTCGTCGCCTCTGTCCCAACTGAACTTGCAGGTTAATTCATCCCGCAAGCCTTTGATCTGCCTCACAGCATTTTTCGCCAAGACAGACAATAGTTGAGTTGGGACAGCGAAGGTTGGCTGTGCGGGACGATGCTGCCGTCAGTCGTCAGCGCTTCGCCGTTCCATGTCAGCGTAAACGTTATTCGCGGTAGGGCTCATCGCGATGGTGAAGTAAAACGTCTCCCCGTCGGTCTCACTCCGACAAAGCCCAAACATCGAAACTCCCATATCTCGGTCGGAGGCGTCAGCTTCGTCAAGCCTACAATCCGAAAACGATGCAGCGTCGGTATGCCCGATTTCAGACATACGCTTGAAATAATAGGATGTTGTGGTGATGAGGTAGTCATGATCGGTTGGTCGATAAATCGACACAAAGAGCAGCCATGTCACCGCGCAACTGGCGACCCCTGTGCCGACCATTTTCCAAGCAACCCGCATTCAACGCCTTTGGTCTGGTTCGCAGTAACACTTGCACCGCTTTAGTTGGGCACTTTAGAGACTAGTAGGTCAATGTGGGCTCGAAGCGGACATTTTCCGCACCGCAGACATCTTAGCGGAGGATTGCGCCCTATCTGCAACTGCCCCCCATAAGCAGACCATTTATGGAAACGGGAGGGCCGTGCGTTGGGCCGGATCTAGAGCCGCAGTTTTCTGAGCGTTTCGTTCAGATCCGAATACAGGCTCTTGCGTTCATCCTCGCTCAGGAACGAGCCGATCTCGACCTCTCGGCCGGCGCCGGTCAATGTCACGTAGTAAGGGACTGGGCCCACGTTCTCATGCAGCGCCACTCTGACCCACATGGGGTTGGCAGCCCAGCGTTGCGTAGGGTGCCGGTGCGATTGGCGGACAAGCTCGATCCGGTCCGGCCAGATCGACAACTCTTCCACAATCCGACGATCGTTCCAGTTCTTCCTGAGGCTCATCCAAAGCGCAGCCAGGGTCAGGACAAAGGGAAACAGAACCCACCAGAGCGCCGGCGTTCCCAGAAGGCCCACCAGCGGTATGGCAAGGAAGATGGCCGTCAGCCCGACAAACACCACAAAGCCGTGGGGTGAAAGCGATTGGTGCGGCCAAAGCTGAACCCGCG